>NZ_AP026800.1:1200000-1568556 GCF_033095945.1 Bombiscardovia apis | reverse complement strand
GCCTGCTGGTGATTATGAGAATTCTTGGAGCATGTTTAAACGATGTATGTCAGACAAGGGTTTTCCTGAGTTAAGCTATAACAAAACTGACAATGGAATTTATGATATTTTCGTTAATTCTGAAAAAACGCCTAATTTAACTGGTGGACTGTACGACAATGCCTACAGCTTCTGTATCCTCGACTACTTTTCGGATGTGGCTGACGTATATGAGAAGCAGGTGGGTAATCCTAAGCTATATTCGGTTCCTGAAGAGGCTGCTGTAGATTGTCTGCATCACATGAATCTCGTACCCAAGAATTATACTCTAGAGGATTTTAACAACGAGGTAAAGGGCTCCAAAGGCTCTAGCTTCGATATTAAGAATAATGCAGTTCAGGAATGCTTAGTGCCTAACGGTATTTACCTGCTAGATGCAAGGAAATGAGCTGTGGGTATGCAACAAGCGCGAAGAAAGTTAATGAGTCGTTCTTTGGTAACTTGTTGCGCTCTTCTACTTTGTCTTTCTGCATGTGGTGGGGAAGTTGGCAGTTCTGATAAGGCCCAAGAGTCAGGTTCGCCTTCTGACGATAACTTCCAAGGTGTCTTTCAAAGTACCGGTGAGAAAATGGCAACTTCGATAGCTGTTTTAGCTAGGAAGAGGATAGATGAAACTGATCCATCTGACTTTCAAAAACAGATTTTGGAGAAAGCAGTTAGCCAAGGCTCTATAAGTACCGGTGACTATGAGAACGCTTGGGCTTCGTTCAAACGGTGTTTTACAGAAAAAGGTCATGGCGACATTAGCTTTGAAAAAACTAGTAACGGTATCTATGACCAGACTTATGACGTGCCTTCTGACTCTCCGGCTGAAGCTGACAAAATTCAAAAAGATTTTCAACTATGTTCAAGTGAGTATAGTTCAGAAATCTCATATATATATGAGTTGCAAGTAGGTAATCCCAATTTGTACTCAAATCCACGTGAAGCTGCACTCGATTGCTTGCATAAGTCGGGGGCAGTTCCCAAGAATTATAGTCTTCAACAATTGAATAAAGATATTAGCTCAGGGCCAGATGCAACAATAGATGTATTCAGTAGTCCGGTTCAGAACTGTTTTGTGCCCAACAATATCTTTCTCTATGATTTAAGCAAAAAGTAGTTACGTCTGACGGGGGACGGCGGGGAGAGGGGCCGATATGGTTACAGATGATAGAGAGCAGTTGGACTCCGCCGTTCCACAACAGCAAATTCAGCGCGCTCGGTCTGTGGGCTGGCAGTGGGTGTTGGTGGCGGTGGTCGTTACTGCTGCTGTGAGTGTGGGGGTATGTGCTCTTGTGTTGCCTGATAAGGCACCGCAGCTTCTCGACGCCCCGTCGAGTGTGAATACGGCACCGGTGGCTCGCCAGACTTACGAAGGTCGTAAGCAAGTCAGTGTGATTCCACAAATGAGTGCCAAGCGTGAGCTGGTGAGTAATACCTCTGGTACGCTGACTTCATTGTCGACTTCTTCGACTTTGAAATCTGGGCAAACAGCTTTTAGCGTTAATGATAGGCCTGTGCTGGCACTCGCCTTAGAAACGCCTCCATACAGGGAGCTGAAAATTGGGGATACAGGCAATGATGTTAAGGCTCTCAATGTTGAGCTGTCTCGCCTCGGTTACTCTTCATCGTACTATTCCACTTCGTATACGGCCGCTACCGCAGCTGGTTGGCATCAGCTTTTGAAAGACAATGGGCTCAAGCCAGAAGGTGACTTCACGGTAGATAGCATGGTCTGGCTACCCGCGCCGGCAGTTAATATTTCCTCCTGGGCGCAGCAAACGGGTATGGCGATTCAATCAGGGGCACCTATTGCGGAGGTTCCGGGTTCTGTTCTTAAGCTATCCATTAAGAACGGTCCGCCGCTTGACCGTGAGCAGACGTTAACCATTTTTGGCGAGACTGGCAAGTTACCGGCTGGAACTATCGAAACAACAGATGCTGATTTTTGCAACAGAGTGGCTGCCAAAACGGAGTTCGCTGCATATACGGCAGAGGAACTGAAAGCTGGCTTAGACGGTTCTCTCGCGTTTGCTCAGCCGGTAGAGGTGCTGCGAGTGCCGGCCGCTGCCATTGTAGGTATTAAAGAGAGCAAGGGCTGTATTGTGTCGGAAGGCAAAAGCAGAAAAGTTTCAATTGTTGGTTCTGAGCTTGGTGTGAGCTTGGTCCAGGTGGAAGAGGAAAGTGCGCAGGGATCAGTTCAGATTCAACAGGTAGATTTAGGCGCAAGATTGGCGCAAGTGAAATGTTCGTGAGCGTAGAAGATTTAGGCCACCGCTTCACAGGTACCGATACTCTTTTCGAGCATGTAACTTTCACTGTTGAGTCCGGGCAAACCTTGGCGGTCTGCGGGCCTTCAGGTTGTGGTAAATCTACACTCATGTCAATTTTGGCAGGTTGGCAGACACCGACAGCGGGCGTGGTGAACTTGGATGGAGTTGGGCGAATTGGTTGGGTCTTTCAAAACCCCTACGGGGTGGCTCAGCGCTCGGCTCTGGACCATGTAGTCTTACCTCTGTTGGCTAAGGGAGAGCGGCGGAAGCAGGCGGAAATTCGCGCTGTTGAGACCTTGCGACTCTTCGATTTAGAGGCGACTGCTATGCGGCCTTTTTCGGCACTCTCAGGTGGTGAAGCCCAGCGGCTTATGCTCGCGCGTGCGGTCTGCTCTCGCCCTGACCTTTTGCTGGTAGACGAACCGACAGCTCAGCTTGATACTCGCACTGCGCATTCGATAAGCCGTGTGCTAGGTAATTTAGCAGGGCAAGGTATGGCTGTCGTTGTGGCTACGCACGATGAAGATACTCGCGATGCCTGCCAGAGCGCCATTGACCTTGCTGACTATGCTCCAAACGAGGCTAAACAACCTGGGGCAATGGCTGTGGAGCTGTGCGATGACACTAGCCAAGTAACCATATCTGAACTGCCAACTGTCGCGGCTGAAGGCAATGGGAGGCAAACATGAGATTGTCCTCTATATGTTCTGAAGCTTGGCGAAACTTAACTTGCGGCACTGCCAAGCTGGCTTTGATGGTGGTCATTACCGCTGTTTTAGGTTTGCTTATGGGTGGCTACGAAGCAGCAACTATCTCAACCTTGCAGAACCAAGCTCGGACCCGTGTTCAGGCTCATGCTGATGTGAAAATGCTATTGGGGGAGCACGTGGATGGGGTGACATGCGAACGCCTCACACAAGCTAGCGGTGGCCCCTCTTCTTCGGGAGCTTTCCGTAAAGGTCCTCAAATAACTCCTCTGGCTACGCCGGGTATGGACCTTGCTTCCTTCCAGATTACGTCGGGTCTGCTTTCTATCCTTTCGACTGATCCATCTGTAAAGGTAGATCCTTCCGGCACTTGGGTTTCGAGCGACCTAGCTCGTGATTTTGGCTTGAATGTTGGTTCGGTATTGCCTACAGACCACGGTGATGCTCATATTGCTGGCATTTTTGACTGGCCCAATGATGGGCGCGATACTCGGTTGGCATACGCGCTGGTAACGCCGGTTGCGGCATCAGATGGCAGCTTCCAAGAGTGCTGGGCGCAACAATGGCCGCTTTCCCCAGATTTGGATGCGCTGATGAAGGTGGCGCAACCAGTGGGCGGAGCTGATAGTAAAGGTGCCGCAACTACCCTTTTGAATAAAGGTTTTGACTCGCATTATGACGGGCTTGCCTCCTATCGAGCAAGGCTTACTCGATGGATGCCTTACCTGGCTGTTGTTGTGGGTATTTTCATGGGAGTGTGGTCAGTAATTCGTCGCCGTTTAGAATATGCCGGAGCGCTTCATTCTGGGCAAGATAAAGGTTCTCAACTCCTGACTGTGGCATTGGAAACTGTGATTTGGCTTTTGTTGGGAACGGCGGCCGCAGTCGGCGGGCTAGTTGCCTTGGTCTATCTCACAGCGCCCGCTGACCAAGAGTTGATAGTGCTTACTGCTCTACGCTCGCCTGTGGGTTTGCTAGCTGGCACTCTAATCGGTGCCTTAGGTGCGGCTCTATCTATTCGTCAGTCTCAGCTCTTCCGCTATTTCAAAAACCGTTAGGCACGGTTGAAGAGCCCAAGAATAAACAAACACTGTTTACCGTTATATGAGCACAAAGGTAACAATTGCACTCGCGACACGCCGGAGAAGTGAACTTGGGCTGCTGAGAGCGAAGAAGGTAGTGCCCTACCGGTAAATTGTGAAACTGGTCACATTATGTGTCAGAAGTATTCGATTGAGACAGAGGCGCCGCATCCTATACGGGGGTTGAACCCTAGGGCAGGCGCAAGGCATGCTGTTGAAGGAGGGGCCGTGGTTTCGGCACAGAAAAAATCATCGACGACGCAGAGCGACGAGCAGGCCAAGGTAAGCGCTGAGGCTGAAGTCGACAATCTGGTAACCCGAGCTCAATCGGCTCTGGTTGAATTTGAGAAACTTGATCAAGAGCAAGTAGACCGCATCGTGGCAAAGGCTTCAATCGCGGCTCTCAATAAGCACTTAGTACTGGCAAAGATGGCTGTTGAAGAGACCGGCCGTGGCTTGGTTGAAGACAAGGCTACTAAGAACATCTTTGCCTGCGAGCATGTCACCAACCACCTCTCGCACCAGCGCACGGTCGGCATCATTAACGAGAACGATGTAGACGGCATCATTGAGATCGCTGAGCCAGTAGGCGTTGTTGCAGGCGTTACGCCAGTTACCAACCCCACTTCAACGGCCATTTTTAAGTCGCTCATTGCTTTGAAGACCCGCTGCCCAATCGTATTCGGCTTCCACCCCTTCGCTCAGAAGTGCTCTGCTGAGGCTGCTCGCATTGTGCGCGACGCCGCTATCGAAGCAGGTGCTCCCAAGGATTGCATTCAGTGGATTGAGCATCCATCTATTGAGGCAACGGGCGCTCTTATGCAGCATCCGGGCGTGGCAACGATTCTTGCCACCGGTGGCCCCGGCATGGTCAAGGCCGCTTATTCTTCCGGTAAGCCCGCCCTCGGTGTCGGTGCCGGCAATGCTCCTGCATACGTCGATAAAGACGTGAATGTGACTCGTGCAGTCAACGATTTGGTGCTCTCCAAGCACTTCGATTACGGCATGATTTGCGCCACCGAGCAGGCCATCATTGCCCACAAGGACATCTACGATCGCCTAGTTGCAGAGATGAAGCGCCGCAAAGCCTACTTCGTTAACGCCCAAGAAAAGGCTTTGCTTGAGCAGTACATGTTCGGCGTGACTGCTTACGCCAGCGAAGGTGCTCCTGCTCCTAAGCTCAATTCCACGGTGCCGGGCAAGTCTCCTCAATACATCGCCCGCGAGGCCGGTTTTGAGATTCCTGAGGATGCCACCCTTCTTGCTGCTGAGTGCAAGGAAGTGGGCGAGATGGAGCCTCTCACGATGGAGAAGCTGGCTCCCGTTCAGGCTGTGCTTGGCGCCAACGATAAGGAACAGGCCTTCAAGATGTGCGAGCAGATGCTCGTTCATGGTGCTGGCCACACGGCGTCTATCCACACAGACAACGAAGAGCTGGTGCGCGAGTACGGCTTGCGTATGCACGCCTGCCGCATCATTTGGAACCAGCCTTCCTCCTTGGGCGGTATCGGAGATATCTACAACTCCATCGCCCCCTCACTGACCTTGGGCTGCGGCTCCTACGGCGGCAATTCCGTATCGGGCAACGTCCAAGCGGTCAACCTCATTAACGTCAAGCGGATTGCGCGGAGGAACAACAACATGCAGTGGTTCAAGGTGCCATCTAAGACTTACTTCGAGCCGAATGCTATTAAGTATTTGCGTGATATGTCAGGCATTCATCGTGCCGTCATCGTCTGCGACAAGGTCATGGAGCAGTTGGGTGTTGTCGACAAGATTATCGACCAGCTGCGTCTTCGCCCGGATGCTGTCACCTTCCGCACTATCGACTACGTTGAGCCTGAGCCCAGCGTGGAGACTGTGGAGCGCGGCGCTCAAATGATGCGCGAGGAGTTCAAGCCCGACACCATTATCGCGGTAGGCGGCGGTTCTCCTATGGACGCTGCCAAGATTATGTGGCTGCTCTATGAGCACCCAGAAATCTCCTTCTCCGATGTGCGCGAGAAGTTCTTCGACATCCGCAAGCGCGCCTTCAAGATTCCGCCGCTGGGGGAGAAGGCCAAGCTGGTCTGCATTCCTACCTCTTCGGGAACGGGCTCGGAAGTCACGCCATTCGCTGTCATCACCGACCACAAGACCGGCTACAAGTACCCCATTACCGACTATGCGCTCACTCCTACAGTGGCTATCGTCGACCCAGTTTTGGCCCGTACGCAGCCGAAGTCTCTGGCTTGCGATTCTGGCTTCGATGCTTTGACACACGCCACTGAGGCCTTTGTATCGGTGTATGCCAACGACTACACAGACGCTATGGCCCTGCATGCTGCCAAGCTCATTTGGGATAACTTGGCTCCTTCGGTCAATGAGGAGCCGGGTGAGGCAAAGATTCATGCCCAGGCCAAAATGCACAACGCAGCTACGATGGCCGGCATGGCTTTCGGCTCAGGCTTCTTGGGCATGTGCCACGGCATGGCCCACACTATCGGCGCTCTATGCCACCTGATTCACGGACGTACGAATGCTATCTTGCTGCCGTACGTGGTCCGCTACAACGGTCAGGTTCCACAGGAGTCGACGTCTTGGCCCAAGTACAGCGAATATATCGCTGCTGAGCGCTACCAGGAATTGGCAAAAGAGCTGGGCATCAAGTCCTCTTCCCCCGCTGAGGCAGTCGAAAAGTACGCTCAGGCTTTGGAAGATTATCGTGACAACAAGCTGGGCATGGATTCCACCTTCCAGGCTGCCGGTGTCGACGAGGATTACTTCTGGAGCATTCTCGATCAGATTGGTACTCGCGCTTACGAGGATCAGTGCACCCCAGCCAATCCGCGTGTGCCTCAGATCGAAGATATGAAAGATATTGCAATTGCTGCTTATTACGGCATTACTCAGGAAGAAGCCCATATCCGTCGCGTAGCGCGTCAGGGTGAGGCTGCAACTGAGGAAGCATCGCAGCGAGGCAAGTAGCGAGCCCACCTGTTCGAAGGCCATGTGAACTGAAAAACAGGTGATGAAACCACTCAGCAAGAGCTCCAAGCTGGCGACCAGTGAATAAGGGTCGTTAAGGCTTGGGGCTCTTGACGTTTGCGGACCTATATATCAACGACACGCCCGGATTATGCTAGGGCCCCCCTCGTGCTTTAATTGTACAGTTGCCTCTTTTGGGGCTCGCACTTTGTAATCAAAATAGCGAGCGTAGCGCAAGAGTTTCTTCCCAGTTGCTCTTGTGTCCGCGCATTGATGTGGATTGGTTGAGCGGGCGTAGTGTCCGTTGAGCCATAAGCGCCGATGCCCTGAATGCAGGTTGGTAAACAGTTAACTCATCGCTAGAAAGGGCGGACGGCAATGGCGGGACAGAAAATCCGCATCAGGCTTAAGTCCTATGACCATGAGGTCATCGACCAATCGGCGAAGAAAATCGTCGAGACGGTGACGAACGCGGGCGCAACAGTTGTTGGCCCCGTTCCGCTACCGACAGAGAAGAACGTGTATGTTGTCATCCGTTCTCCTCACAAGTACAAGGACTCTCGCGAGCACTTCGAGATGCGGACGCACAAGCGCCTCATTGACATCGTGGACCCCACTCCTAAGGCAGTGGATTCCTTGATGCATATCGATCTGCCTGCAGACGTCAACATCGAAATCAAGCTGTAAGGGAGGAGGGAACCGCATGACTCGAGAGCAGAAAAACACTACTGCACTGCTGGGCCGCAAGCTTGGTATGTCGCAAGTATGGGACGAGAACGGCTTCTTCGTCCCCGTAACGCTGGTTGATGTTTCGACCAACGTTGTAACAGCGGTCAAGACTGAAGACACTGACGGCTACAAGGCTGTTCAGATTGGCTACGGTCAGATTGACCCTACTAAGGTGACTAAGCCTCTAGCTGGCCACTTTGCTAAGGCCGGTGTCACTCCTCGCCGTCACCTCGTAGAGGTGCGCACTGAGGATGCCGACAAGTATGAGCCTGGCCAAGAACTCGCCGTTGATTTGTTGCCTGAAGGCAGCGAAGTAGACGTTACGGGCACCACTAAGGGTAAAGGCTTCGCCGGTACGATTAAGCGCTGGGGCTTCAAGTCCTATCGTCGTACCCACGGTTCTCACAAAAACGAGCGCCGCCCCGGTTCCGTGGGCGCTTGCGCTACGCCGAGCCGCATTCTAAAGGGCAAGCGCATGGCTGGCCGTATGGGCCACGATACTTCTACCGTGCAGAACCTCACGATTGTCTCTGCAGACACTGAGAACGGCATCATCGCAGTTAAGGGTGCCATTCCTGGTCCTCGCGGCTCGATTGTCGTTGTCCGCTCGGCAGTGAAGGGAGCTTGATTCTTATGGCAAGCGTAACTTTGAACATCACTGATGCAAAGGGCAAGGCAGCTGGCTCCGTTGAGGCACCTGCTGATATCTTCGGCATTTCCGCAGAAGATGTTCACGATCACATTCCGCTGATTCACCAGGTAGTTCTGGGTCAGCTGGCTGCTGCTCGTCAAGGCACTCACTCGGCAAAGACCCGCGCTGAGGTCTCCGGTGGCGGTAGGAAGCCTTGGAAGCAGAAGGGCACCGGTCGTGCTCGTCAGGGCTCCATCCGTTCTCCACAGTGGGCCGGCGGCGGCGTGGCACATGGTCCCGTCCCTCGTGACTACTCACAGAAGACTCCCAAGAAGATGAAGGCCGCAGCTCTGCGCTACGTCCTGTCCGACCGCACTAACGCTGGCCGTACTCACATCATCGACTTCGGTATCGGTGAGCAGCCCTCCACTAAGAGTGCTATGGGTGCTCTTGTGCCGGTAGTTGCCGAGCGTTTCACCACGATCGTCTTCTCCCGTGACGAGATTAACGAGTGGCTCTCCGTAAGGAATCTGCCTACTGTCCACACGATCTTCGCTGATCAGTTGAACACCTATGATGTGGTCACTGCTGAGGACGTCGTCTTCACCAAGGAAGGCTTCAACGCTTTCATTGAGGCGAAGAATGCGGCCAAGGCTGAGACTGCGAAGGAGGCCTGATTTACATGGTAGCTATTCACAAGCCAGCACACGACATCATCATCAAGCCGGTCGTTTCCGAGAAGAGTTATACCAACTCGGATCGCGGCCAGTACACTTTCGTGGTTGATCCTGATTCCAACAAGGTTGCTATCAAGCAGGCCATTGAGCAGATCTTCAACGTGAAGGTGACTTCGGTCAACACCCTCAACCGCCAGGGCAAGCGTACTCGTACTCGCACAGGCTACGGCCGTCGCGTCAACGAGAAGCGCGCCATCGTTACGGTGGCTGAAGGTCAGTCAATCGATGTCTTCGGTAACTGAAGGCTAGCCGAGAAAGTTAAGGAAGAACTAGATTATGGCTATCCGTACATATAAGCCGACGACCGCGGGCCGTCGCAACGCTTCTGTTTCGGATTTCTCCGAGATTACGCGTTCCAAGCCCGAAAAGTCGTTGGTTCGCAAGAAGAACCGCACTGGCGGTCGTAACTCTTACGGCCGTATCACCAGCCGCCACCGCGGTGGTGGGCACAAGCGTCAGTATCGTCTTATCGACTTCCGTCGTTGGGACAAGGATGGCGTGCCAGCAAAGGTTGCTGAGATCGAGTACGATCCCAACCGTTCCGCTCGCATTGCCCTCCTGCACTTCGCAGATGGTGAGAAGCGCTACATCGTTGCTCCTGAAGGTGTCAAGCAGGGCGATGTTATCGAGACTGGTCCTCAGGCTGATATTAAGCCTGGCAACAACCTGCCTCTGAGCAACATCCCCACTGGTACCATTGTGCACGCGATTGAGCTGCGTCCCTTGGGTGGTGCAAAGATTGCTCGTTCCGCAGGCGCCGGCGTACAGCTGGTTGCTAAGGATGGCGCTTACGCTCAGCTGCGTATGCCCTCGGGCGAAATTCGCAACGTCGACGCTCGTTGCCGTGCAACGGTTGGTGAGGTCGGTAACTCCGAGCATGCCAACATTGAGCTCGGTAAGGCAGGACGTGCCCGTTGGCTTGGCAAGCGGCCCCACACTCGTGGTGAGTCCATGAACCCGGTCGATCATCCGCATGGTGGACGTACGCGCGGTGGCAAACCGCCAGTGTCTCCGTGGGGCAAGGGAGAGGTTCGTACTCGTCGTCCGAAGAAGGCTTCGAACAAGATGATTGTGCGCCGCCGCCCCAATGGTAAGAACCGCAAGTAAGGGAGTGTCGAAAAGATGACTCGTAGCATCAAGAAGGGCCCATTCGTCGACGCCCACTTGCAGAAGAAAGTCGACGCGCAAAATGAGAAGGGCACGCATGAAGTCATTAAGACTTGGTCGCGCCGTTCGATGATCACCCCGGACTTTATCGGTCACACATTCGCTGTGCACGATGGTCGCAAGCATGTTCCAGTTTTCGTGACTGAAGCTATGGTTGGCCACAAGCTCGGTGAGTTCGCCCCCACGCGTACCTTCAAGGGTCACGTGAAGGATGACAAGAAAGCACGCCGCTAAAGGCGAGGAAGAGAAAGACACATGGAAGCTAAAGCAATTGCCCGTCACGTACGCGTGACGCCGCGCAAGGCTCGCCGCGTCGTCAACCTCATCCGAGGCAAGCGTGCGACTGAAGCCGTGACTATCCTAAAGTTCGCTCCTCAGGATGCAGCCGTTCCGGTTCGCAAGGTCTTGGAGAGTGCCATCGCCAATGCTCGTGTCAAAGCAGATAAGGCCAATGAGCCTTTCCGCGAGAACGACTTGGTGATTACTGAGACCTATGTAGACGAAGGCGTAACCATGAAGCGGTTCCGTCCCCGTGCTCAGGGTCGTGCAGCTCGTATCAACAAGCGCACCAGCCATATCACGGTTGTCGTGGCCGACAAGGAAGGAGCCCGATAATGGGACAGAAAATTAACCCGTTTGGGTACCGACTCGGCATTACCGAAGAGCACCGCAGCAAGTGGTTCTCTGACTCTCAGAAGCAGGGAGAGCGTTACCGCGACTTCGTGCTCGAGGACGACAAGATCCGCAAGGAGATGAACAAAGACTTGGAGCGCGCAGGCGTTTCCAAGATCATCATCGAGCGCACCCGTGATCGCGTCCGCGTTGACATCCACACTGCCCGTCCAGGCATTGTTATTGGACGTCGTGGCGCGGAAGCCGAGCGAGTGCGTGCCAAGCTGGAGAAGATCACTGGCAAGCAGGTACAGCTCAACATCTTCGAGGTGAAGAACGCTGCTATCGACGCTCAGTTGGTCGCTCAGGGAATTGCTGAGCAGCTGACCAACCGCGTCACCTTCCGCCGCGCAATGCGTAAGGCTGAGCAGGACGCTATGAGGGCCGGTGCCAAGGGTATCCGCATCAAGCTGTCCGGCCGTCTTGGCGGAGCGGAAATGAGCCGTTCTGAGTTCTACCGCGAAGGTCGCGTGCCGCTGCAGACGCTGCGTGCACTGATTGACTATGGCTTCTTTGAAGCTCGCACTACTTACGGCCGTATTGGCGTAAAGGTGTGGATTTACAAGGGAGACATGACCGAGCGTGAGTTCGACGAGCAGCAGGCCCAGCAGGGTAACCGCGGCCGCCGTGGTTCCGATCGCCGTCCCCGCAGGGGTGCTCGCCCCTCCGAAGGTCGTACGCGTCAGCGTCAGGCCGAGGAGCAGGCGAACAGTGGCGTAGCCACGCCGCCAGCTGAGGCCGCATTGACCGAGGCTACGGCTCCGGTCGCAACGGAAGCAAAGGAGTGAGCTGTGCTTATCCCAAAGAGGGTTAACTACCGCAAGCAGCATCGTCCCACGCGTAGGGGCATGTCTAAGGGCGGCAATGAGATCGCTTTCGGCGATTTTGGCATTCAGGCGCTGGCCCCGACATATCTGACTAACCGTCAGATTGAGGCTGCTCGTATCGCCATGACTCGTTACATCAAGCGCGGTGGTCGTGTGTGGATTACGGTCTTCCCTGATCGCCCGCTGACTAAGCACGCTCTCGGATCTCGAATGGGTTCCGGTAAGGGAGCTCCTGAGTTCTGGGTTGCTAACATTCACCCCGGCCGTGTGCTTTTCGAAATCGGTGGTGTGAGTGAAGACGTCGCTCGCGAGGCTCTGCGCCGCGCAATCGACAAGCTTCCTATGAAGTGCAGGATTATTGCGCGCGAAGGCGGTGACATCTGATGACAGTCGGAACAGCCGAATATTCAATCAAGAGTCTGAACGAGAAGACTGATGCAGAAATTGAGGACTTCCTCAAGAAGTCCAAGGAAGAGCTGTTTAACCTGCGCTTCCAGGCTGCAACCGGTCAGCTCGAGAACACCTCTCGTCTCAAGGCTGTCAAGCACGACATCGCCAGGATGTACACCGTCCTGCGCGAACGCGAGCTCGGCATGAGCCAGGCGCCCGAAGGTGCAGACAGCAGCAAGAGCGAAGCTGAGGAGAAGTAAGCATGGCTGAAGAGCAGGAGCGCAACTTCCGTAAGGTTCGTCGTGGCTACGTCGTCTCCGACGCGATGGATAAGACCATCGCTGTCGAGATTGAACAGCGTTCGACTCACCCCCTTTACGGTAAGGTTGTTCGTTCAAACCGTACGGTCAAGGCTCACGATGAGCTCAACGAGGCTCACGTCGGAGACTTTGTCTCCATCATGGAGACTCGGCCTCTGAGCAAGACCAAGCGCTGGCGTTTACAAGAGATTGTAGAACGCGCAAAGTAACAAGTTCGGCAAGGCTTCGCATGCACCGTCCCCGGTAGGGAGTATGGTGCATGCGGAGAACCAGCTCGGCTAAGGAGAATCAATGATTCAGCAGGAATCGCGACTTCGCGTCGCTGACAACACGGGTGCTAAGGAAATCTTAGCTATCCGCGTGCTCGGCGGGTCGAAGCGACGCTATGCCGGCATCGGCGATGTCATTGTCGCCTCCGTCAAGGATGCAATCCCCGGCGGGTCGGTCAAGAAAGGCGAGGTCGTTAAGGCCGTCGTCGTCCGTACTACAAAGGAGCGTCGTCGTCCAGATGGCTCCTATATCAAGTTTGACGAGAATGCTGCTGTCCTTTTGGGCAACGGGCGTGAGCCCCGCGGCACCCGTATTTTCGGGCCGGTCGGACGTGAATTGCGCGACAAGCGCTTCATGAAGATCGTATCTCTCGCACCGGAGGTGATCTGAGATGGTAGCCAAGATTAAGACCGGCGACCAGGTCAAGGTCATCCGCGGCAAGGATCGCGGTAAGGAGGGCAAAGTCACTAAGATTCTGCCTAACGACCGTCTGATCGTTGAGGGCGTGCAAATCGTCAAGAAGCACATGAAGGCCGCACAGCAGGGCCAGCAGTCCGGCATTGTTTCGGTTGAGGCACCAATCCACCGTTCTAACGTAATGGTGATTGATCCTGAGACCAAGCAGGCCACCCGCATTGGTGTTGTGGTCAAGGAGGAGGCACGCGAAGGCAAGATTAAGCTTGTTCGCACGCGCGTCGCCAAGAAGTCAGGCAAGGAGCTGTCATGAGCGATACAACCGTTGAAGCACCGGCAGTCCCTCGTTTGAGGCAGAAGTACATCGAGCAAATCGTGCCCGAGTTGGAGAAGGAATTTAAGTTC
Organism: Bombiscardovia apis; assembly: GCF_033095945.1. Taxonomy (NCBI): domain Bacteria; kingdom Bacillati; phylum Actinomycetota; class Actinomycetes; order Bifidobacteriales; family Bifidobacteriaceae; genus Bombiscardovia; species Bombiscardovia apis. The sequence goes on along the minus strand of NZ_AP026800.1, from coordinate 1,554,944 downwards.
TCTAACCCAATGCAGGTGCCGAAGATCGAGAAGGTCGTCGTCTCCATGGGAGTCGGCGCAGCAGCTCGAGATTCTAAGCTCATCGAGGGCGCAATCAAGGATTTGACTGCAATCACCGGCCAGAAGCCCAAGGTAACGAAGGCTAAGAAGTCTGTGGCTCAGTTCCACTTGCGTGAGGGCCAGGCCATCGGTGCGTATGTCACCTTGCGTGGCACCCGTATGTGGGAGTTCCTCGATCGTCTGCTCACCCTTGCGCTGCCACGTATCCGCGATTTCCGCGGTATCAGCGGCAAGCAGTTCGATGGTCAGGGTAACTACAACTTCGGCCTCACGGAGCAGGTTGTTTTCCATGAGATCGACCCTGATGACATCGATCATCAGCGTGGTATGGACATCACCGTGGTGACCACCACCAAGAACGATGAGGAAGCTAGCGCACTGCTCAAGCAGTTGGGCTTCCCCTTCAAGGAGAACTGAAATGGCAAAAACCGCTCTAAAGAATAAAGCGGCGCGCAAGCCTAAGTTCAAGGTGCGTGGCTATACACGTTGCCAGGTCTGCGGTCGTCCTCATTCCGTATATCGCAAGTTCGGCCTATGCCGCATTTGCCTTCGCAACAAGGCTCATGCAGGCGAGTTGCCCGGAGTTACGAAATCCAGTTGGTAAATATCGACGCTGAAGGTCCGTGGCCCGAGCAGGAAACTGCCGGGCGACGGAAACCACGGCGAGGAAGGGCATAAGCCCACATGACAATGACAGATCCAATCGCAGACATGCTTACGCGTCTGCGCAATGCGAGTGCGGCAAAGCACGAAACCGTGGAAATGCCGTATTCCAAATTCAAGGCAGCTATCGCGCAGATTTTGAAGCGTGAAGGCTACATTGCTGACTTCGCGGCTAAGGAAGCTCGCGTGGGCCAGACTCTTGAGATCACTCTCAAGTATGGTTCTCACGGTGAGCAGAGCCTCGAGGGCATTAAGAGGGTTTCTAAGCCTGGCCTGCGTCGTTACGCAAAGTCAGACTCCCTGCCAATGCCTTTGGGCGGCTTGGGTGTAGCCATCATCTCGACTAGCTCGGGCTTGATGACTCAGAAGGAATGCCTCGACCGGGGCATTGGTGGCGAAATCGTCGCCTACGTGTGGTGAGAAAGGAGAGCTGAACATGGCATCGCATATTGGTAAGCTCCCCGTCGCCATTCCGGCGGGCGTAGAGGTCTCTTTCAAGGGACAGGTCTTTTCGGCCAAGGGCCCTAAGGGCACTGATTCCTTCACTCTGCCTGAGTGCATTAGCGGCAAGGTTGAAGAAAACGAGATTGTTCTGGTTCCAGCTAACGATGAGCGCCCAACTCGCGCTGATCACGGTCTGAGCCGTTCTATCGTAGCTTCGATCGTTGAGGGTGTCTCCAAGGGCTTCTCGAAGCACTTGATGATTGTTGGTACGGGTTACCGTGCCGCAGCCAAGGGCAAGGGCCTTGAGCTCTCCTTGGGCTACTCTCACACGATTACGGTGGAGCCTCCTGAGGGCATCACCTACGAACTGCCTAATGCCAATGAAATCATTGTGCACGGCACCAACAAGCAACAGGTCGGTCAAGCGGCTGCAAACATTCGCAGGCTTCGTGCTCCAGAACCCTACAAGGGCAAGGGCATTAAGTATCAGGATGAGCACATCCTACGCAAGGCAGGAAAGGCTGGTAAGTGATATGAGCGTCGCAATTCGCGGTAAAGGCAAGAAGGTTGCCCGCCTGCGCCGTCACGCCCGCCTGCGCAAGCGCATTCAAGGCACTGCTGAGCGTCCACGTTTGGTCGTTACCCGCAGCAATCGCAACATGATTGCTCAGATTGTGGATGACACCAAGGGTCTGACGCTGGTAAGCGCCTCGACTCTGGCTGGTGACTTCCCCAAGGTTGAAGGCAATAAGACTGATGCCGCTCGTAAAGTTGGCGAACTGGTCGCCAAGAAGGCTAAGGATGCTGGCATTACTAGCGTGGTCTTTGACCGCGGTGGTAACCGGTACCACGGCCGCGTCGCAGCGGTTGCAGAAGGCGCCCGTGAGGGAGGTTTGGCACTGTGAGCGATAACGAGACGACAAAGGAAACCCAAGTGGCTGAAGAAGCACAGACTGCTCAGTCGAGCGAGTCCAGCAACGGGGGCAACAATGATGAGCGTCGCGGCCGCCGCGGTGGCCGTGGTGATGGCCGTCGTGGAGAAGGCCGTCGTGGTGAGCGTCGTGGCCGTCGTGGTCGTGACGAAAACCATGGTGACGAACTGCTCGACAAGGTTGTCACCATCAACCGTGTCTCCAAGGTCCACAAGGGTGGCCGTACTTTCAGCTTCGCGGCTCTCGTAGTCGTAGGCGATGGTAAGGGCACCGTGGGCGTAGGCTACGGCAAGTCCCGTGAGGTCCCCGCAGCAATTGCAAAGGGCCAGCTGGACGCTAAGAAGCACATGTTCACCGTTCCCCGCATCCGCGGCACCATTACCCACCCGGTAATCGGTCACGATGCAGCCGGCACGGTGCTCCTGAGGCCCGCAGCTCCCGGTACCGGTGTAATCGCCGGTGGCGCGGTGCGTGCAGTCATGGAGTGCGCAGGCATTACCGACATCTTGACCAAGTCCATGGGCTCGGCCACCGCTGTCAACGTAGTGCGTGCAACTGTTGCAGGCTTGAAGGCTCTCGAAGAGCCCGAAGAGATCGCAGCACGTCGTGGTCTGACTTTGGAAGAGGTCGCTCCCGACTCCTTGCTGAAGTCTCGCGCCGCAGGCATCGCTGAGGCTCGCAAGGCCCGCGAAGAAGCCAAGGCTAAGGCAACTTCTGACCAGAAGGATGGTGAGTGATGAGCAAGCAGCTGAAAATTACGCTGGTTAAGGGCTTCGCAAACCAGACTGAACGCCAGAAGGTGAACGCACAGTCCCTCGGACTGCGCAAGATCGGTCAGACTGTCGTTATCGACGACACTCCTGTATACCGGGGCATGATCGACAAGGTTCGTCACTTGGTCACTGTTGAGGAGGCAGACTAATTATGGCTACCAAGAACTCCGCTGAGACCGAAGAGACCAACATCCTGCGTATGCACGATCTGCGTCCGGCACCAGGTGCCAACCGCGATCGTATTCGCGTGGGCCGTGGTGAAGGTTCCAAGGGTAAGACCTCGGGCCGCGGTATGAAGGGTACGAAGGCACGGTACCAGGTACGTCCTGGTTTCGAGGGTGGTCAGCTGCCGCTCTACATGCGTCTGCCCAAGCTGCGTGGCTTCAAGAGCCCCTTCAAGAAGGAATATCAGGTCGTCAACGTGGGTCGGCTCTCCGAGCTCTTCCCCGAGGGCGGCGAGATTACTGCTGAGAATCTGTCCTCCAAGGGCGCTGTGCGCTCTGGCTACCCGGTGAAGGTACTGGGCGAGGGCGATGCACAGGCAGCCTTCACACTCAAGGGTGTCAAGGTTTCGTCATCGGCACGCACCAAGATTGAAGCCGCAGGTGGGTCGGTCTCTGAGGACTGATTACACTGGGGCTGATCTAGAAGTACAGCAATAGTAATCGGCTCTCCCCGTCAGTACGGGCGGGAGCCGATTGCATTTGTGTATTCATGCATTGACCGGTGCATCCGATATGATGACACAGGAAGTTGTTAGCGCGGCATGGGGTGAGCCGATGCGCTGTTAGGGAGGAATCCAGGTGAGGACGTTAATCCAGGCCTTCAAAACCAAAGAGTTGCGGAAGAAGATCTTCTTCGTCTTTGGTATCATTATTATCTACCGCATAGGTTCTTTCATACCTACGCCAGGGGTAGATTATCCAGCAGTGCAGCAGTGCTTAACCTCTGCTGGCAACGAGGACTTCATAGGGCTGGTTAATCTCTTCTCCGGTGGTGCTCTCTTACAGCTGTCTATCTTCGCTTTGGGTATTATGCCGTATATTACGGCATCCATCGTGGTGCAGCTGCTGCGAGTGGTTATTCCTCGCTTTGAGGCTCTCCACAAGGAAGGTCAGTCAGGCGAGGCTAAGCTCACTGAGTACACTCGTTACCTGACCATAGGACTTGCTATTTTGCAGTCCACGACTATTTTGGTTACCGCTCGCTCTGGCGCACTATTTAACAATGCCTGCCAAGAGAAGGTTATCCCCGACGGTTCTGTCTGGAACTTCATCGTGATGATTCTAGTCATGACTGGTGGTACAGGTCTGATCATGTGGATGGCCGAGCTTATCACTGAAAAGGGCATCGGCAACGGTATGTCGGTCCTGATTTTCACTTCCATTTGCTCCGGCTTCTTGCCTCAGCTCTGGAACATCGGTTGGGGCACCAACGGCAAGGATGGCGACTGGAAGAAGTTCGGCATCGTCGTGGCAGTCCTACTGGTTATTCTTATCTTCGTCAACTACGTTGAGCTCTCGCAGCGCCGTATTCCGGTGCAGTACACTCGCCGCATGATTGGTCGCAAGATGTATGGCGGCTCTTCAACCTACCTGCCGCTCAAGGTCAATATGTCAGGTGTTATTCCTCCCATCTTCGCCTCGTCTATTCTGGCTATTCCAACTCTGGTCTCGCAGTTCGGTAAGTCCGATCAGTCTTGGGTCAAGTGGATTAATACTAACTTGGCAAACACAACCAGCGTCTGGTATATCTGCCTTTACTCCTTGATGATTGTCTTCTTCTGCTTCTTCTATACGTCCATCACTTTCAACCCTGATGAGACTGCAGACAACATGAAAGAGTACGGCGGCTTCATCCCAGGCATTCGTGCTGGTCGTGCTACCAGCCGTTACCTTTCGTATGTGATGAACCGTCTGAACACGGTAGGCGCTGTCTACTTGCTCTTCGTGGCTCTGATTCCTACCGTACTGATTATGCTGCTTCAGATTAGCGGTAAGCTGCCCTTCGGCGGTACCACAATTTTGATTATCGCTGGCGTGGGTCTCGATACCTTGCGTCAGGCGAAGGCACAGACCGAGCAGTTCCAGTACACCGGCTTCTTGCTGGAAGGCGATTACAAGGAAGGCTGAAAGTTTCAATCGCCTGCGCGCGAGCGAATACTTTCGTAAATTATGAACTCTAATCCGGCTGTAGCGTCAATCGCCCAGCCGGATTATCTGTATATATCTGTTGACTAACCTATAAAGAAAAGGATGAATCATGGCACAACGACTGCTGATTATGGGTCCTCAAGGCGTTGGAAAAGGCACGCAGGCTGCTCTCCTGGCCGAACATTACGGCATTCCAGCCATTTCCACCGGAGACATCTTCCGTTATAACTTGAAGAATGGCACGCCACTGGGTAAGGAAGCGCAAGGCTACATCGACAAGGGTGAGCTAGTTCCAGACGAGCTGACTAATAAGATCGTCGAAGACCGCTTGGGCATGGACGATGCCAAACAGGGTTGGATTCTTGATGGTTATCCTCGCTCTGCTTCCCAGGTCGAGGCACTTGACGCTATGCTTCAGAACTTGGACACGCCTCTGAGCGCCGTCGTAGCCTTGGATGCTGACCGCACTGTGCTCATGGAGCGGATGGAGAAGCGCGCCAAGATTGAAGGACGTACCGATGACACTCCTGAGGTCATCGCCAAGCGTCTAGATGTGTATGCACACGAGACTAAGCCATTGCTTGACGTATACGGAGAGCGTGGCGTGCTCATTCGAGTTGATGGAGTGGGAGAGATCGCGAGCATCTCGAAGACCATAATTGATCAACTCGACGCCCTACATGCCTGAGCAAGGCTGAGCAGAAAACGGGCCAAGTACTGGTGTTTCCGGTACTTGGCCCGTTCTCCATAAACACACAGGCGATTGCGGTGCTGTAGACTAGACCAATTCCCGCCAGAGCTAGTGAGTAAGTGAGAGTACGAAACAGCTGGTGAAACCCCTGACGACATAAGCATCGTGGTCCTCTTGTGGTTTTGTACGGTAACCAGTTGGCTGCAAGTTCAGCGGACAGCAACACGCTTTGAAAAACATAGCATTTCGCGTATGCTATACTAGCAAGTTGGTGTGTCTTAAGATGCGCCTAGTAATCAGCCAACGAACGGATTGAAGGCTCATGGCAAAAGATGGTGTGATCGAAGTTGAAGGTCGAGTAGTGGAGGCATTGCCGAACGCAATGTTCCGCGTCGAACTGGAGAATAAGCACATCGTTTTGGCTACTATCTCGGGCAAGATGCGCAAGAACTATATTCGTATTCTGCCGCAGGATAGGGTAGTGCTAGAGATGAGCCCCTACGATTTGAACCGCGGTCGTATTACGTACCGGTATAAGTAAGGTACAAGAAGCAAAGGAATACCATGAAGGTCAGCCCTAGTGTGAAGAGGATCTGCGAGAATTGCCGCGTGATCCGTCGTCACGGCCGCGTCATGGTAATCTGCACCAACCCGCGCCATAAGCAGCGCCAAGGCTGAGCAGATTTCCAGCGGCACAATTCAATAGGCGTCAAGTCACAGCCCCCGCAAGGCTGAACCCCGAGCACGCAGGCTCGGGCTGGGAAACCAGAGGACTTGGTGCACGACCTGCGTGAACAGAAGGAATCGAGCATGGCACGTCTTGCCGGAGTCGACATCCCCAATGAGAAGCGCGTCGAGATAGCTCTCACCTACATCTTCGGTGTAGGGCGCACTCGTGCAAAGGAAACACTCGCCGCGACTGGTATTAGTCCAGATATTCGCGTCAAGGATCTCACGGATGAGCAGCTAGTTACGCTGCGTGATTACCTCGAGGGCAACTACAAGATCGAGGGTGATTTGCGTCGTGAGATTGACGCTGATATTCGCCGGAAGATCCAGATTAATTGCTATCAGGGCCAGCGCCACCGCAGGGGACTTCCCGTGCGTGGTCAGCGCACCAAGACCAACGCCCGTACCCGCAAGGGCCCGAAGCGTACAGTCGCCGGAAAGAAGAAGGCGACCAAGTAAGGTCGTTCGGGTTCAAGCAAAAGAGCTTAACCCGACAATAAGTAAGTAATCTTTAAATCGTTAGAAGGAAACGAGGATCAATGGCAGCCACAAAGCAGGCCTCGCGCAAGCCTCGTCGTAGGGATCGCAAGTCGGTTCCCGTCGGGCAGGCGCACATCAAGTCTACGTTCAACAACACTATCGTCTCTATTACCGATCCCTCAGGTGCAGTTGTCGCCTGGGCTTCCGGTGGCGATGTCGGCTTCAAGGGGTCACGTAAGTCGACCCCCTACGCAGCAGGTATGGCTGCTGAGTCGGCCGCACGCAAAGCGATGGAACATGGCGTCAAGAAGGTTGACGTCTTCGTGAAGGGTCCCGGCTCTGGCCGCGAGACCGCAATCCGCTCTCTCCAGTCCGCAGGGCTTGAGGTCGGCTCCATCTCTGATGTCACTCCACAGGCACACAATGGTGTCCGTCCACCCAAGCGCCGTCGCGTCTGAGCACTAGAAAACCATTAAGTCCACCCGCGAAGACCGGTGAGTGCACCACCGGTCGGAGCTGAAAGGATAAGAACAGTGCTTATTGCACAGCGTCCGACACTTACTGAAGAAGTTGTCAATGCCCAGCGCTCACGGTTCACTATCGAACCCCTGGAGCCTGGGTTTGGCTATACTCTCGGCAACTCTCTGCGTCGTACCCTGCTGAGCTCGATTCCGGGAGCGGCCGTTACCTCGGTTCGTATTTCCGGTGCCCTGCACGAATTCACCACGCTTCCCGGCGTGGAAGAAGACGTAACGGAAATCCTGCTCAACATCAAGAACATCGTGCTCACCAGTGAGTATGACGAGCCGGTCGTCATGTATTTGCGTAAGAGCGGCGAAGGTGAAGCCAAGGCTGGGGACATTACCCCTCCTGCTGGTGTCACCGTTGCCAATCCCGACCTACATATTGCGACTTTGGCCGAAGACGGAGAACTCGAAATCGAGTTCACTGTTGAGCGTGGCCGCGGCTACGTGCAGGCTCAGCTCAATAAGCAGGATTCCGATGAGATTGGCCGTATTCCAGTCGACTCCATCTACTCTCCTGTGCTCAAGGTCAGCTACAAGGTCGAGGCTACGCGTGTTGAACAGCGTACCGACTTTGACAAGCTGATTCTTGACGTTGAAACCAAGCCGGCTATTTCGCCGCGCGATGCTGTGGCCTCCGCGGGCTCTACCTTGGTAGAGCTCTTCGGTCTGTGCCGCGACCTCAACGTACAGGCAGAAGGTGTTGAGATTGGCCCAGAACCAGTTGCAGAACAAACAGACCCTGAGATGAATGTCCCAATTGAGGACCTCAACCTCACTCAGCGTTCTTACAACTGCCTCAAGCGTGAAGGTATTCACACTATTGGTGAGCTTGTTGCTCGTACCGAGCAGGATTTGCTCGACATTCGCAACTTTGGCATGAAGTCTATAGACGAAGTGAAGGAGAAGCTCGAAGGAATGGGCCTCTCTCTCAAACCGTCACCAATTGGCTTCGATACCGCCAACCTTGAGGGTGGAACCTTCTTCTCGCCGGAGGATCAGTGATCTCATAAGAGGTCTACTTACGGAGCGGGCGACGGCAAAAGAAAGCGTCCGCTCCCACAATAGCCTTCTCACTCGGATGTTCGGGCGTATGCCCACCTGGGTCGAGAAGCAATACAAGGAGATATCATGCCACAACCGAAAAAGGGTCCACGTCTGGCTTCCAGCCCGGCCCATGAGCGTTTGATGCTGGCCAACATGGCTACCAGCCTCTTCGCTAACGGTCAAATTACTACGACACTGCCCAAGGCCAAGCGTCTGCGCCCCTTGGCTGAGCGCCTCATCACCTTCGCCAAGCGCGGAGATTTGAGCTCTCGCCGTCGTACCATGCGCGTCATTCGCGACAAGTCCGTAGTCCACAAGCTCTTCACCGAGATTGCAGAGCAGATGGCAGAGCGTGAGGGCGGCTATACCCGCATTACTCACATTGCTCCCCGTAAGGGCGACAATGCGCCTCAGGCCATTATCGAGCTCGTAACTGAGCCGCTGTCTGCCAAGAAGTCCACTGTGCGTGAAGCTGAGGCTGCTACTAAGCAGGCCGCAAAGCTTGATGACGAGGAGATGGCAGCAGCAACTGAAGCCGCTATTACTGAGGGCATGGCTGAAGATGCTACCAAGCAGGCTGTAGCCGCAAACGAGTCCGGCGAGAATGTTGCAGAGGCTGATCAGGCTGCTGTAGATCTGCAGAAGGAAGCCAAGAAGGACGAAGCTGCTGAGGCCTCCGCTGAGGAGAATGCCGATGTAGCAGAAGAAGCTGCTGAGGCTGCCGAAGGTAGCGACAAGTAGTCGTCTGAGTTGAGCTGTACAGCAGACTCAACATAAGGCATTGTATGGGCTGGGGCCAAACCCCGGCCCATACTTGTATGCGCTGGCAAAAACAATGTGATGTATGCCTGAGTAATCAGTTCGTGGCAGGGCGTGAGAAGGAGAGCGGATGGAGCGCGAAATAGTCCGTCTACGTATTGATTTAGCCTACGAAGGCACTCACTTCTACGGTTGGGCCCGTCAGCGCGAACTGCGCACAGTCCAGGGCGAAATTGAAAGAGCTTTGTGCAAAGTCTTACACTTGAGCTCACCGGCGAGGACGGCCATCAGCGAGGAAAATTTTGGCACTGAAGCCTGGAAACCCCAACTGGTAGTCGCTGGTCGCACTGATACGGGGGTCCATGCATCCCATCAGGTCTGCCACTTAGATATCCCACACGAGCGCCTAGCAGCAGCTGTGGGGCACATGGACGCGCCTCCTGTTCTAGCTTTAGAGCGAAGGATACAACACGTTGTACCGAGAGATATTGCGATCCACTCAGTCAAGGAAGCCCCTTCTGGTTTCGATGCCCGCTTTTCGGCACTTGAGCGCACCTACGTATATCGGGTTTGTGATGACCTATCGGCCCTAGACCCCCGTTTGCGCTCGTTTGTATTGCCCATAAGCACCCGCTTGGACGTGGATTCAATGAATCAGGCGGCAGCTACAACTATCGGCCTGCATGACTTCGGCTCTTTTGCGACTCCAAACCCTGGCGGTACCACGATTCGCAAGGTGAAATATGCTCACTGGGATCGCGTGCCCTCCCGCCCTCTGATTGCCAAGGCTGGGGGAGCGGCGCCCGCTTATGAAACGCCTGTGGCAGAGGCAGGGTTGGTGTGTTTCACGATCGTGGCCGATGCCTTTGCACGCAATATGGTTCGTTCTCTGGTCAACGGCTGTCTCAAAGTCGGTACGGGCAAGCGCAGCCTTGATTGGTTCCACAGCAAGATAGAGCAGCCTGTTCGCGAGGGTTCTACGGGCCCCATCGAGGCTTGTGGACTCACCTTGGAGCAGGTGGCATACCCGCCAGACAACCAACTTGCCATCCGCGCCCAGGCCATCCGTGCCAAGCGAACGCTCCCGTAAACCCGCCGGTTTGCCCTATCAGTCGCTTGCCTGTGGCATAATAGAACGGTTGCTGCCTCAGCTTCGGCTGGCGCAAGCGCAAGGATAAGTGTCCGAGCGGTCTAAGGAGCACGCCTCGAAAGCGTGTGAGGGCAACCCCCTCCGCGAGTTCGAATCTCGCCTTATCCGCCTTTTGGGGTTCCACCGTGGTGTTGGAACCCCATTTTTTTAAGTGGCTTGTTGAGAGCACAGCTGTTGTGGACTCGCAGTTTGCGTATTTGAAAGCCTTGCTTCCGGCTTGTTATTAGATAGACTTACGGGTTTTGAGACATTTCCTGTAGTAAGTGTCAAAATAATCACAATTGATTATGCGACCGCGTAGGTGTGTGCACTGCTATTTAGTGCCTGAAACATCAGGGCTAAGACTAGCGACCAGAGGGGTCGACACGGTTCGATACTCAGTTGACATAGGTCGAGAATTGTAGTTGCATGAAGAGATGCGTTCAACGGAACGAACTCATACCGTATCATAGCAACGATGCGAACTGTAGTTTTCAATGGTGCAAACGGCACATGAGAAGGAGGTACCAATGGCAGGTACAACGAATGGTGATGCAGGTGGGCAAGTATTGTCCTCCACCCCCAAGATATCTGAACTAGCAACAAATCTCGCTCCTGACACAGGTAAGCCATTAACGAAAGGTAAGAGCCTTCGTTTTGCGTGCGGCTTTGCTCTAGTCTCAATTCTATGGGCCCTTCCCTTCTTCATGGGTTCAAGTGTGCTTTTACCCCATGTATTTGATGGTATGAAGGGAGTCTCGGCCGAAGGTGCTATCGGCTTGGTCAACTCTATTAGTGCGGTGTTCTCCCTAGTGGCCAACATCGTTTTCGGCGCACTTTCAGACATGTCACGCTTCAAGGTGGGCAAGCGCACTCCTTGGGTTATTACCGGCGGTATTATTGCTGCTGTTGGCTATGCAATCGCTTTTAATACACAGAGTCTTGCTGTAGTCGTAGCTGGCTGGTGTGTGGTTCAGGTGGGCCTCAACTGTATTATTGCACCAGCTGTGGCTGTGCTTTCTGACCGCATTCCTGAATTGACTCGTGGTACTTTCTCAGCGCTCTACGGCGCTGGCATGATCGTGGGCCAGCAGTTGGGTACTTTCGTAGGTTCCTTCTTCTTGTCGAATGTTCACACCGGTGCCATCGTCGGCACTGCCATCTTCTTCTTCTCAGGTATTATCGTGGTTTTGGTTTGGCCGCGTGAGCAGTCCGCAGCTACGAACGACACTAAGGTTTCTGCCGCAGATATTGCCCGCTCTTTCATTCCGCCGACTAAGGGTGCTCGCGACTTCTACCTAGCTTTGGGCGGCCGCTTGGTCTTCGTAATTGGCGCTTTCATGATTTCGGGCTACCAGCTTTTCATCTTGCAAAAGTACATCAGCCTGAGCTTAGACGAGGCCCAGACAGCTTTGCAGGTTATCGCAATTATCACGGTAGTTACTACAATCGCCGCCTCTGCGGTCTCTGGCCCGCTCTCCGATTTCCTGCAGCGTCGTAAAATTATCGTCGCCGCTTCGACTGTATTGTTCGCAGTCGGTATGGCGATTCCCTTCTTTATCCCCACCGCCACTGGTATGTATATTTACGCTGCTCTGGCTGGTATTGCCAATGGTTGCTATATGTCTGTGGATCAGGCACTCAATGTCGACGTGCTGCCCAACCCAGAAGAGGCTGGCAAGGACTTGGGTATTCTCAACTTGGCTAACACGGTCGGTCAGGTTTTGGCCCCCGTATTCACCACTAGGGTTATCGCGATTACTGGCGGATACAAGATGGTCTTCCCTGTGGCAATCGTCTTCTTGCTGGTGGGCACCTTCTTCATCATGGCCATTCGCAAGGTCAAGTAAACGTTGTAATAACCATGCTGTTGGCCCGCGTGTAGCTCAATGAGTTGGGCGGGCTGCGGCTCGTGGAAAGGAATATCATGACAGAACACACTCATGTGAATGCAAGTGATTTGAGCTTGGAAGAGGAAGCCTCGCTAACTTCCGGATCCGATTCCTGGCACGTTCAAGGATTGGAAGAGCAAGGTCTCGAAGGCTACATGATTACCGACGGCCCTTACGGTCTGCGTAAGGCCAAGGACTCGGCTTCTAACGATGTATATGGCTCTGTGCCAGCTACTTGCTTCCCGCCCACCGCGGGTCTGGCATCCTCTTGGAACCCAGAACTCACCCGCGAGGTGGGTCAGGCCATGGGCGAGGAGTGCGTGCAGGAGAAAGTTGCCGTCATCCTGGGCCCCGGCGTGAACATTAAGCGCAGTCCCTTGGGAGGCCGTAACTTTGAGTATTGGTCAGAAGACCCAGTGCTCACCGGCCATCAGGCTGCCGAACTGGTCAACGGTGTGCAATCTGAGGGCATTGGTACCTCCGTTAAGCACTTCGCCGCCAACAATCAGGAAACCGAGCGCCTGCGCGCCAGCTCCGATATGGACGAGCGCACCCTGCGTGAGATCTACCTGCCAGCTTTCGAGTACATCGTGAAGCATGCCAAGCCTTGGACGCTCATGTGCGCATACAACCGCTTGAATGGCGTGTTTGGTTCCGAGAACCGTCGATTGATGACGGACATTCTGCGCGACGAATGGGGCTTCGATGGCATTGTGATGTCTGATTGGGGAGCAGTTCACAACCGCGCTGCCGCCCTGAACGCAGGCCTCAATTTGGAGATGCCACCTTCGGCCAGCGATGGCGAAGTAGTCGAAGCAGTCAAGGCTGGCGAGCTCAGCAAGGAGCAGCTCGACAAGATGGCTCAGGGCATGATTGACTTGATTGAGAAAGCCAAGCCTGCTATGTCTCGTGAAGGCTACCGCTACGATGTGGAAGCCCACAACCAGGTGGCCCGCCAGGCAGCTTGCGAATCGGTAGTATTGCTCAAGAATGAGGACTCCATCCTGCCTCTGCGCAAGGGCGAGAAGGTAGCTGTCATCGGTGAGTTCGCTCGCACTCCGCGCTATCAGGGCGGCGGCTCCTCCCACATCACCCCTACAGTGGTTACCAACGCGCTCGATGCTTTCGAGCATTCAGGCGTGGAAGTGGACTTCGCTCCCGGCTTTACCCTTGACGACGCTGCTCAAGACGAAGAGCTGACTCAAGAGGCTCTGCATGTAGCCAAGCAGGCCGATAAGGTCGTGCTCTTCCTCGGCTTGCCTGAAGATGCTGAGTCCGAGGGCTTCGATCGCACCAGCCTCGACATGCCTGCCAAGCAGGTAGAGCTCCTAGCTAAGGTGAGCGAAGTCAATCCGAACACGGTTGTGGTATTGTCCAACGGCTCCGTGGTGAGCTTGACTGATTGGCTGCCACAGGCCAAGGCTGTGCTTGAGGCATGGCTGCTGGGTCAGGCTGGCGGTCAGGCAATCGTTGATCTGCTGCTGGGTGAGGCAAACCCCTCGGGTAAGCTGGCTCAGACCATTCCGATGCACTTGAGCGATGACCCCACCGTTATGAACTTCCCCGGTGAAGAGGGCCATGTGCGCTACGGCGAGGGCGTGTTTGTGGGATATCGTTACTACGACACGTTTGACAAGCCCGTGCTTTTCCCCTTCGGCTTCGGTCTGTCTTATGCCAACTTCGAAGTTACCGACGTATCTGTAGAGAAGTCCGGCAAGAACCAAGTGAGCGTGCAGGCCACGGTTACCAACGTTTCCAACGTTGATGGCGCTCAAACGGTGCAGGTCTACGTGGCTCCAGGGCAGGCAAGGGTCAACCGCCCCTCCCACGAGCTTAAGGCCTTCAAGAAGGTCTTCCTCAAGGCAGGGGAGTCTAAGAGCGTCTCTATGAGCTTGGACGAGCGTGACTTTGCCTACTGGTCTCAGACTATGAACGATTGGCACGCCGAGGCTGGCACTTACGGCATCGAAGTTGCCACTTCTTCTCGCGACATTGTCAAGCGCGTTGACGTAGAGATTGAGGGCGACGGCAAGAGCTTCCGTCTGAACGAAGAGTCCAGCATGGGCGAGTGGGAAGAAGATCCGATTGGCGCTCCCATTCTGCGCAAGAAGGTTGAGGAACTGGAAGCCGAGGGCGTGCATTTGCCCGACGATCCGAACACGATGATTCTCTTCCGCACTATGCCGATGGGTACTGTAGTGACCTTCTCTGGCGCTGACGGTCGCAAGGTAACGCGCGATCTGCTGGCTGCTTACCAAGCTGTAACAGCTGAGTAAAGCAATTAGCAACAGCCCCGTCGCTAAGCTCGAATGCATACGGCGGGGCTGTTTTGTATCTTATGCCTGCCAATTGGGGGAGGGGCTACCAGGGGCCTAATAGAGAAGAAACGGGTGGGCTCGGCCTTGTTGCTTACTCCTGTGAGCTGCCTGCTGGTGCAAGCAGCAAATCGTCGTTGGCTGGGTAGCCCTGCTCAAGCGCAGTGTAAAGATGGGCCGTTGCTAGGGCCGAGAAAGTGGTGAGGGCCGAAAGCTGCTCTTGGCGCACGGTTTGAGCTGGGGCTGACTTGCTGGTGCTGCCATCTTTTCCTTGTTGTGAAGCTGATTTGTGGCTCTTGGTGGTGTTCCTAGCAAAGCCTTGGAAGGCCTCCAAAAGGAAGCGCGAGCAGTTGGCCTCTACCACTGCTGCGGTGGGAGCTTCAACGCCGTTGGCAGGGTCGCGCATGGTAACGGGATGGTCCAAAAGCGGCTGGGCAGAATACACGGCCTTGCGCGGGTCTGAGCCGGGGATAGCGGAGGCTAATTGTTGGGCGGCTGCATGGTGGCGGTCGCCTATCTTGAGTAGTGCTGAACCATCCGAATCGGAGCGGGCAGCGAGAAGAGTGGTCGAGAAACCGGCTTTGTCTTCTGCACGTGTAGCTAATTCGAGCTGGGCTGGCGCAAGAAGTTTGGCAGCTTGGCCTAAGGTTTGTTGGGCTTTTATGGTCATGTCAGCTGGGCTGGTCACGGCGATGGCAGCCTGCGGAGTTGCGAGCGATTGCTGATAGGCAACGTGCCAGGCGAGAGCGGAGCGGGTCACGGCTTCCTCAAAGCGGGTGGGGCAGTGCAGGGCGACATCTTGCCAGTGTCGGGCTTGCGACAAGGGTAACAGTATGCGTGAGCCGGCGCTGCGAGTGTAGAGGGGATCGGCGCTGGGTGATTCGTCTCGATGGGCTGCCGTCCAAGCCTGATCGCAAGGGCTTAAGGCCACTTGAGCTTGGCGGGGGTCTGCCTGCTGGAGGCTAATGGCCGGTGAACAGCCTGCTAACAGTACGCTGCTAGCGCACAGGGCTAGAACCGCGCCGATTCGGGCCCTGCGGTGCGCTAAAGAGGAGCTTAGAGCGTGCGTCGTGAAGCCCGAAAGTGTCTGCATGAAAGGCTAGAATAGTCTAGATTGCAGACCGTAAGCCATTCGGCTTGCAAGACGTATAACTTCATAGGAGGTCTTGACATGGAATTAGACCTAGCTGAGATTCATCAGTTAGCAGCCGAGCAAGGAATTGATGCTGAGACCTTGGACGAATCCCTGAGCGAAGCTTTGCGCTTGGCTTATTCGAAGATGCCCCACGCTTCTAGGCATGCCCGTGTGGAGCTAGACGATAGGGCAGGGACCCTCACTATTTGGGCCCAAGATGAGATTCCTCAAGAGCCCACTGTCGACAATCCTTACCCCGCTCCCATGCTGGGTGCTGAATACGACGACACGCCGAAAGACTTTGGGCGAGTTGCTGCTTCTACCGCTCGTGGAGTACTCAACGACCTCTTCCGTTCGGCCGAAGACCAGCGTATTTTTGGCTCTTTTGCTGGGCAAAAGGAACATCTCATCACAGGCGTGGTACAGCAAGATGCTTCTGACCCCATGAATGTGCATGTTTCTGTGGGCGATGTGGAAGCGATTTTGCCCAAGCGTGAGCAGGTGCCGGGCGAGCGTTATCGCCACGGTCAACGCATCCGCGTCTACGTGGTCACCGTCTCGCGTGGTCTCAAAGGCCCAGAAATCGTGGTCTCGCGCTCGCATCCCAATTTGGTTCGCAGACTCTTTGAGTTGGAAGTGCCCGAGCTCAACTCTGGTGCAGTTTCCATCATGGGCATAGCTCGTGAGGCTGGCGCTCGCACCAAGATTGCGGTTCGTGCTAATGCTAAGGGAGTGAATCCTAAGGGTTCGCTGATTGGTCCTAACGGCGCTCGCGTGCGGGCAGTGATGGAAAATCTCGGTCCTGAAAAGATTGACATTGTCGATTGGTCGGAAGATCCCGCCCAGTTCATCTCGGCTGCGCTCTCTCCTGCCAATGTGCGCGAGGTCAATATTATTTCGACTCGCAACCAGACTGCTATCGCTTATATTCGCGATGCTCAGCTCTCGCTAGCCATTGGTAAGGAGGGGCAAAACGCCCGCTTGGCTGCCAAGTTGACTGGTTGGAAGATTGGCATTGAGTCTCTTGAGGTGCATCAGGCCAAGCTCAAGGCCCAGGAGCAGATTCAGGCTGCCGAAGCGCAAGCTCAAGCCCAGGAAGCTGCCGAAACGGCGGGGGAGTCAACCGCTTCGCCAGAGCTGCCCACTTCTGTTCCAGCTGCTGACGAGTCAACTCAGACTCCATCGCAGACAACAGCAGATAGTGCAAACGACTCTGAGAGTGCTCCAGCTGCTTCGTCTCAAGGCGAAGAGTAGTAATTCAAACATCCGTATGCGCGAGTATGCTTGAAACCGTATCCGAAGTGAGCGGCTTCAAGCTGCCCGGATACGGCTAAAGAGACGAGGTAACACAATCATGGTCGCACGATGAGACAGGATATGTTCACCGTCAAAATGGAATGACTGCGCCTTCATACGCGCGGTCGGTGTAAGGAGAAAAATAAGTGCCCAAAGCGCGCGTGTATGAGTTAGCTAAGGAGCTTGGCGTAGACAGTAAGACTGTCTTGAGCAAGCTCAAAGAAATGGGAGAGTTCGTTAAATCGGCATCTTCGACTGTCGAGGCGCCAGTAGTGCGTCGTTTGAAGAACGCTTTCCCCGCTGGAGACCAGCAGTCAGCCAGCCCAGAGAGCAGCCCTAAGAAGGCCGCTCCTCAGTCTCAACCAAAGACATCAAGTGCAAGTTCGGCCAAGCCGAGCCCAGCTAAGCCGGCAGCTAAGAAGCCTGCCGCTCAGAGCACTCCAGAAACTGTTACTCCTCAGCCGGCCAGCAAGCCAGCTGAGCCTCAGGAAGCCCCCAAGGCCAGCCCAGCAGCACCTGCTCAGCCGACCGAGCGTAAGGCTCCTACTCCTGCTGCCCCTCGGCCAGCTGCGAGCAGCAGCAAGCCCGGTCCGGCCAAGCCTGCCGCCGAGAGCAAGGACTCCAGCAAGCAGCAGAGCAAGCAGTCTGCCACGCCTCGCCCGGCAACTCCTGGAGCGCAGCCTGGCCCACATGCCGCTGCAAAGCCCGGTACCCGCAAGGGAGCTGGCGCTCCCCGCCCCGGAAACAATCCCTTCAGCCGCAAGCAGGGCATGAAAGCTCCTGTTCCTAGCGACATTCCTCGCCCTCACCCGATGGCTAAGCCCAGCATTAACGACGGGCGCCGCGGTGGTGGCAACAACGGTGGCAACGGCAATGGTCGCGGTCACTTCCGCAACGGGCGCCCGGGTCAGGGTGGCGGTGCCGGTGGCGCAGGTCGTCCAAACCAGTGGGGCCATAGCCGTCCAGGCGGTCAAGCTGGCGGCGGCGCACGCCCAGGTCAAGGTGCGGGCGCAGGAGCAGGCGGCGGCAATCGCTTCGGTGGTGGCAGCGCTCCTGGCTTCCAAAACTCCGGTCCTACCGGTCATAGCCACGGTCACGGCGGTGCAGCAGGTGCTTTCGGTCGTCAGGGAGGCAAGTCTTCCAAGGCCCGTAAGAACCGCATGGCCAAGCGCCAAGAGTTTGAGGAGATGAAAGCACCTACCATTGGCGGCGTGCGTATCCCCGCAGGCAATGGTCAAGAAGTGAAGCTGCGTCAGGGCGCAACCCTGTCGGATTTGGCAGAGAAGATTAACGTCAATCCAGCAGCCTTGGTCACTGTCCTCTTCCACTTGGGCGAGATGGCTACAGCTACGCAATCCCTCGACGAGGCAACCTTCGAGATTCTGGGTCAAGAAATTGGCTGGAGCATCAAGATTGTTTCCGCAGAGGAAGAAGACCGTGAGCTTCTCCAGCAGTTCGACATCGACCTCGACTCTGAACAAGAAGGTCAAGACGACAAGGATCTCAAGCCAAGGCCACCAGTGGTTACGGTTATGGGTCACGTTGATCACGGTAAGACTCGATTGCTCGACACCATTCGCCAAACGAACACTTCTGCCCAAGAGGCCGGCGGCATCACCCAGCGCATCGGCGCTTACCAGGTGAACGTCGAGCTTGAGGGCGAGCCTCGCAAGATTACCTTCCTCGATACCCCAGGCCACGAAGCCTTTACGGCTATGCGTGCCCGCGGTGCTGAGCTCACCGATGTGGCTATCTTGGTGGTTGCAGCAGACGACGGCGTAATGCCTCAGACCGTTGAAGCTATTAACCATGCCAAGGCTGCTGAAGTGCCAATCGTGGTGGCTGTCAACAAGATTGATGTCGACGGCGCCAACCCCGACAAGGTGCGCGGTCAGCTCACTGAGTTCGGTTTGGTTTCTGAGGAGTATGGCGGCGACACCATGTTCGTTGACATCTCCGCTAAGCAGGGCACTAACGTAGACAAGCTTCTCGAAGCTGTGCTCTTGACTGCCGATGCAGACCTCGACCTTCGTGCCAACCCGAATATGGATGCGCGCGGAGCCACTATCGAAGCCCGCCTCGACAAGGGCCGCGGTGCTGTGGCAACTGTGCTTGTGCAGCAGGGTACCTTGCATGTGGGCGACGCTATCGTAGCCGGTTCGGCTTACGGCCGCGTGCGCGCCATGCTCGACGAGAACGGTCAGCAAATGAAGGCTGCCGGTCCTTCGACACCAGTTCAGGTCTTGGGCCTTACCTCGGTGCCGACCGCAGGCGAAGTCTTCATCGTGGCCCCCGAGGACCGCACGGCCCGCCAGATTGCTGAGAAGCGTGAGGCTACCACCCGCGCAGCCCAGCTGGCAAAGCGCCGCAAGATTGTCTCTCTGGAAACCTTGAACGAGCAGTTCGCCAAGTCCGAGGTCGACATGCTCAACATCGTCATCAAGGGCGACTCCTCTGGTTCTGTGGAAGCGCTGGAAGATTCCTTGATGAAGATCGAGGTCTCCGACGAGGTCGGCATTCAGGTCATTCACCGCGGTGTGGGTGCAATCACCCAGAACGATGTCAACTTGGCAACGGTCGACAAGGCCGTTATCATCGGCTTCAACGTACGACCCAACCGCCAAGTGGCGGAGCTGGCCGACAACGAGGGCGTGGAGATCAAGTACTACTCGGTCATCTACCAAGCCACCGAAGACATCGAAGCCGCACTCAAGGGCATGCTCAAGCCGGAATACGAAGAGACCACGACCTCCCATTCGGAGATTCGCGAGATCTTCCGCTCCTCCAAGTTTGGCAACATCGCAGGCGTTATGGTCCAAGATGGTACCGTCAAGCGTGGCACCAAGGCTCGCATCTCCCGCGATGGCGTTGTTACCATCAACGACTTGGAGATTTCCACCCTGCGTCGTTTCAAGGACGACGTCAACGAGGTGTCCGAAGGCTACGAGGCAGGTATCAACCTCGGCGACTTCAACGACATTCAGCTGGGCGACATCATCGAGACCTTCGAGATGCGCGAAGTTGAGCGCAAGTAGGACTCGCCCTTGCAGCAAGCAGTACACGAATACGAGAAGGAGTAAGCGGTGGCCTCTGGCACGAATCCAAGAGCGGTGAGAATAGCATCCCTCATCCAGCGGGTCATCGCTTCCTCACTCGAAACTCACATGCACGACAAGCGTCTGGATGGGGTGACCATTACCGAAGTGCGCGTCACCAACGACATGCAGATTGCCAAGGTGTATTGGACACAAATCGGCAGGCCCGGGCACGAGGAAGGCGAGCGTAAACGCGCTCAGCAGGCCTTGCGTCAGGCTACGGGCCGCCTGCGCTCTCTGGTGGGGGCTAAGGCGGGCCTGCGGCTCACGCCAACCCTGCGCTTTATCTACGACGATGTGCCTACTCAGGCCACTGAAATCGAAGATGTGCTGACCGTGGCACAAAAGCGCGATAAGGAGCTGGAGGAGGCGCGCGCCAACGCCCAGTACGCAGGGGATGCCGACCCATACCGCCATGACGATGACGAAGCTGAGGAAGCAGAATCTGAGGCAGGCGATTCCGGCGAAACTGCTGGCAGTGAAGACTCCAGCAACAGCGGCAGATTCGACAATATCGCGGCCTTTAACAGCGGCGATCCCAACGATTCTGCGGCACTTAATTCCTTGAATGATGCAGGCGAAGGCGAAATTCCTCAAGCCTGAACTACACGAGGGCTGGCCTAACGCAAAAGTTGGGCCAGCCCTCGCTCTATAGAAAGCGACCAGTAGGGTTCATGAAGAGCGGGATACTGATTGTAGACAAGCCCCAGGGCGTGACCAGTCACGACGTGGTCGCTGCCGTGCGCTCCCGGCTTGGACTGCGCAGGGTGGGCCATGCAGGAACCTTAGACCCCATGGCTACCGGAGCGCTCGTAATTGGTTTTGGCCAGGCCACCCGCTTGCTCAATGTGATTGTGGGCCACGATAAGACTTATGAAACCACTATCCGCTTAGGGCAAGCCAGCGAAACTGACGACGCTGAAGGCCAGTTACTGCCTGCTCTAGACGGCGCTGCTGAGCGCATCGAACAGCTGAGCCAAAGCCAAGTGGAAGAGGCCATTGCCAGCCATTACACCGGCCAGATTGAGCAGGTGCCCAACGCTTACTCGGCTATCAAAGTCGACGGCAAGCGGGCCTACGAACTCGCCCGCCAAGGCCAAACGGTGGAACTCAAAGCACGAAGCATTACCATTATCGAGTTCAGCCTACTGGGCTGGAAGCGCACGCAAGCAGCCAACGGAGGTGCGGTAATCGATGTACAAGCCCGTATCTCTTGCTCTTCGGGCACCTATATTCGCGCCCTTGGCCGAGATTTGGGCCGCGAACTCGGCGTGGGCGGGCACTTAACCAAGCTCAGGCGGGTGCGCGTCGGCCGTTTTGACTTGACCGATCCGGCCCTAAGCCAGCGTGTGCTCACCGCGCAAGCAGTGGCCCATAGCTTTACCGACCGCCAAGGCCAAGAGCAGACCCGCAACAAGGCCATACTCGACCAAGACCGGGAGCAGATACTCGCCTCGGCCGTCAGCCTAGTGGAAGCCGCCAAACTGGCCATGCCCACCACCCAAGTGAGCCTAGAGCAGGCCCAAGCCCTCCAGCACGGCCAATTCCTGCCCGTAAGCCTCGCAGATCCCACGGCAGCCCTCTTGAGCACCGGGAGTGGGGAAGGCGGCCCCGAGCAGCTGGTGGCCCTCCTAGAGCGCCGAAATGACCATAGTGCCAAGCCCTCGGCCGTATTTACTCTTGAAATCGCCTGAAAAAAGACCATACTAGAAGTAAGTGGCAAGCAGATAGGAAGCAATGAAAGTCAGCAGACTCGAACCAGACAGCAGCGGCATTGTCGACTGGCCCACGCTCTCGACCACCAAAAAGAGCGTCGTAACCGTAGGCGTATTCGACGGCATGCACCGCGGGCACCAGGCCGTCATCGAACGGGTAGTCTCCCTAGCTCACGAGCAGGGCGAATACGCGGTCGTCATCATGTTTGACCCCAGCCCCAAGCGGGTGCATTCTTACGCCGAGGCCCACTCTGGCGCGGAACTGCCCTCGGGCGAGCCCACGCAAGACGCAGACGAGCTGATGCCTGCTTCCGAGCGTATGCGGCTCATGAAAGAGCTGGGCGTAGACTGGGTGCTTTCCGTGCGCTATACGCTGGCTTTTGCGGCCAAATCATTCCGCTACTTCCTCGGCGCGCTTGTAGGCAAGCTGGGCATGGGCACGCTAGTCTTAGGCCGGGATGCCACTATGGGGGCTGGGCGTGCGGGCAATGTCGAAGCTATCGAAGACCTTTCTCAGGCTACCGGCGTCTTTACGCTCGAAGTTGTAGACGATGCCGGGCCCGGAGACGCTTGGGTGCCGCAGAGCATCGAAGCGCAAGTGCCGCAAGGCCCCGGAGAGCCGGGCGACCCGCTCGAAGGCATGAGCAAGGCCGAGCTGCGCGCTTGGACCAAGGCCCACGCCTGCAAGAAGGTTCGCACCTGGAGCTCAACGAACGTGCGCTACCTGCTGGCTAGCGGGCGAGTGGGCGCAGCCAATGAGATTTTGGGCCATGCCCACGCAGTCGAAGGCGAAGTGGTCCACGGCGAGCAGCGGGGGCGCGAACTGGGCTACCCGACGGCCAATATTGGTCAGGACTACGAAGGCTATATGCCGGTCGACGGTGTATATGCTGGCTGGCTAGTTGATTTGGGGCCTATCGAACAGGCGAGTGAATCTGCTGAATCAGCCAAGGGTGACGAAGGCACGCAAACCCACGTTTCCGCCTCGGGGCAGGAAACTCGGCTGGCAGCGGGGTCGCCCTGGCGCTGGCCGGCAGACATTTCTATCGGCTCCAAAGAGACCTTTGCGGGCGAGGGTCAGCACTACGAGCGGGTACTTGAGGTCAACGCTATTGCTGGCGATGACTGGCTGGAACTCTACGGACACAAGGTGCGCGTTGAGTTCTTGGCCTACTTGCGGCCCCAAGAGAAGTATGCAGACGCCGATGCGCTCGCTCAACAGTTGAAGCAAGACGCGGCTGATTCCTTGCTCATAGCCCAGCAGAGCGAAGGACGCTAGGGGAGAGCTGTTTTGTACGGCGGTATGTCTCGATAGGCATACCGCCGTTTTTTGTTTTTTTCAGGCAGGATAGGTTTTCTAGACTCGGTTTTTGGTTTTTGGTTTTTGGCTTTGGGCTGGCTGGTTTTGCTTCGCTTTTTTGACGGGTGCTTTGAGTTTGGGTGCTCTGATGCTTGGTTGGGTGCCCGGGCGCTGGCGGCGGGGTTGGCTGTTCAGCAAGGGGAACTGCTTATTGCTTCACATCCAACCCCGCCGCCAGCTTGCTTGCGCATTGCTGGCTTTGATTCCTACCTTAGTTTGCGCTTTGCTCTTGCGGTTTGCTTGTTGCTTCGTACTTTAGGCTTCACTTTCGTTTTGCCTTGCCTTTACTTAATGGGCTGGGCCTGGCTGCTGCGGGGTGAGTGTTTGCCTTGGCTTTGTGTGCGCTGCTTGCTGATTTCGTGGCCTGCGTATACTACTGCCGCGAGGGTGGTCAGGGCTAAGAGGGTTCCGCCTCCTATGCGGTAGAGGGGTATGGCTCCGGCTTGGGGGAGGGTGAACATGGTGTAGTAGGTGAAGCCGGGGGTGATGGTGTAGTCGGGTTGGGTTGCGCCGCTTTTGGTCCATTTGATGGTGACGGGTACGGTTCCGTCTGGGTGGGCTGGGCTGTTGCCGGTCCAGTTGCCGCTGCCTGTTTGGTAGGTGGGGGTTATGGCGTGGGCGATGTCGCCGAATTCGGCTGAGCTGATGTCGATTTTGTTGGCTTGTACTGGTTGGGGGTCTGGCCGGTAGTAGTCTGGCAAGCTGTTGGTGTCGTCGCCGAGCTGGCCATCGCTGTTTTTGCCCCATGCGTAGGGGCTGCCGTCTGGGCTGAGTGCCAAGACATGTTGACCTCCTGCACTTATTTGATTGACAGTGCTGGGCAGGCTGCCGCCGGTTATTTGTGTTGGCGTGTAGCTTGATGTGTAGTTGTTGCGTGAGGTGCCAAGCTGACCATACATGTTGCTGCCCCATGCGTGGATGCGGCCGCTGGTGTCGAGTGCGAGAGCATACTGGGTGCCTGCGCTGATTTGTTTGATGCCACTGGCTGGCAGGCTACCGCCGCTAGCTCTCCCGGGTACCGGGTTCGGGGTCTCGATATGATTGTTGACCGACCGGCCGAGTTGGCCACTGCTGTTGTCTCCCCATGTGTAGATGCGACTTTGACTGTCTAAAGCCATGGAAAAGTCAAAGCCTGTGCTGATTTGGATGATACCTGTGGCGGGTAGGAGTCCTCCGCTTACCTGGGTTGGTGTGGGGTTCGCTGTGGTATCAGCAGTCCAGTTGCCTCCGGTGGCGTTGGTGCTGTTGCCGAGCTGACCGGTAACATTCCAACCCCAAGCATAGACACGGCCTTGAGTATCGAGAGCCATGCCATGATGTCCTCTAGTGCTGATTTGGGTGATACCAGTAGCCGGTAGACTACCCCCGCTCACTCGCACTGGCGTGGGGTTTGCGAACGTGTTCGCATCTCCGTTACCAGTGTTTGTATTGTTGCCCAGTTGTCCGTGGTTGTTCCAACCCCAAGCATGGATACGGCCTTGATTGTCTAGTGCTAGCGCGTGACATGTGCCTGCGCTGACTTGGGTGATAGCGTTGGCGGGTAGGCTACCGCCGGTTACTTTCACTGGCAGGGGGTTAGCAGTGGTGTTGGTGTTACCGCCGCCTGTGTTGGTATTGTTGCCGAGCTGGCCGAAAGCGTTCCAGCCCCAAGCGTAGACGTTGTAGTCATCGCCGAGAGCAAGCGAGAACGCGCTGCCTGTGCTGACTTGAACGAAGTGCACGCCTGCTGGGGTTTGTACCCGAGTGGGTAGCTTCCGGTTTGCGTTGGTGTTATCGCCGAGCTGACCATACTGATTGCTACCCCAAGCGTAAGTGTTCCCATCTGAGCCGATAGCCAGTGTATGGAAGGCCCCTCCACTGATTTGCGTAAAGCGCAGGCTGGTGGTTTTAGGGTTGACGCTGATGGTGACGGGGATGTTGCCTGCCACGGGGCCGGCTTTGGGGGTGATGTCGAAACTGAAATGATCCCAGCGAGCAGTCAACGTCATGTTCGCAGTAACTGGGTCAGCCAGGTTCCAAGGCGCCCCATCCGCCTTAAACCAGCCCGTAAACTGGTGCCCTGCCCAAGTTGGTTCGGTGGGCCAGTCGAGGGGTTCGTCGTTGTAGACGGTTTGGTCGGGTGGGCCTGTGGCTTTGCCGGCTCCTTCGCCGAGGTCGAAGCGGATGGTGTAGATGACTTTGTATTCGTAGTGCAGTGTAATAGCGCTTTGCACGACAGTAGAGATTCTTCCGTTGCTTTCTGTGTAGGTGAGGCTCCAGTTGACTTTGACGAGTACTTTTCCTACTGGGTGTAGGGGTACGTTGACGGTCCATGCGCCGGTGGTTGGATTATCTGACCGTTTACTGGCAGTGGTTCCATCGAACGTGACACTTGTGATAGTTGGTTTAGGCATAGGCACCTGATAGGGGTCTGGATGGCAGGCAACACTGATGTTGGGGTAATCGTTACCGCCGTTGCCGAGCTGTGCGCCGTAATTGGTGCCAAAAGTGTATGCTTGGTGGTTGCTGCCCAAAAGTAAAGTGTGTCTGTTTCCTACGCTTACTTGTTCTATTGAAGCGGGAAGCGCAGAGTTCGTAATCTGATACATTCCGGAACCGGCTAGATAACACACATTGGGGTGGACACCAAGTTGACCAAAAGAATTGTCGCCCCAGCCGTAAGCTTTGTGGTCACTGCCTAAAAGAACAGCGTGGTCAAAGGAAGGAGAAGTACCGTATGCGTTTCCATTTTTGCTGACGCTGATTTGAAGAATACTTGGCGGTAAAATACTGCCTCGGGGGTGGCTGTATCGCACGGATAGAGGCAGGTAGCTGACGGGTGAGAATCCGGTTTCTCCCCAGATGTAGGCTTGGTGGTCGCTTCCTAGGGCCATTGAGCTGCGTCCGCCAGCATCGATTTGGATAACGCTGCTTGGTAAAGCTCCGCCTGAAACTACGACTGGTGTCGGGTTAGCTGTCTCCACGTTGAGATTCGCGGCATTACCGAGCTGGCCCGAATCATTAGAACCCCATGCGTATACACGATGATCACTGCCAACGACCAGTGAGTGCAGCCCTCCTGCGCTGATTTCGATAACTTTCGCAGGAAGAGCTCCTCCCGTGACTTGTGTAGGTGTACTATTCGGATTGCGAGTATGTATATTTGAGGTGTTGCCTAGCTGTCCAAATTCGTTGCTGCCAAAGGCGTATACGCGACCGTCACTGTCTAACACGAGTGAATGCGATTCGCTTGCGCTGATTTGGGTGATTGTTGCACCGGGCCTCATTGGTATTCGACTAGTAATATCCACCGGAACACGAGTGGAAGAAACACCTCCATCGAGAACTGTACCTAATTGACCCCAGTAGTTACCGCCCCAAGCGTAGACATGTCCGTCGTTACTTAGCGCAAGATTATGGCCCCAGCCCCTGCTGATTTTTACAAACTGGACACCGTCCGGGGTGCGAATCGGAATCGCTCGAGTTTGATCGCCTCCCCACATGTAAATGTGTCCGTCTGAACCAAGCGCCAGATTCCCATTACCCCGGCTGGATACCTGAGTGACTGTAATACCAGTTGGCGGTGTAGGAGGAGTGATATTAGCTGTTGCTGGAGCGTTGGCTACTCCTCTGGTGGGGGTGAGGGTGAAACCGTCTACGGTTTCGGAGCTTGGGGTGCCGCCGCGGGTGAGGGGGTTTGACTGGGCTTGTGGGGTTGGGTTTGCGTGTGCGGGTGCCGCTAAACTAGCGGACCCCCCCCCCCAGGATGGTCAAGGATAGGAGCGCCGCCACGGCGCTCGCCATGCGAATGTGTCGCATAACCCCTCCAAATGGGCTTGTAGAGCGCTCGGCAGCGCTTGGCCCGTGTAAAACTTGAAAACTGTGCAATTGGGCGAGTGCGTCGAGTATGGTTCCCCAACCAGTTTGCGCGCAATACCGCCCCTAACTAGTAGCCCAGTCTACCATTACAACCGGAGCACT
This sequence comes from Bombiscardovia apis, assembly GCF_033095945.1. Classification (NCBI taxonomy): domain Bacteria; kingdom Bacillati; phylum Actinomycetota; class Actinomycetes; order Bifidobacteriales; family Bifidobacteriaceae; genus Bombiscardovia; species Bombiscardovia apis. Next base: position 1,527,792 of record NZ_AP026800.1, on the reverse strand, counting down.
CGCGCCCAACCCAATCCCCAAGCGCGTAATTTGCCTGTTCCATAGTCGTCATCGCCAGACCTCCCAGCGTAGCTCAACTCAAGGGAACTTGAAAGCACAAGCCTGTTCTCTTGGGTTGAGCGGCTCTAACGTGTTGCTTCGGCTGGCATGGGGCGTGTTGAGTGCTTGCCCTGCGTGCGCTGGCGGTGTTTACTTATTTCGTGACTTGCACACACTACAGTCGCGAGACTGGTGAGGGCTATGAAACTTGCGCCGGTGAGACGTCGAAGTGGAATGGCTCCAGCTGTAGGGAGGTTCCATTGGTAGGTGTAAGGGAGGGAGTAGTCAGCTTGGGCGATTCCGTCCAGGGTCCAGTGGATGTTGGTAGTGATTTGACCGGGGTTGTGTGCCGGAGCGCTGACTTTCCATGTTTCGTTGGTGCTGTCCCAGATGGGGGCTGGTGTGGCTTCGGTTTGGTCGAAAGTGATGCCAGCGACGAGGAGCTCTTGTAAACCAACTTGTATAGGTTCGTTTCTGTCGAGAGTAGTACTGTCGCCGAGGAGGCCACCGTCGTTCCAACCCCAGGCGTAGGTATGTTTGTCGGTACCTATAGCGAGATTATGCCAGCCGCCGGCGCTGATGGTGGTGAAGCGGCCTGTGGCTTGGAGTGCGCCGCTGTGGGTGAGGACGGGTTCGCTTTTATCCGTGTCGCTACCGTCGCCTATCTGATCGTATGCGTTCCATCCCCACGCGTAAGTCTTGCCGTCGCTGCCGGTAGCGAGGTTGTGTGCGCCGCCCGCGCTGATGGTAGTAAATCGTTCGCTGGCGGGCAAGGCTCCGTGGTGGACTAGTACGGGTTCAAGCTTAACGTAGTACGTGGTGCCGTCGCCGATTTGGCCCATGTTGTTTTCTCCCCAGCTATAGATTTGACCGTCTGAGCCGAGCGCTAGAGAATGGTATCCGCCTGCGCTTACAGCGATGAAATGCTCACTGGAGGGAAGTGCTCCGTCATGAATGAGAATAGGTTCGCTTTGATCCCCGTCGTAGCCAACTGGGATGTCGTTGATGGTATTAGTGTTACCTCGAATGCCGTTGCCGAGCTGACCGCTACTGTTGAACCCCCAAGAGTAGGATCTATGGTCGCTGCCGGTGGCGAGGGTGTGCCAGTATCCTGCGCTGATTGAGGTGAATCGCTCGTTGGTGGGTAGCTCTCCGTGGTGGGTGAGGACGGGCTCAGTTTTGTTGGCGCTGGTGTGCGAGGGGGTGCCGTTGCTTTCGTGGGCGGAATTACTAGTGGTGCCGTCGCCTAATTGGCCGTGGTTATTGAGTCCCCAAGCGTAGGCTTCGTAGTTGGTTCCGAGAGCTGCGGAGTGGTAGAAGCCTGCGCTGATGGTGGTGAAGTGTTGGCCTGTGGGCAGGGCTCCGTTGTGGACGGCGACGGGCTTGTGTTTGTCGATGGTGGTGCCATCTCCCAATTGGCCGTAGCGGTTCAGTCCCCAAGCGTAGACGTTGCCGTCATCGCCGAGCGCTAGGGCGTGGTAGCCGCCTGCGCTGATAGCGGTGAAATGCACGTTGGTTGGGGTATGTACCTTGACTGGTAGCTTGCGGTTGGTGGTGGTGTTGTCTCCCAATTGGCCGTATTGGTTGTTGCCCCACGCATACGTGTTACCGTCCGAGCCTATGGCTAGTGAGAGGTAATAACCTGCGCTGATTTGCTGGTAGACGATGCCATTTGGTGGGCTGGGTGGGGTGATGTTGACCGTGTTACCACCACTGGCGGGGCCGACGGCTGGGTTGAGGGTGAAGGACCATTCCTCCCATTTAGCGGTCAAAGTCATACTGCTGGTGACGGGTTTGGTAAAGTCCCAGTAGTCAGTGCCGTTAGTAGTCCAACCCGTGAACCAGTGGTGTTCCCATGTGGGCGTTGGGTTGGGGTATTTAATGGGCTTGTTCTCGCCAGCGGAAATAATTTGGTCTGCTGGTGCAGGGCTGCTGGTGTGGCCTGAGGCAGCGCCCAAATCAAAGTGGACAGTGAACGGGGGAAGGTAAAGATACCTCAATGTATCGGTCGGCTGCGCAACGCCTCCGATGGACCATTCAACGTATACATTGATTGTTCCTGCTGTGTGTGCCGGCGACTTGCCGGTCCAAGAGCCTGAAACTGTGTTGATGCTGCCGGAGACCACAGTAGTGTCGAAGGTTACTTTTGTAATACGAACATCTCCTCCGACTCGAACAGGAGACTCATAATATGTTATGCCTGTTCCGTGTCCAAGGAGGCCGAAGCCGTTTAGTCCCCAACCGTATGTATTGCCATCATTACCCAAGGCGAAAGAGCTGTTATAACTCGCAGCAATATCGGTAAAAAGTACTCCCGCCGGCTGATCCACTTCAATAGGGGTGGCAACCCACTGATTATCTCCGGGCGTACCGCTCGCTCTCCATTGATTAGAGGTAGCCTGATTTCCGAGTTGCCCGTAGGCGCCTTCTCCCCACGCGTATGCTTTGCCATTATCTCCTAAGGCGACGGTGAAAGCGGATCCTCTGCTCATCTTGGTGATATGAACTCCCGCTGGCATGAGAGGATGAACAACTGTAGGGGCATTCACGCTTGGAGTACTGACCCCATTACCGGTTCCGTCGCCAAACTGTCCCTTACTAGTACTGCCCCACATGTAAGTGTTGCCGTCAGTAGCTGTCGCACTATAAGTGTTGTCGCCGACGGTAACGCTATTGTATTTGTATCCTGCGGGAGGTGGGCAAGATAAGGCGGAGTTGCTAGGTTGGCCGCTTGGACCCCACAAGTAAATAGTTCCATCTGAACCGATGGCGGCGGATTTATAAGTTAATGAGCTTATATCGGTTATGGTTGCAGAGCTTGGAAGAGCTGTTACTAGTGTGGGAGTGGAACGGGAATTGCTATCTCCCACACCCAGCTGCCCGCCGCCCACAAAACCACTATCTACCGTATTTGAGCCCCAAGCATATACTTTGCCGTTACTGGCTAAAGCAAGACTAAAATTAGCGCCGGCAGCTATTTTAGTAAACCGTGTGACGCCAGCTGGCATAGGGATTTTTGTGGGTTTGTATCGGGCAGTAGTATCTCCCAAGCCGAGTTGCCCGGTTAAATTGGATCCCCAACTGTATACATATCCGTCATCTCCTAGGCCGAGAGAATGGTTTCCCCTTTGTGTACCAACTTTTACCTGTGTGAACTTGATGCCGGGAGGAGTTACAACTTGGACTGGTAGGAAACTTTCCGTAACTGAGGGATTGTTGTTTCCGAGTGCTCCGTTATAATTCGAGCCAAACGCATACGCATTTCCATCGTTTCCTAAAGCTACTGAATGAGCCATTCCGGAACTAATCTGTTTGAATGTCACATTGGGCAATATGTACGGAGTAATAGTGACATCTGTATTGCCTGAAGCTGGGCCAGAAGTAGGTGATAAGTGAAAAGAATGGTTTGGGTCAGCGTGAGCCTGTTGAACAGGCTTTAACGTCCCCCCCCCCCAGGAGGGCTAGAGCTAGTGCGAGCACAACTGCGCTGGCTGAACGGAAACCACGCATTATTCCTCCAAACGGGCAGATAGAGCAACAACCAGCTGCTAGCCCGTGCAAATAGTCAAGTAAAAGTATGTGGGCTCTACGCAGCCGTTTGGTTCCCCAACCGTTGGCATGGCAAAGCACCCTTCTAGCTGTTTAGTTTAGCATCATTGGCTGAGTGCTTGGTTTGGTTTGCTTTCATTCGTGTGGTGCCCTTTGCTGCGGCGGCGTTGTTGGGCTAGTTGGTGGCCGGCGTAGACCAGGGCAGAGAGGCCGGTGAGGAGTAGGAGGCTACTGCCGGTGAACCGGTGGAGGGGTATGGCTCCTGCTGTGGGGATAGGTAGGGGGGAGGCAGGCCTTCCAGCGTGCTTTTAGCGTCATGTCGGTGGTAACAGTGTCTGTGTCGAAGTTCCACTTGGCTCCGGTGTCGACGTTGTACCAGCCATCGAGGTATCGGCTGGGTTTGCTGACTTTTACCGGCGGTGTGACTTTTTCGTTTTGGTGGTGGGCTTGGTCTGCGGGTTGCGGCGTGCCACCGTCTGTGTCGAAGCTGACGGTTAATCCGGGTACCTGTTGCGCGAAGGTGCCGGAGTATGTGAAGTTAATCTGTGGTAAACCGATTAGGTTGTCTGGAGTGTTGACGGTGCCGGTGTAGTTGAAGTTGTATTGGTGGTCGCCGGGCATGGTCTTATCCCACGTCATGATTCCAGTAGTAGCATCGAAGCTTTTACCAGAGGTGGGTGTTGATGGTTTGGCTGTATCTTCTAGCGCAACTTGGTGTGGGCTTACTGTGTTGTTCACTGTTGCCGGTCCTAAGCTCATGGGGTTGTGCTCGTCAAAGTCAGGCTTATCTGGCAGGCGAATGTACTGCTTGCTGATATCTAAACCGCTGAGATTGGTGAGGTTGGCTAGGGGTGTGAGATCACCAACACGGTTATTGGATATATCGAGAAAATTGAGTTCAGTGAGGCCACTTAAGAACGACAAATCGCTTATACGATTACCCTTTTCCGTTTCACCATTACCGCCAAGTAGAAGAGTGCCGAGTTTAGTGAGATTCTGTATGCCATTGAGATTGGCGAGATTGGTGTTGTAGGCCGAAAAAGAGGTGAGGTTAGTGAGAGCAGCCATTGGCGTAATATCGGTGATTACATTCCACTTGAGTCTGGAACTAACTTCCACGTTATTATTGAGGTCTAGGCTAGTGAGTTGGGGAAAATATTGTATGCCACTGAGGTCGGTGATGCTCATGTTTCCGAGAGCCAGGGACGTAGTAGCATACGCAGAACTGGGTAGCGGTACGTTGGTGCTGTTTGATGTGAACCGGGTGGCGAGTGCTTTGCCAAGAGAAGGACTGAAACATTGACTGATGGGGTCAGTTGCGATATTGCAGGCAGGCGGCGCTGGTGGGGTTATGGGTGCTGGTGGCGTTGCGTGGGCTTTTGGCGGGCTTGTTAGACCCCCCCCCCCAGGATAATCATGGATAATGCCACGAGTGCAGCACTACACTTGTGCTTGACGCGCATAAAAATACCCCTATACGTTGAAAACAGCTATACGGTGCTGATTTCAACATGCAAATTTCGCTGCGCACATGGCTGATATGGGTTTCCCAACCAACAGCCGCAAGGCGCACTATCTTATATAAATAACAAGTGTAGCACTGACAGCTGTAAAAGCTACTGCTGTCAGTGCTACATAACCGTGTTTTGTGGGGTAGCTCTTACTAAAGCCCCAACTACTCTTCGAGAATGAAGCCGTCGAAGGTGAAGCCGGGGCTTACTACGCAGGAGACTAGGGCGTCGCCTTGGCCGGGGAGGGTGCGCTGCCAGCAGCCTTCGGGCACTACGAAGTGGCCCACTGGAATCGTTGATTCGTCTTGGCTGCCGCCGTTGGTGAGTTGGGCTCCCAAGGTAATGAGGGTGCGCTCAGCTGGGTCGCTCGCAGGGGCGTCGCCGTAGCCGCCGATTTCGAGTTGGACCGGGGCCGGGCCGTGCCAGAGCCAGATTTCGTCTGCGTCTACCTTGTGCCAAGCGGAGGCGTCGCCTTGGGCCAGGAGGAAGTATATAAGCGAAGACAGGGGGCGGGTGGAGGCGGAATCTTCGCGCTCGCTCAGCCAGTCGGCCACATACCAGCCGCCTTCGGGGTGGGGCTCCAGCCCCAAGCGCTTGACTACTGACTGGGCGTAAGGACTCATCGCTGCTAATTCAACGCTCATTGGGGCCTCTTTCTTCGTTCAATGCTTACTCTTGGAAGACTACTCTCGCGGGTGACTTTAGCGCACCCCTAGGGCTTCCAAGGCATCGGCAAGGGTGGATACTTCCACGACTTCCAAGCCGGGCGTGCGCTCAGGGGCTCGGCTGGAGCGGCTCACCGGCACGATAGCGCGCGTGAAGCCTAGGCGGGCCGCTTCTGAAAGGCGGTGGGCCAGCTGGGGGACGGGGCGCACTTGGCCAGTGAGGGAAATCTCACCCATAGCGCAGGTGGTTTTGGCGATTGGCTTAGAGGAGGATGCCGAAGCTAGGGCGGCGACAATAGCGAGGTCGCAGCCCGGCTCCTTGGCGAGGCCGCCAGCGATGGTGGAGACATAGAGGTCTTTGGTGAGCAGGTTGACTCGCCCGTGCCGATACAAAACCGCGGCCAGCATGGCTAAGCGGTTGGCGTCGATACCGTTGGTATTGCGCCGGGGAGTAGGCAAGACGGAGTTAGTGACTAGAGCCTGCACTTCGATTGGGAGGCTGCGGTGGCCGTCGAGGGTGAAGGTGACGCAGGTGCCTTCGATGGGGGCCTCCGAAGTGGAGAGGAAGAGGCCTGCTGGGTCTTTGACCTCTTCGATGCCTTGCCCGCTCATATCGAAGCAGCCCACTTCGTCGGTGGGGCCGAAGCGGTTTTTGGCCGCGTGGAGCATGCGCAGAGCCGTCTGGGAATCGCCCTCGAACTGGCAGACCACGTCGACCAAGTGCTCCAAGGTGCGCGGGCCTGCGATAGCGCCGTCTTTGGTCACGTGGCCCACGAGCATGATGGGAATATCGTAGGTTTTGGCCACATCAATCAGGGCCGAAGCCACCTCGCGCACCTGAGTGGAGCCGCCCGAAATGCCGTCAACATCTTGGGAAGTAATCGTTTGGGCCGAATCGACGATGGCGAGAGCGGGCTTGTTTTGCTCAATGAGGCCCAAAACTGTGCCTAAATCGGTGGTGGCGGCCAGCAGGAGGGAGTCATCGATAGCGTCTACTCGCGAGGCCCGCATGCGCACTTGGGCTTGGGATTCCTCGCCGGAGATGTAGAGCACGCTGCCCTCGGAGGCCTTGGCGATATTGCCAGCGGTCTCTAGCAGCAGGGTTGACTTGCCGATGCCGGGCTCGCCAGCTACTAAAATGACCGAACCGGGCACCACGCCGCCGCCCAATACGCGGTCGAACTCTTCAAAACCGGTAGCAAGGCGGGTCATGCTTTCCGTGCCCACTTGGGTGATGGGCTGGGCTTGAGCTTCGGCAGAAAGCACGCTCGCCTGGGTGCGTTTGCCTGAGCCAGATGCGCCTGCTGAGCGCTTGGACGGCCTCGCCTCGTGGAACTCTTCGATTGTGCCCCACTGGCCGCACTCGGGGCAGCGGCCGAACCATTTGGCCCCGGTCCAGCCGCATTCGCTGCAAACATACTGAGTTGTGCTTTTTGCCATACCTGCGACGCTATCGGCCTTGAAGGACAAGGTGGCTTCGAGTTCGTTGCCAGCGCAAGGGGCGAGTGAAGTGGTCTGAATTGAGCGGTTTGTGGAAGTTTTGGCGGGCTCGGGCGGGCACTTTACAGCCCTTGTGAGAGAATCGAAGTATGCCTGACAATAAGCCTAATGTTGAAGCAAAGAGCCAGTCTGTCGTCGTCCGTCGGCGGCGTCTTGCGCTGGTTATTGGTGTAGCCGTAGTGGTGATTTTGGTGCTTTTCTCTGCTTATGTGTGGCCCCACTGGGCTGCCAAGAGCACGACCCAAGCGCCCGCGGCCTCGCAGACCGGTGCGGCACACCCAAGCCAGCCTGCCAGCAAGCCTACGATTACTGCTCAGCCTCTGCCAGCCAACGCCACTGATTTGCTCAAGGCCATGCCTGATTCGGTGGGTGCTTTTGCGCGAGTGAAGGCCGACGCGGCCACTGACTGGGCTGCTTCCGCGCCGATTGAGGAATACACGATTGCCTACTCAACGGGTAGTGAGGGCAAGGATGTGGCCCTGCACGTGGCTCAGTGGAGTCACGATGAAGACGCAGACAAGCACTACCAGTCCATGCTCTCCTCGCTCACTGGCAAGGAGCTGGCTTCGGGCAAGGTCAAGGTCTCGGGCAAGGAGACGGGCTCGTATGTGGAGCGCGAGGATCCTGCCAATGCAAAGCAGTCGGTTGTCTTGTGGCGCAACGCCACGGTGACCTTCCGCCTGGAGGGGCCCAAGGCAAGTGTTGAGGCCTTTTATAAGGACTTCCCCCTGTAAAGGTCGGGTAATCGGTGTATTATTAGGCGAGTTGCACACTTACTATTAGTTTTTAAGGAACGGAGGCTCGCCGATGGGTTCTGTCATCAAGAAGCGCCGCAAGCGTATGAGCAAGAAGAAGCATCGTAAAATGCTGCGTAAGACTCGTCATCAGCGCAAGTAGTCTTGGCGCAGGTCTTTTGGCTATATAGCCGAGAGCCCCTCCCGTTTCCGTGAGCATCTCATGGCAGCAGGAGGGGTTCTCTTTTTTTGCGCGCGACTATGTATACGCCGATGCCCCGCTGCGCCGAGTGGGCAGCGGGGCATCAGAGCAGTTTGCGAAAGACTACTTGTTGGAGTTGGTCATGACGCGGGGGCCGTGGGGGTCGCCTACGATGACGGTGTCTACCATGTTGAGGAAGAGGCCGTGCTCGACTACGCCCACCGTGTTGATAAGGTCTTCAGCCAAATCTTGCGGGTGGTCGATGCAGTCCATGTGGAGGTCGACTACGTAGTTGTTTTCGTCGGTACGAACCGGCTTGCCGTCCTCAGTCAAGCGCAAGACGGGCTTGTAGCCGCGGTCTTCGAAACGCTTGATAACGTGGCCTGCACCGAAGGGGATAACCTCAACGGGCAGGGGGAACTTGCCGATGGTGTCAACAATCTTGGACTCGTCAACAATCCACACGATTTTCTTGGAGTTGGTGGCTACAATCTTCTCCCAGAGCAGGGCCGCGCCGCCGCCCTTAATGCCGTTGAAGTCCTTATCAACCTCGTCTGCGCCGTCGATTGTGACATCAACATGGTCAACTTCGTCAATGTCTACAATCTTGATGCCGTAGCTTTCGGCCTGCTCTTGGGTGCGGCGGGAAGTGGTAACGCCGGTGAACTCCAGGCCCTCTTCCTGGGTGCGGCGGCCCAGTTCGTCTACGAGGAAACGAACCGTGGAACCGGTGCCAAGGCCTGCAATCATGCCGTTTTCTACCAGCTTTGCAGCCTCAATGCCGGCCGCCTTTTTCAGCTCATCTTGCTGTGTCTTATCCATCGAATCTCCTTCGCACGACCGGATTGCGCCGGGCGTTGTGTGCTAACTCTTTTAATACTACGCGAGGCACCGGCCTTGCGGCGGCTCGCAGGCTTACTCTTCGCCTTCTTCGCGCACGTCGATAGAGTGCAGGCGGAAGGGTACACCCTTGATATGGACGCGGCCCTCTTGGTCAATGTCTGCCGAGAAGGAAATGGTTCCCGAGATGTGGAGGTCTTTGCCGGCAAAGTAGGGGCTGCGCGAGGGGGGAGGGGTGATGATGAGATCGCCGGTGGCTACTAGGCCCCGCGATGACTGGGCATCGTCCTCGTCGTCTTGTGCTGAGCCCTGAGCTGAGCCCTGAGGGCTTCTCTCCTCGGACTCTTCAGCTTCAACGAAAGGCTCGTCTTCGGCAGTCTCGGCCGCTTCTTCAAACTCGTCTTCATCGCTTGCTTGCGCAGTGTTCTGCGGGCTCGGCGGCGCTGGCACTGGAGGAATGGACTGCGCTCGCTCCTGCGAAGGTGAGCTCTCAGAGGCTTCCTCTGCGCCCGGCATAAGGTCGCGAATGGGTTCCATTACTTGCGTCTGATTAACTGCGTCGCCCTCGATGTCGTCGCCCGGCGAGTCAAACAGCGCCAAAGCGGCAAGCGGTGAGGGCTGCTCCTCTTCTGCCATTTCGGGAGCGCCGTGATTGTAGAGGGCGTCGGACTGGGCTGGGTTTACATGCTGGCCCTTGAGCTGGAGCCGGACCTCTTCGGAGATTTTGAGACCCTTGGTATAGGGGGAGGCGAGCAAGGATTGCCAGCCTTCGATGGGCAGGTAGGAGCGCTTGTCGCCACTGCGCACGTCGGTGGCGAACCCTCGGGCTAGGTCGTCGACCTTCTCGTTAAAGCGGTCTCCAGCGTGGCCCTTGACCCAGAAGAACTTGACCGGGCCTGGGCGCTGGCTGATTTCACGGTCGATGGCTTCTATAAGTTGGCGGTTTTTGACAGGCTTGCCTGCCGCGTTTTTCCAGCCCTTCTTTTTCCAGCCGTGCACCCACTTGGTTGAGCAGTTAATGGCATACTGGGAGTCGGTTTGGATAGTGAGCGGCGTGGCCCCACGATGGGCGCGCAAGGCCTGCAATACGGCGCATAGCTCGCCAATCTGGTTGGTTCCATTAGTGGCACCGCCTGCGTCCGCACCCTCGCCTTGATGGTCGGCCCAAGCCCAACCCATAGGCCCATTCGGGTTCCCCAACGCCGAACCGTCCGTAGAAACAACAATCTCGCTTTGACTCATACCCTCCACCCTAAACGACCGACCCGAAAAGTGAGCGGCGACCAGTTCAAAAAGTGGGTCGCCGTTAAAATATTCGGACTTTTTTATTCGGAGAGGGCTTTGTTTACTAAGGTGGTGGCTTCGGTTTGGGTTTGGGTTAGGGCCTCGGGGGAGATGAAGGACTCGGCGTAGACCTTGTAGATGTTTTCGGTGCCGGAGGGGCGGGCAGCGAACCAGTTGTTCTTGGTGGTGACCTTGATGCCGCCGATTGCAGCGCCGTTGCCCGGGGCCTCGGTGAGCTTGGCGGTGATGGGCTCGCCGGCCAACTCGGTTTCGCTCACATCTGCGGGGCTGAGGGAGGCAAACTTGGCCTTTTGTTCAAGGGTGGTGGGGGTGTCGACGCGCTGATACCAGCTCTCGCCGAAGCGCTCCACCTGCGCCTGGTGCAATTCGGCCGGGTTCTTGCCCGTCTTGGCAGTGATTTCAGCAGCCAATAAGTCGGGGATTAGGCCGTCTTTGTCGGTGGTCCACACGTGGCCGTTGCAGCGCAGGAAGCTCATGCCGGAGCTCTCCTCGCCACCGAAAGCGACCTCACCCTTAAAGAGCGGGTCCACGAACCACTTGAAGCCTACGGGCACCTCAACGAGTTTGGCATTGATAGCGGCGGCAACGCGGTCAATGAGCGAGGAAGAGACCAAGGTCTTGCCTACTCCTGCGCCTGCGGGCCAATCGGGGCGGTTGCCAGAGAAGAGATATTCGACACATACGGCGATGTAATGGTTGGGGTTCATAACTCCCGAGCCGGGGCAGACGATGCCGTGGCGGTCGGCGTCTGGATCGGTGCCGCCCACCAAATCGTAAGAGTCCCAAGCGCCGCCGTTGAGACGGTCTACCAGGCCCTTCATGGCGTACTCAGAGCTGGGGTCCATGCGAATCTTGCCGTCGTGGTCGAGGGTCATGAACCGCCAAGTGGGGTCGACTTCGGGGTTGATTACGCCAATATTGAGGCCGTACTTTTCGTTAATCAGTGGCCAATAATTGACTGAAGCGCCGCCCAGGGGGTCAATGCCCAAGCGCACGCCCGAAGTGCGAATGGCTTCAAAGTCGATGACGGAGCCCAAGTCTGCTACGTAGTGCTCGCGATAGTCAAAGCGCTCAATAAGCTCAGAATTGATGGCCTGCTCGAAGGGGATGCGCTTGACGCTCTTGTAAGAGCCCAGCAGCTCATTGGCCCTGTCGGCAATGGCTTTGGTGGTGCTTTCGGGAGCTGGGCCTCCGGTGGGCGGGTCGTATTTGAAGCCGCCGTCGGTGGGAGGATTGTGGGAGGGGGTGACGACGATGCCGTCTGCCAAGTCCTCGCCGGAGAAGCGCTGGGAGCCGTCGTTGGCCCGATTGTGGGTCAAAATAGCTTGGGAGATAGTGGGGGTGGGGGTGTAGTCGTCGCGCGCATCGATACGGACCCGGACGCCGTTAGCAACCAGGACCTCAATAGCTGACTTCCAAGCTGGCAGGGAGAGAGCGTGGGTGTCGCGGCCCAGGTAGAGGGGGCCGGTGACGCCTTCCTTGGCTCGCTGCTCGGCAATTGCCTGGGCAATGGCTACGATGTGAGCTTCGTTGAATGACGTTTTGAGCGAGGATCCGCGGTGGCCCGAAGTGCCGAAAGCAACCCGCTGGGAGAGCTCGGCAGGGTCGGGAATGAGGTCGTAGTACTTGCCGACGACCTCGTCGACGTTGATTAAATCATCTTGAGTGGCGGGCATCCCCGCATGCTGTGCAACCATGGTCTCTATTTTGCCACGAGCTTATGACAGAGAAGTGCACAAAAAGTAACGAAATATAACAAGATGTGACAAGCGCTGGGAGTGGCCGAAAATCAGGCCTACTGCTCAACGGGAACGCGCACGTTGAGCGACTGCTTGTCGACGGAAAGCTCAATATGTCGGGTTTCGCCAAGAATATCGCCATCGACCTGAGCTAAGGCCGGCTTCTTTAGCTTAATCTCAGCGTCGGAGCCCTGCACCTGCTCAATCGAAGAATTGGTAGACAGTGGACTCTGGGTCGAAGTGCGGGTAATGGTCTGGTGCATTACATCGCCAAACAAGTTAGCCCAACCAATTAAGCCGCCTGAGGTGTCTATGAGCTCAAAGTCGAGCATGCCGTCGTCGAAAGCAGCGTCGGGCATCAGCGAAAAGCCTGGAATCTCGCCGCAATTGCCGGCCATAAACGTTCTGAACTCCACATTTTTGTTGGTTTGAGTGCGACCGTCACGCTGGCGGATAGTGATGTCGCCCTTGAATTTGTCGGCGAAAAGATGCTTGGCTCCCGAGATGAAATAGGCCAGCCAGGAGATGCTTTTCTTCAGGTTGGGATCGGTGTCGTCAATCATGAGTGCATCGAAGCCAATACCGGCGATAATTAAGAAAGCGTGGCGGGTCTGTGAATCTCTGCTGTCTAATATCCGCATTCGGCCCACATCAACCTTGCGGGAACCATGTGAAGTTGCCACTGCTAAGGCCGCTTCTGGATCGCCTACTGGAATGCCCATATTGCGGGCAAATAAGTTTCCAGTGCCAATAGGAATGATTCCCAATACGTGGCCAGTGCCAGCAACCGCGCTTGCTACCGTTCGCACAGTCCCATCGCCGCCCACTGCAACTACGATTCCAGCGCCATCTGCTAGAGCTTCTTGCGCGCAGGCCTTGCCGTCTTTGTCGAGCTGGGTGTCGTAAAAGCGCACGTCTTCAAGGCCTTTGGCTTGGCAGTATTGCTTAATGCGCTCGCGAATCTGCTTGGCTTGAGGCTTGGAAGGGTTGATAATAAAAGCGTATGAGACCTGATCGTCGTGCCTAGCTTGCAGCTTGGCTTCAAATAAGCGGCGCGAACGTGCCCTCAGCCAGTAAGCGGTAGCAGCCAAGGCGATGATGATACAGAGCACCGAGGCAATGACAATGAGCGCAGGTAATGGCATAGAGTCTATTCTCCGCTCTTTCTAGTGCCGGGGTGAAACAATTTGGGTATATATCAACGATTCCTGCACGTTCTGCTGCAAGCGATGTAAGGATTAATCTAACCGTGTTGTTCGCTCAAAGAAACACCCTTCCATTTGCTAGGAAAGAGGCATAATGTCTGCATAAAACCTTTGAGCAATGAGTTAGAAATACAGTTGGCACTTAGGGTCTGTACACTAAAGTGCTTACGGGCCCATTGCTAGTAGGGGCTAGGGCTGAGTAGCGCAGGCAAGCGGAAGGACGGGCGATGGCAGGAGAATACCGCAGTGTCTTCGATATTATCGGCCCGATTATGGTCGGACCTTCCAGCTCACACACTGCTGGAGCGGTAGCCATCGGTCGTGCTGCTCGTCACTTAATTGGTGGACTACCGAGCGAGGTGCGCATCGATTACTACGAATCTTTTGCCAAGACGCACTTGGGCCACGGCACCGACTATGCGATTATTTCCGGCTTACTAGGCTTTGCGCCAGACGACGGTCGGGTGCCTCACGCGGTCAGCATCGCCCGGGATGAAGGTGTACTCATTGATTTTTGCGAAGAAGAAGGCCCCAGTCCGATCGGGCACCCCAATACCGCTGTGGTCCACATGCGCAGGGGGCAGCAGGAGATGAGTCTCTACGGCTGCTCCATCGGAGGCGGAACCATTGAAATTCGGCGGATTGAGATGGATGGTTATGACTTGCGGCCTGGTGGCATGTTGCCGTTGCTGATAGTGCCGCAGCTGCTGAATGAATCCGAGCAAGCAGTGCTAGCGCAGGAAGATTCCATAACGAGCCTGATTGCGGCTGCTGGAGCCTTGCGCAACCGAAGCGTGTATCCAAGTGCAAGTGGTAGGCAGGTGATGGTGGTTTACGACCTCGACAAACCGCTGCTGTCCGCTGTTCTGGAGCAGATTCGCCGCTTTGCGCCCAGCATGATTTACGTGGACTAGACCAGCTCGCGTCTGAGACTGCTGACAACCGTTAACCCTAAGAAATAGTGAGAAAGAACCGAGTATGTTCACCTCTGTAGCAGAACTGGTAGCGAGTGCACAAACGCAAGGCTTGCCGATTAGCGAGATTATGATTCGCGAGGAGATGGAACGTTTTCAGGAGAGCCGCGAGCAGGTGTGGGAGCGCATGGGGGAGAACCTTGACGCGATGGACCGGGCTGTGGCTAAGGGTTCTACGGGCGAGGGCGTGTTTTCTGCGACTGGGCTCACTGGTGGTGAGGCGGCCCTGCTGCGCGATTATAGGGAAACGCATGTGAGCCTGTCTGGCGACACGATGCTGGAGGCTGTGCAGGCGGCGATGGCCACCAATGAGGTCAACGCTTCTATGGGCGTGATTTGCGCGACTCCTACGGCTGGATCTTCGGGCACGCTTCCCGGCGTTTTGGCAGCTCTCAAGCGGCGAATTGACTTGGATCGCGATGGGCAGATTCGCTTCCTCTTTACTGCGGGTGCTTTTGGGCTGGTAACTGCCAACAATGCCATGATTGCAGGGGCTACGGGCGGTTGCCAGGCGGAGGTTGGCTCGGCTTCAGCTATGGGTGCTGCTGCGGCGGTTGAGGCGGCGGGCGGCGACCCAGTGGCCTGTGCTGAAGCCTTTGCTATTGCCATGAGCAACCTGCTGGGATTGGTGTGTGATCCGGTGGCGGGTTTGGTGGAATTACCCTGTGTGAAGCGCAATGCAATTGGTGCCGGGAACGCGCTGATTGCTGCCGATATCGCCCTATCCGGTGGAAGTAATAAGATTCCGGCAGACGAAGTCATCGAAGCTATGCGCAAGGTGGGCCGCAGCCTGCCAGCGTCCTTGCGAGAGACTGGAATTGGTGGTCTGGCGGGCACTCCCACTGGTCAGCGTTTTCGTAAGACGATTTTCGGGCAGGAAGAGTAAGTTGAGAAGGCCGTGTGTGTCGCCTTTTGGCAGTAAGATAAAGCCATGCTAGATATTCAGTTCATCCGCGACCATGCGGACATTGTTAAAGAGTCCCAGCGTAAGCGCGGCGAATCCGTGGAGCTGGTCGACCAGGTGCTCCAAGCGGATGCTGAGCGTCGTGAGGCCTTGCAGTCCTTTGAGTCTACGAGGGCTGAGCAGAAGGGGCTGGGCAAGCAGATTGCTCAGGCCCAGGGCGACGAAAAGTCTGCACTCTTAGCTCGCACCAAGGAGCTTTCGGCCCAAGTCGGGCAGTTCAAAGATGCTGCCGACAAAGCCAATGAAACTTACACCACGCTCATGTGGAAGTTCAGCAACGTGGTTGAACCTGAAGCGCCGCAGGGTGGCGAAGATGACTACGTAGTCGTCAATAAGATTGGTACGCCCCGCGACTTCGCAGCAGAGGGCTTTGAACCCAAGAACCACTTGGAACTGGGCGAGGGCGTGGCCGGAATCGACATGCGCCGTGGCGTGAAAGTCTCCGGTTCTCGCTTCTACTTCCTGCGCGGCGACATCGCCCGCATGGAGATCGCAATGTTGACTATGGCTGTGGATCAGGCCATGGATCGCGGCTTTATCCCTACCATTACCCCTACGCTGGTGCGCCCCGAAGTGATGGCTGGCACCGGCTTCTTGAACTCGCATTCCGATGAGATTTACCGCTTGCGTGAGCCTGACGACCAGTATTTGGTGGGCACTTCTGAGGTGGCCTTGGCTGGCATGCATGCAGACGAGATTCTGGACTTGGAATCGGGTGCCCTGCGCTACTGTGGTTGGTCTTCTTGCTACCGGCGCGAAGCTGGCTCGGCAGGTAAAGACACGATGGGCATTATCCGTGTGCATCAGTTCGACAAAGTTGAGATGTTCGTCTACTGCAAGCAAGAGGATTCGCGTGCTCAGCATCAGGAACTCTTGAGCATGGAGCAGGAAATGCTGGGCAAGGTCGACGTGCCCTACCGCATTATCGACACTGCTGCCGGAGATTTGGGCTCTTCGGCCGCCCGCAAGTTCGACTGCGAGGCTTGGGTACCTACTCAGGGCCGCTACCGCGAGCTGACTTCGACTTCCAATTGCACTGAATATCAAGCCCGCCGCCTGAATATCCGCGAGCGCATGGAAGACGGTGGCACTCGCCCCGTGGCTACACTCAACGGCACGCTGGCTACGACTCGCTGGCTGGTGGCTATCTTGGAAAATCACCAGAACGCCGATGGTTCCATCACCATTCCCGAAGCGATGCGCTCCTACATGGGTGGCAAGGAAGTTATCGAGCCTACCCGCTGGGAAGCCTGAGTTTTAGCTGTTTATAAGCCCCGAAAGTGGAGGGCGCCGGTCTATCTGGTGTGCTTTGCCTGCGGGGCTTTTGCTGTATCTCCGGCAGACGTCACAAAATTGACTCTTGTCAGGAGGGCTTTCGTCTTTTAGTCTGGTAATGAATAGGACTGCCGGTTTGAGCTGAACCGAGTGAGGCAGACTTCGGGCTTAAGACGGGAGCGAGACGGTGACAGCAATAACGGCCTTGAAAACCAAGGATCTCATCAACGTAGGTATCTATAGTGCCCTGTATTTCATCTGCATGGGAATCGCTGAAGGTGCCACCACACTCATCACTGGCCTCCTGCTGCCCGGATTTACCTCTATTTTTGTGCCTGGCATTGTGGGTCTGCTAGCAGGTCCGGTCTATATGCTGCTGTGCCAAAAGGTGCCACGTTTTGGCGCTATTACAATTATGGGCATCCTCATGGGGCTCTTCTTCCTGATTTCGGGCCATTTTGCGCTCGCCTTCATCCCTTACGCTTTGTGCGGTCTCGTGGCAGATCTTATCCAGAGTCTTGCTGCCAAAGCTGAGCAGCCTAAACGGGGCCTGCGCTTGTTGGGCTATACGGTGTTTACCTTCGGCTCAATGGGCCCGGTGATTCCTCTGTGGTTCATGAAAAATGCTTACGTGGCCAGTTTGGTGAAGCGCGGTAAAAGCCAAGACTATATCAACACGCTCTTCTCTCACATCACCGGTCCTACTCTCTTTGCTTGCATTGCTATCACCGTTGCAGGTGCTGTAATTGGTGCCTATTGGGGTGGTAAATTAGTTGACAAACATTTTGCGCAGGGGCAGGGGACTAACCGAGGATGAAACCAGCCTCGATTTTTAGCAAGTTTTTTCTGGTTATATTTGCTAATATCCTGCTCTTTTTTAACCTACCTATGTGGCTGCAAATTGCTGCATACACATACCTGTGCCTGCTCTTCTTCCTAGCGCGGCGCTGGAGGCAGGGCGTAACTTGGGCCTTGGTGAGCGCAGTTTTTGTGGTGGGCAATGCCTGCGCCACGCTTTATCCGGATAACTTGTGGGGCCACTATGTGCTCTTTCTCTTCTCCGGACTGGGCAAAATGCTTCCGGTCGTTATAGTGGCCGCTCTCATTTTTGCGAGCACTCGGGTCTCTGAGCTGGTCTACGGCTTGCGCTGCCTCCACATGCCCCAGTGGGTGATTATCCCCATGAGCGTGCTTTTCCGATTCTTTCCTACCATTCGCCACGATTATCACCTCATTCGCGACGCTATGAAGTTCCGCGGACTAGCCGTTGGGGGCTTTGCGCTGCTGCTCCACCCAGCGCGCAGTTTAGAATACATTTACGTGCCCCTGCTCAACAATGCGGCGAACGTGGCCTCAGACCTAACTGCCGCTGCTCTCACGCGCGGGCTGGCCAATCCGGGCCCCAAGAGTTCCCTCTACAAGGTCTCATTCTCGCTTACGGATTGGCTGGTGTTCATTGTGGGAATCGGATTGCTGGGGTGCTTAATTTATGCTTAATATCAATGATTTCTCCTTTACATATTCGGGGCAGCTCGACCCGGCGCTCAACCACGTGAGCCTGCGGGTGAGGCCGGGCGAAGCGGTTGTAGTGACCGGCAAGTCTGGCTGCGGTAAAACTACGCTTTCGCGGGCGGTCAACGGCCTCATACCTGAGCTCTACGAAGGGCAGGAGGAGGGCAGCTGCCAAGTAGCGGGCTTAGAGGCCGGAGCGGTGCCGATTTTCCAACTGTCTGAGCAGGTTGGCTCCGTCTTCCAAAATCCTAAAACCCAGTTTTTCACCACTGACGTAACCAGCGAGCTAGCTTTTCCCTTAGAAAATATGGGTCTTGGGCGGGAGCAGATAGCTCAGAGACTCAGTGAAGTGGCTGACTTATTCGGCATTAGTCACTTGCTCGATCGCAGCATGTTCGCGCTTTCGGGCGGCGAAAAGCAGATGGTGGCTATCGCATCTTCGTATATGCTCAACCCCAAAATGCTCCTCCTCGACGAGCCGTCTTCAAACTTAGACAGTGAGTCGATTGAGATGCTTACGCAGGTCTTGGCTAAGCTCAAGGGCCAGGGGCTTTCCTTACTGATTATTGAACACCGTTTGTATTACTTGAACCAGATCGCGGACCGCTTCGTCTTGGTGGACAGGGGTCAAGTTGCCGGTGAGTATAGCCCTAGCCAGTTGGGGCAAATGGGCTTGCAAGAGCGCGAGCGTCTGGGCTTACGTGCTGTTACGAAGGCTCAAGAAGGCCAGCGGCAGCCAGAGCTAGAGGCAAACCAAACTGGCGGGTCAGCAGGCGAAGTGAGCTTGCATATTGAGAGTTTGGCATACTCCTACAAGGGCTGCGACCAGCCTGCCTTGCAGGTTGATACTTTAGATGTGAACAACCGCGAAGTTATTGGCATCGTGGGGCACAACGGGGCTGGGAAGTCCACCTTTGCCAAGGTTTTGACCGGGCTGATTGCAGCCGATAAGGGTGGCCGGGTTGAGCTCCAAGGCCAGCAGCTCAGCCCGAAAGACTTAACGCGCGAGTCTTTCCTCGTCTTCCAAGATGTGAACTACCAGCTTTTTTCAGAATCGGTTGCGAAAGAGCTTCAGCTGGGCGCGCCCCGAACCAGCAGCGAGCGGTTGGGTGAGTTGGCTGAAGGGCTGGGCTTAACGGACTTGCTGGAGCGCAGTCCGAGTACGCTTTCTGGAGGGCAGAAGCAGCGGGTGGCCGTGGGGTGCGCTGTGTTATCAGGCAAGCGGATTGTCATTATGGACGAGCCGACGAGCGGATTAGATTTGGCTCACATGCACCAGGTGACTCAGGCCATAGACTACCTGCATGCTCTGGGCGCTATCGTCTTGGTGATTTCCCACGACCGAGAATTCCTCCTGCAAACCTGCACCCGTTTCGTCACTTTTGACCAGGGCCACATCGTAGCCGACGAGTATCACTTAGACTAGGCCAGCTGCCGAGATTGTGCCAAAGCGTAAGCGATTGGGCACTGCCACGCGCCCCTTGCACGATGTAAGCCGTATCCGCTAAGCTAGATGATGTTGTTCCGCTAGCGGAGCACAACGGACAGATGTCTGAGCGGTCGAAAGAGACGGTCTTGAAAACCGTTGTGGCGCAAGTCACCGCGGGTTCGAATCCCGCTCTGTCCGCCAACAAGGGCCCAGCCACCGAGCTGGGCCCTTACTCATATTCGGAGAGGAGGGGGATTGAGGGCTCTGGAGTTGGCTAATCTCTTTATTGCCGGGCATGGGTATGAGATTATTTTGAATAATGTGCGGCTCAATGCGCTGGTGTATTGGGCGCAGGTGGAGTCCCTGCGTGCTCGCGGGCAGGCGGCTTTTGAAGGGCCAGTGGAGGCCTGGCAGATGGGGCCTGTGGAGCCGGAAGTGTACCAAGCTTTTAAGGGATATGGGCGGCGGCGGATCGCGCTACCTCGCGGAGACGTGCCCGAGGGTGATGCTCAGGCGCTCGACTTGGTGGCGGCGGTCATCAAGCAATACGGCTTTTTAACTACTTACGATTTGGTGTGCTTTACCCAGCGGGAGGGCTCAGCTTGGAGGGCTGCCTACCAGACGGGTCCGGAAACCAGCTTGAGTGAGGAGCTGATTTTGGCTTCACGAGACGGCTTAGACCGGCCCAGCGTCCAAGGCACGCTAGCCTCCGCTATCGCCTCAGTCAACGACACTTGGCCCAACACCTTTAGGATGCTAATCAATGCCTGAGCATACAGCCGATGAGAACTGGCGGAAAGTGGCACCGCCTATAGAATTTGCGGATGAACCGGACTTTTTGGCTTTCGTACAAACCGTCTTGGACGCACACATGGAAGAGATGACCAAGCATGGCGGTTACGCCATCGAAAAAGGCGACGAAGGGCCGCGCGTGCAGTCAGTCGCCGCCTCCACCTTCCTAGCCAGCTTCGGTCAGAAACCGGTCGACCGATTCGCTGACATTTTCGACCAAGCCGCAGCGTTTGCCTACTATCTAGTGCGCGACCACCCCTTTGGTGACGGCAACAAGCGCACTGCAGTCCGCATTTCCCTTGCTATGATTGCCTTGCGCGGCATAAGGCTCAACATCGCAGACTCGCCCAACCCTTGGGAAAACGACCTTTACCAGTGGGTGGAAGCTCTCGCCTCTGGTTCTTTGAGCAAGGAGCAGCTTTCCGAGCATTTGCGCTCTCGTGCCTACATAGGTTGAGTAGAGTAAACTCAGGCTGTCCGTTTTTTGGACTTTTAGCAAGGGGTATGTAAGCGTTCTTTACATGTTCTATCGTTGGTATGCGTGCGCTGAGGCGTTCTACTGAATGAGGATAGTTCAGCTCATAGCTGATAATGTGCAAGTCGAAGTTGACTTCGAGCTCACTGTAACCGCTAGAGTCACCAGAAGTTGGTCAAAATGAGCAGAGGAGCTAACAAATGAAAAGCGAATCATGATTCCCGCAGTAGCTGTAGTGGCTGTAGTTGCCCTTGCTCTGGGCATCGAGATGTACCAAAGCTATGCAAATGGGAGGAACAAAACTATGGCAACGCCACAGACGCAAAAGTCCGAAACCACCGGCTCACATAAGATACCAGAACAAACGAAATCTGGCAAGACGTTGGTCGTCTATTTTTCGCGTAAGGGAGCCAACTTCGATGGCAATTTGAAAGTGGGACACACCAAAGTGGTGGCGGATTTCATCCAGAAGCACACCAAAGCCGATGAATACGAAATTGTGCCGGTGCAGGACTATTCCGGCACGTATGATGAAACTACTGACCAAGCCAAAAAAGAGCAGCAAGAGAACGCTCGGCCCAAGATTAAGAATCCACTGCCAGATGTGAGTAGCTACGACACAGTGTTTATTGGAGGGCCCATCTGGTGGGGCGAGTATCCGATGATTGTGCGCACATTTATGGATGCAGTAGACCTGAACGGCAAGACCGTTATTCCGTTCACAACAGCAGCTGGTTCCGGCCTAGGAAATACGCAAGAGGCGGTGCGCAAGCAGTATCCGCAGGCCAAAGTGCTTGATGGTTTCACTGTCGAGGGAACTAAGGCTGATGGGGCTGAAGGTCAGATTAATGACTGGCTGGCCAAGATTGGCTACTAACCCTCAGTTCACGCTCAATGCGCAGGGTAAAAGCCTATGAGATGTGGACAACAATGTAATCTGGCCACAGCGGCTATGAAGGGTGGCTGCGGGTGTTCAAACGGCATCCTCTGTCTCTCTATTTGACTTGGCTGGCATACTGCTCGTCCTGCCCGCCCCGCTCATCGCCCTCCTGGACAGCTCCCTGGTGGATTCGACCCGTAATCTGCTGGTCTACGACTGCGGTTTGTTTGCCTACACCCGCTGGCTGGAGGACTACCGGAAGTTGCTTACGCAGACCGAACTCATGCACGCGCTCTTCTTCGTCGTGGGGCAGGCTGTCGTCGTTGTCCAAACCGAGCGAACTCCTCCACCAACTGGGAGTAGAGCACTCCCGCCTAGTCGACGAGCGGCTGACTATGTGAATGTGCTTCGAGCCTGTCAACTGCCTAGTATTTGCAGAAATTAGATGTGCTGGCAGGCTTTGAGTAGGGCGTCTATGGATTGTTGATTTGTGGCTCGTGCTTGCGCGGATGGTAGCAAATAAGCAGGCAGTCTGAGGGTCGGTTCGATCGGGGCCGACCAGATGCCCTCATAGGTATGTTCGGATTCGTAGCCAAGATATATGGGTGCCCATAGGGGTTCATCACTCACCGCCATTTGGGCGAAGGTAATTTCCGTGCTGGTGAAGGGCAGGGCTCGCCGCATGGCTGAGCTGTCCGTAAAGACTTGCTTGCTGATGAGGTCAACTAGCATGGGGTTGCCCCTGCGGGGAACCAAGGCTAAAGAGGTGTTTTGTAGTGATTGAACCGCTATGGTAGGGCTGCCGAAGGAGGGGTGGGCTGCGTTGACTGCTGCGACTACAATGTCGTCCCACACATGCTCGGCATGGTCCATTTGGCTTGCCCGGCGGCCTCGGAGGATAGCTGCGTCGGCTCTGCCCTCCTCAATCATTGCCACCCGTTGCGCTGGCTCGGCTTCGGTGATATGCAAGAAAATGTTGTCTGCTCGTAGCCTACTTGCAATGTGAGCCACCTTTTGAGCCATGCCTTTGCCTATTACGAGGCGCAAGCCGGTAGTCTGTCTTGTGTTCTGGCTGTTTTTTACGCCGAGTCGTAGAGCATCGAGGTCTTTCACAACAGCTAAGGCTAGGGTAGTGGCTGTTCGGCCAGTGGCAGTGAGCTGTGCGTTGCGGTGAGAGCGGTCAAAGAGCTGGACTCCAAGTTCGCGTTCTAAACGTTTAATATGTTCGCTTACTACTGACTGAGGGAGAAAGAGCTTTTCGGCGGCTCGGCTAAAGTTTTCCTCCTGAGCTGCAGCCAGAAAAATCTCCAACGTTTTGATTTCAATCATGCTTACCCCTTGAGCTCCCAACCAGTTTGCCAAAACTCTACCGCACTTATCGGATTTTACGATAGGTTCTTTCGCAAAGTCACTCTTGTTGGGGATTGGTGCCTGCGCGATGATAAAACCTGTCGTCTGGATGAGAAGCATCCAGACCCTTAGAGAACAGGAATAGTCATGGCGAAGATCGTGGTAATTGGCACGGGAAATGTTGGAAGCGGTATTAGGCAAGCTGCCGCTGCCCAGCATCATGAGGTGGTATCGCTCAATACTTCCAGTCAGCTTGAAGACGGTCGCAATGCCATTGCAAGCGCTGATTTTATCTTCATTGCTATTCCTCTTGCGGCTGTAGTAGACCTGCCGCAAGAGTGGAAAGATGAGACTCGTGGGCGAATCGTAGTCGACGCAACAAACCCTCTAACAGCTGATTTTGCGAACTTAACGGTGGGGTTCTCTGATTCGGCTGGCGAACAGGTTGCTGCTGCTCTGCCCGGTGCGCAGGTTGTTAAGGCTCTGAACGCTGTCCTCGCCCCCAATCAAGACCCAATCGCATTCCCCACAGGGTCTATCTTTGTGCCCGTCGCTGGTGAGGAATCGGCAGCTAAGAGTGTGACTGATTTGTTGAACGGCTTGGGCTTCGACGCGCAGGTTGTTGGCGACTTGAGCTGCTCGCGTTACTTGGAGCCCTTGGCTGAGTTGATGATTCACTTGGCGTATATGGAAGGTCAAGGAACCGGTATTGCCCTGCAGTTGATGCGTGCTTAAATCAACGGAGCTTGGCCCTATATGTGCGCCTAGCTCAGACTACAACGATGGGGCAGGCCACCCTAGCGAAGATGAGGAATACTATCTAGCTGGGGATGGCCTGCCCCATCGTTGATAAGCGCCGCTGTAAACGACTGACTGCAGTTGCTACTTACCGATCATGGTTTGGTGGAGCTGCTTGATTTGGTCACTGGTTTGGCCGATGCCTACGAAGTTGAGACTGAAGCGCTTGGCGATAATCAGCCAAAACAATCTGCTGGCCGGACTGCCTGTCGAAGAGCTGCTTGGTTGTAGATCTTATGCTAGAAAGTGAGTGGGTTTGCTGTTATTTCCTTTCAATGTCAACTACCTTAATTGAATGTTTGCTTGCTTGATTGCTTGGCTTTAGATGGATAATACGTATGTGCATAGTGACTTATAATTCAAATAATTAAAGAACAGATAAGTATGTGCGCTTAGACTAGGAGTATGAGCACACAAGAGATACCTTGCGGAGTAGAGAACGTCGTATTTGATTTCGGGGGAGTCCTAGTGGACTGGAACCCTCGGCCGACGCTGGATGGGCTCTACCCCGATGGGGTTGTTGACATGTTTTTCGACCGCAGCGACGAGTGGGGCTTCTGGCGCTACAACGACTTGTCTGACCTGGGCTGGAGTGATGAGAAAATTCTCGCCGACTATGAGCACACTCATGGGCCAGCGGTGGCTTGGGTTTATCGCCAATATTTTGCACATTATCGGCAAGCCATTCAGGGCATGATACCGGGGATGGGAGAGCTGATTGAGGCACTCAAATCTCAGGGAATCCACGTGTGGGGATTAACAAATTCCACAGGCAAATATGTGGACGCAATCCTCGATGCTTTCGAGCCTATACGTGCTCTAGAAGGCATTGTCATTTCTGCTGAAGAACGTTTGCACAAGCCCGATCCTCTGCTCTTCCAAGTCATGCTGAGGCGTTTTATGATTGAGGCAAGATCGACTGTTTTTGTAGACGATAATCCAAGCAATGTGAAGGCTGCGCAAGACCAAGGAATGCGGGCAATCGCCTTTACTGGTGCCGATCAGTGCAGGACGCAACTTGCGCAATATGGGCTAATAGTTTAGCGGTGAGAGCTGCGGTGAGAGTAGACCCCGTTTGACTTTCTTGAGGTTGACTTGAGCTCGGTAAAGGCCTATTAGTATGCTTGACCTATGGAAAATAAGCATAACGAAGTGCATGATGTCATGTTCGATTTCGGTGGGGTATTAGTGGATTGGGACCCACGCCCTTGCCTGGCCGAAAACTACAGTCAGGATGCGATAGACCGCTTCCTGAACTTTGAAGAGCCTTGGGGATTCTGGCGTTGTAACCTGCTCTCAAATGCGGGTTGGGGTCAAGAAAAAATTATCGAAGACTATGCTAGCACTCACGATAGTGAGCAAAGCGAGATGCTGCGCACCTACTTCGACAACTACCGGCTTGCGCTCAAATCAATGATGCCGGGCATGGGCGATGTGCTTACAGAGCTGTCGGAGCAGGGCATCGGCGTATGGGGGCTCACGAATTTCACGCTGCCTTACGTGGAGGCTATCAAAGACAAGTTTGCGCCGGTGCGACTGCTGCAAGACATTCTCATTTCGGCGGAAGAATACCTCTACAAGCCAGACCCACTCATTTACCAGCTGGCCCTGCACCGCTTCAATCTCGATCCTGCCACCACGGCTTTCGTAGACAACGAACTGCCCAACGTGGAGGCTGCGAACCGGGAGGGCATTATCGGCGTGGCCTACACAGATACTGACCTCTTGCGCTCTGATTTGCGCGAGCTTGGTTTGAAGCTCTAACTATACGATTCGACGGTCTGCGGCCCATCGGGTGAGCTCCGAGCGGTTGGAAAGCTGGAGCTTGCGCAGTACTGACGAGACGTGGGTTTCTACCGTTTTGATGGAAATAAAGAGCTCGGCTGCGACTTCGCGGTAGGTGTAGCCGCGGGCGATGAGACGCATGACTTCCTGCTCGCGGGCCGATAAGCGGTCCAACTCGTCGTCGTGAAGGGCTGTGGCATCTGCGGAGCTGCCGTCTTGGAAGGCAGAGAGCACGAAACCGGCCAGCTTGGGGGAGAAGACCGCGTAGCCTTCGTGGACTTGGCGGATAGAAGAGACCAAATCGCTAGACGAGATAGTTTTCGTTACATAACCGCGAGCGCCCGCGCGTATGACCGAGCCCACATCTTGCGGAGAGTCCGAGACGGAAAGTGCTAAGAAGACTGAGTGCGGGGCTAGGGGTTGGGAGCGGGCTAAGATTTCGGCACCGCCACCGCCCTGACCGCCGGGCACGTGTACGTCTAAGAGTACAACGTCTGGCTGTGTTTCGCTCACCATCTGGATAGAGCCTTCTACGTCCGCTGCCTGACCCACGACTTGGAAGTGGGGCTGGAGGGTGGCGATAACGCCTGCGCGAAACATTTCATGGTCGTCCACAACGCCAATGCGTATAGGGGTCTGACCCTCGCTAGTTTCTTGCGACTTCAAGACTGCCTCGGCTGCTGGGTTTGCTGTATTCGATGTATCTGCCATATTTGCCATATCTGCCGTGTTTGCTTGCTCCATCGTTATTGCGCTCCTGCTCTTTGGGCGGATTTGGCTTGTGTCTGCTGGCCTCTGCTGTCTTGCTGGGCCTGGTCGCTGGCGGCAGAGATGGGCATGTGCATACGAACCTCGGTGCCCCAGTTGGGCCGGGAAACAATCTCTACTGTACCGCCTCGCCGCTCCAGTCTGCCAATAATAGATTCGCGGATGCCTAGTCGGTCTGGTGGCACTGCCTTGGTGTCGAAGCCTGCGCCATGGTCTCGTACGAACACTTCAACCTTGCCTTTTCCGGCCTCGCAGTAGACCGAGATAGGTTCGGCTCCGTGGGTGACTGCGTTGATAAGTGCCTGTTGAGTGGCATCGAGGAGGGCATCTGTTTGGGCCGAGGGGTGGGCGTCTCCCACGGTGACTACGTCTATAGGCTTGCCATGCGCGTCTTCGATCTGGGCGGCGATGCTCTGGAGGCCGGAGCTGACTGAGCGGTCGGAGGGCGTGCGCTCCTGGTAGAGCCAGTTACGTAAGTCGCGTTCTTGGCCGCGAGCCAGCGTAAACACGGCCTGCGGATCGTCGGCATGGAGTTGGATAAGGGCCAAGGTTTGCAAGACACCGTCGTGGAGGTGGGCAGCCATGTCGGCGCGCTCTTCTTCGCGCTCTTTTTGCGCTCGCTCCGTGCTGAGACGGGCGAGTATGCTGCTGGCCCAAGGGGTCAAAATGACTGCAACGGCTGCGATAACGATCAGCGCTAGCAGCATCATTTGCCAGGCTTCGTCGGCTGGGAAGGTGGGGAACACGTACGAAGCGAGGGCAGCTAAAATCAGTGCGCCGCTGGCTGCGAGTGTCCATACTCGCCGCTGATCACCGCCAAAGTGGAACCAAGCTATGGCCAGACTTGAAGCGAGCAAGATTGTTGGGAAGACAAGGCGCCGAGGCATGCCGGTAAGGCTGAATGAGAGGGCTAGAGCTAGAAGTAGTGCGCCAACCCCAGCTAAGAGAGCTGGTTTGGGTGCATTGTGGAGGACTTCGCTGAGGCCGCTGTCGCTACTGGTGGGCTCTTCGCTCTGATTTGCTGGCCCTGCAATTCCTGCGTTTGGTCGGGCTAAGGGTTGGGCCTGCGGGTCGTAGTAGAGCTGCTGGGCCGCTGCTATCGGGTCTCCCGCGGGCACGTATATCCATAGGAAAATATAGGCTACGATGCCTGCGCCAAAAGCAAAAATGAGGGCCAGCATAAACAGCCGAACCCATGAGACCTTAATTCCTAAATGGAGGCTGATGCCCTTGCATACGCCGCACAGTATTCGCCCCTGCTTGGGCCGCATTAAGGGCAGGCGAGCGGGAAGGAGCGGTGGAAGATGGGGGTCTGGATAAGTGTCGGCTCCCATCTGCGCTTGCGGGATCGCATAGGCGCTCATGGCGGGCGAGGGCTGCTGCCGGGGCCAGCTAGAGCGATTTTGGTTACGGGAGTGACGATTAAGCATACTGCTATTATTGCCCGAAGCCTGCCCCTGAGCTAGCCCAGAGGAAGAAAATCAGGGGTAAATCAGGGTGTTCCCGGATACGAATTGTGATCGCGGCCTGCTGTAATAGGTATATGAGCAATAGCAATAATTATGGCAACCCTTATGGGAGCCCAGACGGCGGACAGCAGCAAGGTCCGAACGTAAATAATGGATATAATCCACAATACGGCCCGAGTGCAGGCCCGAGTGCTGGCAACGCTGGCGGATACGGCAATGGCTCAGGCCCGGGCTATGGTC
Source organism: Bombiscardovia apis (assembly GCF_033095945.1). NCBI lineage: Bacteria > Bacillati > Actinomycetota > Actinomycetes > Bifidobacteriales > Bifidobacteriaceae > Bombiscardovia > Bombiscardovia apis. The sequence goes on along the minus strand of NZ_AP026800.1, from coordinate 1,499,792 downwards.
CTGGACCGCAGCAGCCCTTCCGACCCGTGGGCGAGGAAACTACCAGCCGCTTCTTTAGGTGGGTGCGCAGTACTTATTTGCGCCGCTCCGACGACCGCTGGATAGGCGGCGTGTGCGGTGGTATCGCTGAGCGCTTGGGCTGGTCGCCTGCCTTGGTGCGCGTGATTATGCTGGTATGTGCCCTGTGCTTCGGTGCCGGCGGTGTCTTCTACGCTTTTGCCTGGTTCCTCCTGCCTGATAGGCGCAATATCATCATTGCTGAAGACCTCCTAGCAGGGCAGTGGCACGGCGCGATTGTGGGCATTATTATCCTCCTCCTCTTCTCGGTGGGCTCGGGCGCGTTGAGTCTTTTCTCCTCCTCGCTAATCGCAATCTTGGCACTTTGGGCATTCCTAGCTTGGGGCGGTAGTCAGGCAAAGCGCTACGGCTGGGGCTACGGCCCCACTGGTCCCAACGGTTCAGCAGGCGGTCAATACCCTTTTGATGGTTCCGGGCGGCAAGGAGCTGGCCCGGTGCCTCCAAGTGCAGGCGCAGCTTGGGCAGCAAGCCCAGAAACCGGTGCGCACAATGGCGGTAAAGAGTCAAGGCAAGAGTCGCATTGCCCTACTGATACATGGGAGCAGCCTCCTGTGAGCGCGTCTGAGCAGGATTCGACGTATACTCAGCCCGCAGCTGCTGGTGAATCACGCAACTACGCCCAGTCAGCGCCTTACGCTTCGGCTGCCCCTCGCTCGCCTTACGCTGAGCCTGTGCAGCCAGCTATGGCGGCTCCGGCCCTGCGGGTACGCAAACTCCGCCGTAAGCCCGCTGGCCCCGCTTTTGTTTTGTTGAGCTTAGGGCTTGTAGTGCTTTCGGCTGTAATCGTGGGTAACTTGGGCTTTAACTCTGATCTGTCGGCCTCGTATACCGTGCAGGTGGGCATGATTTGGATAGGTGCGCTCACCCTAGTCTTGGGTATTCTCATCATGATTTTGGGCACGATGGGTCGCCGTGCGGGTGGATTGATTCCAGTGGCTATAATCACACTCATGGTGATGGCCGTTGTGGTGCTGGGATCTGTCGCAAGCGGATGGAATCGCAACGAATTGCGGCAAGAGATTAAGAGCTACGAAGTGGTTACCCTTGGCAAGAATGAGAAGCTGAATCTTGATTCTCGGCCCGAGCAAATCCAGCGCTATCAAAGTGGTATCTACTTCTCTGGTTCGACCTCTGCTCCTGCGAAGGTGAGTATTGATTTGTCTAACTATCAAGCCGACAACGGTCTTCATAAGGTCTGGCTCGACGATGCTAGTCAGCAGGACTCAGGATGTCCTACTGGACAAATGCGAATTGCATCGTCTGGAGCTGACGTCGACTTGCAGCTGCCCAAGGGCTGTTCCTACGAAGTATTTAAGCAGTATGCGGTAGGAAGTCTGCCTTACGTGGAGGAGAGTTGGTCAAACTCAGGCACTTGGAAGGGGCGTTTAGATCGCTGGGGTTTTGATGTTGAATACCACAATGGCACAAGTCTCGTCTCTGTTGGATCGGCCGACCATAGGCTCCACTCTCCTGAGCTAACGGTGAAGTATACATGCGGCAATAATGCGCGACTGACTGTGCACCGAAACGGTTCGGCCACTTTGCCAGAAGATGGTCAGAATAAGCCTCTTTCTCGACACAATAATGAGCGGCACGACTACGACGATGAAGACGGGAATGGTTACGATGACTGAGAACGAGCGCAAGCAAGAGTTAGATACGAGCCGAGATTCGGAGCCCACAGAAGTGATGGATAAAATCCGCGAAAATATGGCAGATGAAACGCAGCCGATGACCCAATCGGAGGGCGACGCTGGTGAGAGAGCCAGTAGACAAGGTGATGAGGAAAGCGCGGAAGCTGCGGAGCAGGTAGGGGCTGAGCGTCAGAGTGAGCAGGAAGCTCCGGCGCACGAGAGCTCTTGGCGGGCATCTTCGGGGAATGTACCGCCAACTTACGTGTCGACGCCGCCCTATGTGTATGCGCGCAGTCAGCCCCAAGTTGTTGAGGAGCGGCCAACCGGACCCAGTGCTGCAACCATCGTGTTCGGGCTCTTGCTGGCGCTCGTTGGCCTAGCCTGCCTCTCCGGTGGTATCTTCTTCTCTTGGTACGACTGGGTGGGTGTGAGCGTCAATGGGGGAGTAATTGCGACTGTGGTTTTCGCCTTCTTGGGAGGAGCTTTAGTGCTGGCTGGTCTCATGTGGGGACTGGTCTCATGGGTGCGGACTCGGCATGCTGACAATGCGGCTGTGCAAGATAAGTAAAGAGAACTGTCGGGTAAGCGTCGATTATATGCAATATTGACGCTGTGTCAATAAGGGCCTCAGGTGAGCGGTACGGTTCATCTGAGGCCCTTATTGTATGTGTTTTACCAGGCGAACAATCCCCAGAATGATAGGGAAACTAGGCAGCAGACGATTCCTGCAAGGGCGAGAATCAAGACCATCCAGTGGCCCCAACCTTGGGCAATGGCCGGGCGTGGAGTTGCGGATTGAGCGGGCAGCTTGCGGGCATGGCAGGCCATAATTGTATACGAATTGGGCTGATCTCCCGAGCGCTTGGCTGCCATCCGGTTGTGGAGAGCTCGGGCTGGGAGGAAGGCTAATACTACGAGCACGAGTAGGGCCAGCAGTTTGAGCTCGGTCCACCCACGAATCATGTTGGCGGTCAAGGGCTCAAGCTGGAGGGCGTGAGTTGCGGTGACACCAATGTAAGCCAGCGATATGCCCAAACTAGCAAGACTGGCCAAGCTGCCTGCCCACAAGAGGCCTACAATCTTAGGGCCAAAAGCCGGCGTATTCGATGTCGAACGCCTGCGGCGGGAAGAGCCAGCAATAACTAGGAAGAGTGCACCAACTAGGGCTAAGGCCGGCAGAACAAAGCTGGCTACCAAGACCGCTATCAGTGCACCAACTGACCCGATGAGCCCGTGGTGAGTGGTACGGGGCGCTGTGAACAGCTGGCGGGGCTGAACACCTGCAATCATGGGAGTGGCCCATTCGTTGGACTTGGTGCCCAAGGAAATTGCGTTAATCCAATCCTCTAAGTTGTGGGTGTAGTGGGGTTCGAGTGGCAGGCCGGCCTTGGCGAGTAGGCTTCCCATACGCATTTGGTGGTTGGCCGGATAATATCGCAGGGTCACATTCGTGTTGCCTGCCTTGGCAGCGCGGCGGGTGATTTCCTGTGCTCCTTGCTCAACGGGCATGGAGTCGTCGCTGGTGCCGAAGTTGATTAACGTGGGCTGAGTGAGCTTATCCCAGTTGGGTAGGGTATTAAAATCAGCATATTCCAAACCGAGGGGCGAGAAGTTCATGCCCATAAGCTTAGGAATCTGAGCTTGAATGCCCGCAGGCGCGCCAATCAAATCTAAGTAAGAGCTCACGGCCATCGACATCTGACTGCGGCCAGGATAGACTGGCGGAGAAGTCAAGATAGAGTATGCAAGAGTGGGGTCTTGCGCGGTCATAATCGAGGAAATCCACGTACCTTCGGACTCAGCGTAGAGGCCAGTCTTAGCGGAATCAACTCCGGGCCAAGAACGCAAGATGTCCAAGGATTTGCCGTAGTCGGCTGCCATGTCCGCGTAGTCGCGGTGGAAGGTGGTGTAAGTGTCGAGCCGCTTGTCTGGAACGAGCGTGGTAATGCCTGCCGAGGCGAGGGCTGAGGCCAAGTCGCCGTAGACGTCAGCAGCTTTGCCGGTGCCTGCGCCGTGGATGAAGAGACAGGCTGGGTGGCCAGCTGGAGCGCCAACGGGCTCGCGCACAATCGCCTGAATCGAGACCTCGGGCGCCAGCTTCACGCTGACCCATGTTTCCTTGGTCTGGTAGTGGCCTTCGGGCGTAGTAGCTCCGCGATTGGAAGCAATAGCAGTGTCGGCAGTTGCAGGGCGGATATGGTCCTTGTATGGCTCCACTTGCCAGCCCGGATTCATAAGAGCATTCAGGCCACTGACTAGGCCAAAAAGCACCGCAAAGGAGAGGAGCAGGGCTGACAGACGTTTCAAAATTCGCACAGTTCAACTCTGGCACAAGGGGTGCCCGGTATCGGCAAAAACACTGCGCTTACTGCTGAGCTCAGGCTTGCAAAGGTTCTTGCTGGGCGGCTTCGGCTTGGTCTAAGTTCTCATACCCGGCTGCTTGCACGGTAGCCAGCAAGGTTTCCTCGGTCAGATTGCGCCGCTGGGCTGCCAGCATGAGCACCATTTTCAAATAGAGCCTGAGTGTATTCGCCGAATAAGTTGAGAGTTCGCCGCGCAGGTAGGTTTCAAAAGAAGTATCTTGCACAGTATCGTCGGCTGTGCGCAGGATCCTCATCTCTTGGCCCAGCTTGGGGTAGTGGCTGCGGAAATCAGCAGCCCAGGCCACCTGCTGTTTAATGATGCGCTCCTGCTGGCTTTGGCGTTCGAGCCCGAGCTTGGGCAGGTAGGGAGCAATATCCCGCCGGTATTCCTCGGGTGCTGTCGACTCCATCATCCGAGCGTACTTTTCGGTGAGGAGGTTACGTCTCTCTTTGTCTGCGATGTCTAAATCTTGGGCATAGCTGTCGAGTAGCTCGCGAGGCCACAGGGCGAACTGACTGTAGCGCATCTGGTGGAAGGTGGGCCAGTTGCCCTGGCAGTTGGCGCGGCCTCCCTCGTTGTCGACCTGCTGGAATTGCTCCCATTCGTGGCGCACGATGTGTTCGCGCAGCTCGTCGTCACTCATGGCTGCTTGATTGGTCTGGCTCATCGAAGGGCCTCGCTTTCTTGCCTAGTATGTGTCTGCTCTAGTTTTCCCTCAAATGCTGTGCAGACTGGGATCATCGCTGGAAATATGCGCTTCGATGTAGGGTCTCTGCCATTCCAAGAAGTTTTCGTTGGAAGTGGTGAGCCCCTCGGCTTGGAGCTCGGCAAGAATGAGCTGGCAGACCTCTTCAACCTCGGCTTCAAGCCGCTCAACGGTGGGGCCCGCGCCCTTACCTCCTTCGCCAAAACCAGCGCTACCAAAGCAAGCTGCCGAGGAGAGCTGCAATATAGTTTCGAGCTTGCCACACACCTGACTCAAGCGGGTTGCCATCCAACCGCTGATGGTGCGAAGCCCGGCAAAAGTCCACTTGTAGTAAGGCGTATAGCCCACCGTTAGCGGATTGTTGACTAGGAAGACTAGCGAGGTTACGGCTTTGGTAAATTCGTCGATAGAAAGCCAGGCCGCAGCTCCGTCGCCGCGCTGCAAGCTACGGCCGAGATTGTATTGCCCTGCCTGACTAATCATGCCTAAGCGTTGAGAAATCAGGGCAAAGCGTACGTCGTCGGGCATGGTTCGGAAGTCTTGTCTAGCTTGGAGGAAGCGGCCTAGAGGGTCGGCAAAAACCTCGCCATTAGTGGCAGCTGCCAGCGTTGCTTCGGGCAAAAGGAGCCATTCGTGGGGCTTATCTTGGGCGGGGGCTTGCCGGTAGCCGGTGATGGATTGGAAGAAGTCACCTATCTCGAAGACTCCCACTCGTTTGCTGGCTCCCTGGGCGCGCACGGAGTTTTCGCGGGGTCCGTAGCCCATAAACTCTTGAGGAAGTGCCTCATAATCGGCTTGAAGCTGGCTGCCGATGGCCGCATAATCCTCGCTAGTCAACCACAGGCAGAAACTGGGGCCGAAGTCGTGGTCTTGGGAGATTTCATCGTCGAAACCGTAGCATTCGGAGCCGTGGCCCACTAATCCAGCTGCAATACGAGTTACATATTCGGGGTATTTTTTCTCAAGCATAGGCTTGCCGTACTGTTCCCAGTAGGCGCGCGACAGTTGCAATCCCGTCATTTTGGGGCGCTCTGACTTGCTTTCGGCCCCGGGAGTGGAGGGTGCGGGCGAAGTGTTTGCGCCGACATTGGACTGTCCTGCGCTATTGTCAACGCTCGCATCTACCAGCTCTACGCTTTGCCCTGCCTGCTGTGCGGCCTGCAATGCTTGGTCCAAGTTCTCCTTGGTGACGGCATACGAGTCGCTGGCGCTTCCGTAATCGCGGGCGATGATGCCAAGCGCCTCCTGGTAAGCTCCCGCTGCCTTGCCGAATTGGCCGCCCGCAAAGCAAACCTGCCCGTAGCCCGCCAGCGCAGAAGCATAGTGGGGGTTGGACTGCAAATGCCCTGCTTGGTAGATGCGCAAGGTCTGAGCGGCGTGCTCACCTGCCTCGTTTGCAAGCGTGCTCTGCTTTTCCGGGCTCTTGCCGCCAGCCAAAGCCAGTAGCGCCAAAGCCAAGTTTGTATGCGTAGATGCCACATCCAAGTCGCGCTCAGGGTCGGGGGAGGAGGCAGTCAGTATCTCCAAAGCATGCCGGAGTTCATCTACGCCCTGCTGGTCGCGGCCGGTTTCCGAGTAGAGCATGGAAAGGTTGTTGTGGAGGGCTGCCAGGCGTCGGTCGCCCGGTTCGAGGGTCTGCTTGGCTGAGCGTAAAGCCTGCTTATACAAGTCCTCAGCTTGGTCATACTGGCCTGCCGCCCGCATGCCGGTAGCCGCGTTAATCAGGGTAGTGGTCCAAGCGTCGGTGCCCTGCAACTGCATTTTGGCAGCGAGCTCCAAGGAGCGCTGAATCATCCACATGTTGTCTTGGTGGCGGCCCCGGGAGCGATAGTAGCCGATAACCTCGTTGAGCACGGTCAACAAGCCAGCGTCATCTCCAGCATTTTCTGCGTCTGCCAAGGCTTGCAGCAGGTAATCTTCGGCATTGTCATTGGACTGGGAGGAGTCAAAAATTGCGTCTAATCCCTGTAAAAATGCTTTGGAATCAAACGAGCCGTCTGCGCCAAGGTAAGAAGGAGCTGAATGCGCGCCGCTTACCTGCGTTGGTGTGCGCTCTTGAATGTCGTCATTGCCCAAGTCTGCCATACGGCAAGCTTAGTCTCAAACCTTGACCTCTTCCAAGCGGTGGATAGCGTCGGTTTCAGTCTCCAAACGGTGAGAATACCAGACCAGCAGGAGCACCGCAATCAGGGCTAGGGGAGCGCCAGCGAGGGCGGGATAGTGGTAATTCATAGCCGATGCGCTCAGAGCTGCGCCACCGATAGAGGAGCCCACCGCATTGCCGAAATTGAAGGCTATTTGTATGGTTGCGCCGCCAATGAGTTCGCCGCCTCCTTGGCCAGCTTCGACCATCAACATCTGCTGGGGCGTTGAGACGAAAAAGAGACCAAAAGCTACCCAGAAGGTGAGAATGGCGGTCGAGAGCTTGGAGCCGGGGATAGCGAAGACCATCAGCAGACCAACAAACGCTATGAACTGGCCCAAAGCTGCCGAGCCCGCATGCCGCCAGCGGTCCGATAAAGCGCCGCCTGCGATACCGCCGACTACCATACCGAAGCCTGCTAGCATCATCAGCAAGGAAACGGCCCCGCTTGACCATTCGCCCACGTGACTCAGCCAGGGAGAGACGTACGACCACCAGCAGAAAATGCCCGCATTGCCGGTAAACACGGCGAGGAGTATGGCCCAAGGCCCTCGGCGTTTGAGAAAGTGGAACTGGCCGCGTAAACCGGTATCTGGCACTGCAGGCAGGTTGGGAATCCAGCGCAAGGTCAGCACAATCGTAGCTGCTCCCCACAGTGCCAAGAAGGCGAACGCTGCCCGCCAAGACAAGTATTGGGCCAGCATGGTGCCGCCGGGCACTCCCAGCATGTTAGCCAGCGTTTGCCCGGTGATGGTGACCGCCATCGCCTGAGCTTCCTTACCTGGTTCGGCGCTGAGCTTCGCTATATAAGCAGCAGTGCCAAAGAAAGCGCCGTGGGGTAGGCCTGCGATAAACCGGGCCGCGATGAGCATGCCAGCGCTGGTTGAGAGAGCAGAGAAGGTGTTGCCCATCACAATAAGAGCTAGAAAGAGCAAGATGAGGCGTTTCGGAGGCACTTTGCGCCCAAAAACGAGGATGAGAGTGCCCATGCACACGCCAATGGCGTAAGCGGAAATGAAGTGCCCGGCTTGGGGAATCGAGACCTGCATAGCTCTCGCAGTCTGCGGCAAAATGCCCATCATAATGAACTCGGCAGCCCCCAAGGCAAACGCTCCAGAAGCCAATGCAACCAGACTCTTTTTCATGCCCCTACTCTCCGCAATCTCCCGCTGTGGCCCACTTGCCACCAGCTGCTCATCATACGCACGCCCCGGGAACCGAGGGTTTGACAGCAGGTTCGCCGGTGGTCAGTAGCCGATAAGCGCAACATGTTGTGCTATTTGAATTGAGAAGGCATTACAGTAATCTTGTCTACGGGAGCGGTGCGACTCGCCCAAAAGGGTTTGTGCACTCTAGAAGCAGCGCACGGAAGGGGTAGCATGGGGACAACACAAGGCAGCCCTCAGAGCTCTCCCCCCAACCAGCACTCAGGCAAGTCGAAGGCATCGAGCAAATGTGGAACTGCCCTGCGCCTAGGTAAAGCTGTATTGACGGCGCTTGCTCCCGGAAGTACTGCTCAAGCTAGTGAAACTCAGGTGAGTGCTATTTATCGTATTCGGCGTTGGTTCTTGGCCTTCTTAACTGTCATAATTGTAGTCTGCTTAATCGTTATGGGAGTAAGTAAGGCACGCAAAGAGGCTTCTTCACAAGCCAGCGAAACGGCGACAACTTCTGCGACTGCTCGACCTTCACCGCGGCCGAGCGCAGACCGGTCTGTTACTGCGCCCCCGCAAGCGGCTCAGCCTCAGCCAGTAGTTTTGAGCGCTCAAGATCGGGATAATATCCTTACTCAAGCTCAGTCCACGGCTGCCGCGTCGGGCAAGGAGCAGCACCAGTTCACTTATTGCATCGCGGGCAAGGGCGATGTGGGCGATACCACTGAATTTGAACAAGAAGTGTTCCGCACGCTCAACGATGTACACGGCTGGCCTCGCGCTGGGGCCACGTTTACCCAGGGGAGCGAAGGCACTTGCGATATGACGGTTGTGCTCTCGCAATCTCAATATATGACTACGTTTTCGGGTGGCTGTTCTAATATGTACAGCTGCCGAGTAGGCAATCAGGTCATCATTAATAAAGACCGCTGGGATGGAGGCACGGAGTACTGGCTCGGGGCCGGTGGCAACATGGCTCGCTATAAAGTAATGGTCATTAACCACGAGGTCGGCCACCGTTTAGGTCATCTTGACAATGAGCAGACTTGTGCCGGACCGGGTCAGCCTGCGCCCCTTATGCAGGAGCAATCCATGGGGCTTCTCGGCTGTGCTCCCAACGAATGGCCCCTAGACTCAGAGCTTTGGGTTCGCTAGTCGCGTGCTTGGCTTTTGGGCTGGCTGCGAGAACCGACAGCTGCTGGCGGTATCTGTTGTTTTAAGCCAAAGTGATACGCGAGTTCGTAGAGGTGAGCTCAAAACTGGGTGAGCCGGTGCGTTGGGCTTGGCTCATGCCTGTTAGTGTGCGGTCGGGTAGGTGGATGCTACCGTTGACGCAGTTTGCCTGGTATCCAAAATCAGCTTTGGTGCGCGTGCCCTCTTGGATAGTGATGCTTACGCGTCCGCCCTCTGCCGTGACCACGCTATGCTGTCTTACTTGCACATTGCTAGCTTCGACGCTGGCTGCCTGGCAGTCGATACCCAGCGCGTCGCATACCAAGTCAGTAGCGCGGATGGAAGCACCTTGGGCGGTAAACATGAACCGGTCTGCGTGAATAGCGTCCAACTGCGCTGAGCCGCCGTTCGTAGTGAGCACTAGCATGTCGATGTGCTGCTGGGAGGGGATGGTCACAACCACTGTGGGCTGCTGCCATGGCTTTTGCCCCGAGCCCAGCGGGTGGCTCATGTCTCGGGCCGGTTCAATTTGGCGGATAGCGAGTAAGTTGCTGCCAGCGTCAATATCGAGGAGTTCATTGGGGTCACGTTTGCAATTATTGATTTCTAGGCCCAAGCTCTCGCCGCTGTTCACATGCAGTTGCATGTCTAGCATGTCGAAAGCTACCGTCATGCTCGGAGGTTGCGATTGCTCCTGCTGCTCCGCTGGTGTGCTGTGCTCGTCCATGCTTAATCCCTTGTTTCGCAGCCAGCCGACTTTGACTGGCTGCTCGCCCGATACAGCTGACTATACAGCAGGGCGAGCGCCAAGCCAAAGCAGGTTGACCTGAAGCTTTGCCAGGCTCTAAGCAAGTGGCGCGAGCTTTACCAAGGCTGGGTGGTGGGGCCAATCGTGAACTCGCAGACGTTGGTGTCTTCGGGCTGGTCGATAGCGAAGGATACGACGGAGGCCACGCGCTCGGGCGCAATCTGATAGGTGTCGTAGGTCTGGTTCATGGCTTCCAAAGCGCCCGGGTCGGTAATAGTGCTCAAGAGCTCGGTTTGGATGGCTGCCGGGTAGATTGTTGCCGTGCGAATATGGGTGCCTTCGATGGCTGACTCCATTCGCAGTACTTCCATTAGGTCGCGCACTGCCCACTTGGTCGCGCCGTAGACCGCGCCATTTGGGTAGGCTTTCAAGCCGGCAACCGAAGAGGTGGTAATGAATTGGCCCGACTTTTGGCTGGTAAATTCAGGCAGGGCTGCGGCGATGCCGTTCAATACGCCCTTCAAATTCACGTCTATCATCTGATTCCACTCGTCGGTTTTGAGCGCCGAAAGTGGGGAAGAGGGCATGAGACCAGCGTTCAAAAACATCACGTCTACGCTGCCGAATTGTTCCTTGGCGAAGGCTACGAAATCCTTGTTTTGCTGCGGATCGGTCACATCCAACTGACGGTATGCTGCATGTCCGCCTGCTGCCGAAATGTCGTCCGCAATCTGCTTGAGCTTGCCCTCGCGGCGGGCCCCCAAGACTACATTTGCGCCCTGCTGGGCTAAGAGTTTGGCGCTCGCTTCGCCGATGCCCGAGGAAGCGCCTGTAATCAGTACTGTTTTGTTTGCAATAGTCATGTGAATCAACCTTTCCGCGCCCGCTACTGCGCGCTGCTGCCAGACTAATCCTTCAAGTCGCTTGAAGTGCAAGTTGGGCAGCAGCGCGCCTAGTGGGTGAGCAAAAGCGCGGAAAGCTTGAGAAACGCCGGATTACTTGAAGGCTATCTTGTTCACCAAAGCTCGTGGATCTTGCAGAAGCATATCGACTGTGCGATTCATGGCCTCGGCGCGGGTTTGCGAAGGGTGCCAGATAATGGCACCTAAGGTGTAAGCGGCCCCGACTTCTTGCCAGCTATTGTAGGTATCCTGCACCTGCTTCTTGAGCTGGCTGGCGTACTGCTCGGCCTCTTCTTGTGAGATGTATCCTGCGAGCATCGCTAGGCGGCTGATGTTGGCGAGGCGGACGGCATCCCAAGCCAAGATGTTGTCAACGTTGCGCATATCGCCCAGAAGTTCGTCATGCTCCATCGTGGCTTTCCCGTGGCCAATTTCGAGCATTCTGACTAGTTCTGCATTCTCTAGGCCAAGTGCGGGCGCTACCTGCCTAAAGTCCATATCGTGCTTCTTTTGGAAGTAGGGGATAGCGGTGTTGGGGATCACGTTGACAGCACATTTCATGAGGACACCCGAGTTGTTGAGTGTCTCGCGGTAGCTGGAGATGAGCTCCATGTGAGGCTGGAACTTGGTTCGGTGCCCGGTATCAATCAGCTCTTGAGCGGTTTTGCGGAAGCTATCGGCATCCACAATGCCCCAAGCGTCTTCCAAGTTCATCTTGATGTAGGAATCATTGCCGGTGGACTTGAAAGCGTTAATATAATCGCCGGTGTAGGCGCACATGAAGGAGCCCAAGGCTAGCAGCCACTGCTGGTCAAAGTTGTAGTGCTCGCTGGTATAGGCTTCGGGCGTGCTCTCGCCGAAGTCGCCTTTACCGCTTTTGCCTTCTGGGTAGAAGTTCAGCTGGGCGTTGTCAATCATAGCTTGGCCGAGCTTTTCTGCGAATTCTGCCATGTTCTTCTTTCTTGTTGTTGGTTTATGCCAGATTTCCCGGCATAAGTTGGTCTTTGGTCAAGGTCAAATCAGGAAGGAGTTGGGCATTTTTAGCAACTCCTTGAATGCTGACTTGGCAATTGCTAACGCCATAAGCGTTAAGTTCTTCCATAGCTCGCCTTGAGACTTGCTCGATCGCTGGTTTCAGCTCTTCATAAGAGTTATCGGGGGCGCTGATATGCACTGAGAGGTTGAAACCCTCAGCCCTAATATCGGCTATGATGCGTTCGTTTGGTGCTTCAAAGGCAGCTTTGAGTTCGCGCTTATGGTTGCCCTCTGCCAGCCAGCCTTCGATAGTCTTGTATTCGGAGCCTAAAACGCGGCTGTTAGTAGGCAGCAGAGGGAGTGTGCCCTGGCCGAGTTGGTCGAAGAAGGCTGGTCCTCCGGCACCAACCATAATGGCGCAAGACAGTGCAGTTACAGCGCAAAAGCGACGAGTCCAGATGGCGAATGAGCGCAGGGTTGAACCGTGGTGCTTGCTACGCCATTTGATGTGGACCGCCATAAAGAAGCTGACAATGCTGAGGGTGAGCGCTAGCAGGTAAATGCCGAACACGACGAGGTTTGGGTGGTGTTGGAATTCCGTTACGCCGTTGTCGCTCAGGTTGCCGAACAGCCAGCGGGGTTGCTGGACCCTTACTAGGGTGAAGATGGCATCTGCCAAGAGCACCATAACGATGGTAATGGCCATGAGATGGACCAAATGCTTTTTCTCACGCTGGGCTAAGATAATGGCAAGAGGCGAACCTTGATAAGCATAGAGTGCTGGTTGCTCTGAGTTTTCCCCGTCTACATCTCCGTCTTCCTCGTCATCGCTGTCGTCAAAGTCGTAGTCATCATCATTATCGTAGGAAGAATCTTTGCTGGTACTAGCTGCTGCATAGTAGGGTGTTTCGCTGGCCTGCGGCTCATGTAGCGGCGTTCCCTCTGCCTGTGACCAGCGTTCGGTGGGGTTGTTGAGCTGACTTGCGCTGCCCGGCTTGATTTCGGAATCGAGTTCGAGAAGACTGTCGTCTGAGCTGTCAAACGAAACCTGGTCGTCTTGGTCAAAAGGCGAGCGGTAGGAGGGTTGCTTGGAACCGCGATTCCAGGGGAATCCGCCCGAACTGCTGGTCTTACCCATAGAGGGAGGCCTTTCTAAGGATTGTAGCCGCTACTTAGGCAGCCATATCGCGGTAGGTGCTCAAAGGGTAGCGCACCCAGGGGCTGCCAGACTTGAAGCCAAGACTCTCGACAGTGTTGTGCAGGAGCTTGGCCCCGCGGCCCTTGTTAATGCCTAGCAGTTGGTCAGTTTTGAGGAAGTCGAAGGCGTACTGCTCCCAGTCCTGGTAGTTGCGCAGGACCACAGGCGCCAGCTCAGACAGTATCTGCACGGCCTGCTCTTTAGGTAGCCCGTTGCACTCGGTGCCGGTGACCAGCAGGGAAGCGAAAGCGCTCACCAGCCAAGCGTTTACCCCGTCGTCTTCGCGGTCAAAGGTGAAACCGTCCAAGGGCGACGGCATTTCCTCAACGTTGGACAAAGAAGGCAGGGAAATGCCGGTTAAAGACAGGAAGTTTTTGCCAATTTTGAGCACGTCTTCATTGTGTTCAATGCCGAAACTGCGCTCCTGCTGCTGGCGGAGCATGTCAATCTGATCCTGCTTGAGAGCGCTGCTGTCGCCAAAACTATAGAGGTGGAAGGGCACCACGTTCGGGTCGGGGTCTTGGCGGCTGGACTTAAAGAGGGAGAACCAGTCGTAGCAGGCAGAAGCCCTAAAGGGTGCAGCTAGCGAGCATGCGAAAATCTCTGCCTGGTGGAGCCTGGCAATGCGTTCTAGCGTCTGCTGAGCTGCCTGTGCTTCTTCAGACTCTGGCTGCCCGGCGTTTGCTTCTGTGGCTGGGCTCGGTTGGCTGCTTGAGTTCGTTGCCGTACCGGCGCTCGCTGTAGCCTGCTGCTCGGCCGCGGAGTCCTCGTCGGCCTCATTCCAGCTGTCGCGGATGAAATCCTTCATCTGTTTAAATATGGAAGCCATAGCCTTCACTCCCGGTCAGTTGAGCTACCCCACAGGTAAGTTGTCTGTCCCCTAAGAGAAAGCTTAACAGACCCCAACCCCTCGTAAAAAAGCTCACTCGTCTAGATTCTTGTGCTGCGTGTCAGGTCTCTCGCCCGGCTTCTTCGTGCTGTTTTTTCTGCTTTTCAGTTCTTCTCGCACTCGTTTAGCAATCTGGTACTCTTCCCGCTCTTGCTGGTCGAGTTCATCGGGGTCGTAAGCCAAAATATTTTCCGGGCGTGCGCGAATCGGGCGGGCCGTGAATTCCTCAGCTTCGTGCGCGTGGCTCTCTTCTGCGGGTTCTACTACATACGTAACGCGAGCGCCAACTTCTACCGCATAGGCACCGAGCAGCTCTACTAAGTCCTTCCGCCCAGTCTCAATTTGCGACACGTAAGACTGCGTGACACCCATACGTTTAGCGAGCTCTGCCTGAGTCAGTCCGCGCTCCTGCCTCATGCCTACGAGCTGGTTGAGCAATTCGTCGGCCTGCCAATATAAGTCAAGCGACAGTTCTTCGTAGTCGTAGCGTGGGTCAAATTCGCGGGGCTGCTCGTTCGGCATTGTTAATCCTTCCGGTGTCGGGATATTAACAATACTAATATTAGCATTTGTAATATTCTGGTCTACTGTTTGCATGTTTGCGCTCCTTGCCACTGTTCAAAGAGTTGTATTGCAATGGATATTTGCGCATTTTGTAAGATGCGGATTTCTGCTGGGCTACCCGCCACCTGTTTCTCATGGGTGTGCAATCCCAAAATTAAGTTTGGTTTAGTGCTGGGCTCGCCTACATACTGCCGGATATGCACAGTAGCGCCCCCGCGCAGGTAGGCGTAGCGTGCTTCCCATCGAATCTCAAAGAGCGGGCGGTGCCCTGCACTGGCTAATGGAACAACGTCAGACCCGGCTGCGAGCATGCCGAGTGAGGCGTGCTTAATTTTCGCTGCGATAGCCGTTGCTATTCGCATTCTGAAGGCTTCATAGGAGTAGTAGGTCAACGCTCCGGAGATGAATTTGTCTTTGGCGATGATATTGGCAAAGTGGTTGCCGATTTCCAGCGGTGTTGGAAATTCATTTTCGCTTTTGATAGGTTGGCCAATCCACTGGTATATCGCTGGTTTTCCACGAGTACACCGGCTAATTCTCGTTTTCCTTGTATCTGCATGTTCTTCCATATCATGTCGCTTTCCGCTCATAAACACTGGCTGTGGGCACAACACTAGAGCGAAAGCGAGCGAGCCGGCTACCTGGGCGGCCAATGTGGTCGAATGTGGGTAGTCGGCTCGCTTTGTGGATAAAGGAGTGCGCGACGTTGGGTCGGGCAGGGGAGGGGAGCGAGCCCTTAGCTCGCTTGTGGTGCGTGTGCGCGGCGTCTGCGGTTGCGGCCTGGGTGGCGGCGTCTGCGGTTGCGGCCTGGGTGGCGGCGTTTGCGTGACAAGGTGTAGCCGGCGTAGGCGAGGCCGGTTAGGGCGCTTAGGCCTAGGAGGCTGCCGCCGGTTAGGCGGTTTAGGGGGATTGAACCGGCATTGGGCAGGTTGAAGACCGTGAAGTAGGTGTAGGAGTTGATGGGGTAGTCGGTTTGCGGCGTGCCTACTAGGCTCCAGGAGATGGTGACGGTGACTGGGCCGTCCGCGTGGGCTGGGGTGATTACACCCCAGGTGCCGTCGGAGTTAGGGGTTAGGCCGGTTCCATCGGTGGAGTCGAAGCGAACCTTGCTGATGACCAGCTTGGGATTCGTGACTCCCACGGCGCTCAGACTCAGGTTTCCGGCTGATCCGCCAGTACCGTTGCCCAACTGTCCGTATTGGTTGTCTCCCCAAGTCCAGACTTTGCCGGTGGTGTCGATGGCTAAGCTGTGTTGTCTGCCGACCATGACTTTAGCGTAGGTTACGCCGCCGGGAGGGGTGATTTGTGCAGGATTGGCTTGGCTGTTCTGGTTGCCGGTTCCCAGCTGCCCGTAGCCGTTCCAGCCCCAAGCGTAAGCTGCGCCGGAGCTGGCGAGTGCCACCGTGCCGTCTCCTTCTACACTCACCTGGTCGAAGCTGAGACCGCCCGGCAGAGCGGGCGCGACTGGGGTGCTTCGGTTGGTGGTGGTGCCGTCGCCGAGCTGGTTGTCACCGTTGTAGCCCCAGGTGTAGATGTGGCCGCTTGAACTGATGCCTAGGCTCCAATCGTTGCTAGCCACCACCTGCTTGAAGCTCGACACCCCGCCCGGCAGGTCAACAGCAACCGGCGTGGAACTCTGCCCGCCGACCGCCACGGCTGCCGAGCCCAGCTGCCCGTAGCCGTTCCAACCCCAGCTGTAGGCCCGCCCATCCGAGCCGAGAGCCACCGTGTGGGAGGAGCCCGCGCTGATTTGCGTAAAGCCCGTCACGCCGGTTGGCAGCTTGACCTTGACTGGTGTGAGCGAGTCGAAAGTCGTGCCTTCGCCCAGCTGCCCCATATCGTTGCCGCCCCAAGCGTAGAGTGCTCCGGTGTCGGTCACAGCCAGGGTGTGCTGGCGGCCTGGAATAATCTTTGTGTACTTGGTTGACCCGTCCGGCACCGGCACCAGCACCGGCGTGGATTGGTTTACTGTATTCCCGTTGCCCAGCTGCCCCTTGCTGTTCCAGCCCCAGGCGTAGAGGGAGCCGTTGGTGGCTAGGGCAAAGGAGTCGTTCGGCCCCGCCACCACCTGTGTGAACGTCATGCCGCCCGGCGTGTGCACCGCAACCGGCGAAGTGCGGTTGCTGGCCGAACCGTCGCCCAACTGCCCAGCATCGTTGCGCCCCCAGGCGTAGACCTTCCCGTCGCGCCCCAAGCCCAGCGAGTGGTACCAGCCCGCGCTCACCTGCGTGAGCGTCGCGTCAAAAGCTGGCGGTGTTACGGTAACGTGCGTGCCGCCCAGGCTGACGCCCTTGGTCGGTGAAATGGTAAAGGCATACGAATTCCACCGGGCTTTGAGTGTAATGTTCCCGTTCACTGGCTGAGTAAAGTCATACGCGCTCCCGTTGAGCTCCCAGCCCCCAAACCAGTACCCGTTCCACTTGGGATCGTCCGCAGGCCACGAGGCTTTATGTCCATTCAACACATGCTGCTGCCCCGGCGGTGTGACCGGTGCCCCAGCCATATCAAAGCTCACCGAATACGAAACCGTATACTCATAATCCAGCAAAACCGTAGTCTGCGCCTGCCCATTCAGCGTCCAAGTAATCCGCACCTTAACCTTCCCTGGCACCATATGCCGAGGCGCATTAACATGCCACAAATCAGTAGCCGTGTCATGAGTAACCGTCCCCGCCCCAATCCCGTCGAAGCTGACGCTCGTAACTGCAATTACAGGGTTGGCGATGCGCGTAGGAGTTAAACGCCAAGCTGTAGTGCCATCTCCCAACTGGCCTTGTGAATTATTTCCCCAAGCATACGCAAATCCATCGCTCCCGGTGCAAGCTGACATAGTCATACCTGAACTAACACTGGTGGTAGCGAAATCGCTAGAGGCACCCGCGGGAGGTGCAATTCGGACAGGTGTTCGGCGGTCTATGGCAGTGCCATCTCCGACTAGACCAGCGCTAGGCGTGCTTGTGCTGAAGCTACTGTTAGCTCCCCAAGCCCATGCGTGGTTAGTTGTGTCAATTGCCATCACATGCCACATGCCCGCGCTGATGGATGAGAAACTCTGAGATGAATTCACTGGGAATGGTGCGGTGCGTGTAGTAACAGTGCCGTCACCAAGCTGACCATAATCATTGTTTCCCCATGCATATGCTTTATTGCCTGTTTTGGTGAGTGCTGTGATAAACGGGTATCTCTCTTTACTGGGGCTAATCTGGCTAAACTGTAATCCACCTGTAACGAGCTGCGGAGTTGTTACATAAGCGCTTAAACTGCCAGTACCCAAAGCTTGGTTTCTATTGTTTCCCCATGCATATGCGTTGCCATTTTGGTCTAAAGCCACTGACAATTGGCCTCCGGCACTGACCGAAGAAAAACGTACTGAAGTTGAGAGCTTTTGAGGAGTCAAGCTATCGGTTTGTGTGCCGTTTCCCAATTGACCGTATGTATTGTGTCCCCATGTCCAGAGATTGCCATCCGTATCTGTAGCGATAGAATGCCACCAACCGGCACTAACTTTGGAAAATTTCACGCCAGGGGGTGTTTGAACCTGAACTGGTACATTACTATTTATTTTATTTCCGTTTCCCAGTTGACCGTATGTATTGCGTCCCCATGTCCAGAGATTGCCGTCTGTGTCGATAGCTAGGGTATGCCATGCACCTGCACTGAAAGAAGTAAACTTTACATTTGTAGGAACTCTTACTCGTACAGGAAGATTGTAAGAAGAAGCTGAGCTGCCATTGCCAAGACTTCCGTAGATATTCCAGCCCCATGTCCATGGATTTCCGGCGCTGTCAATGCCAAGGATAAACCAACTGCCGGTTTGTATTTCTTTAAACTTAATTGTGGTCTTGAACGGCGGTGTGATGGCGACGTCGTTGCCGCCTTCTACTGGGCCTTCGGTGGGGGAGAGGGAGAAGCCTTGCGCGTCGGTTATGGGGTCTGCGTGAGCTGCGGTCGGTCGCGCTAAATTAGCGGACCCCCCCCCCCAGGACCGTTAAGACTAGGGCCAGAGCCATAGCCTGCAATGAGCGCCCCATACGCATAATAAACCCCTCCACCAGCGCCGCACCCAGCAGCGCTTATCAATAGACGAACCTCGGCCCGCCGCAATTCCCCAACCGCGTTAAGCCCCAACATATCTCTACCTACTCTAGCATCTCTTTCGGAGCTCACGCGATGTTGAACTACACAAGCTGGAAGAAACTGCCGGTGTTGCTCACCGAACCCGTTCAACCGTGAATTGGCCATTAACCGTTTAATTGAGGGTTAATGGCCAAAAGCTCGCGCGAGGTTTCTGGATTCGCGAGCTTTTGGCCGTTTTTTCGTCAAAAAATGGCACAAATTTCGCGAACGATGAGGCTTATTCGCGAGCTTTTGGCCGCTGGGGCTTGGTAGGCGAGGAGAGGATTACTCCCACTTGGCGGTTGCTGGGTCGATGCCGTGGGTTTGGGCGTTGGCTTCTATGGCTGCTTGCATCCACTCGGCTAGGCCGGGTTCGATTGCTTCGTAGTGGCTCTTGAAGCGGGGGTCGCAGGCGTACATGCGGCCCAGCATGACGTGCATGGAGGGCGAGACCTGGAACCAAGAGAGCGAGTGGCGGTGTTGCTCGATCAGGTCAAGCGCCTCAGGGCAGGTGGGGTCCATGCCCTCGCGTTTGGCCTGTCCTAGCTGGGTTTCTATGGCCTGCAGGAGGTTGAGGTCTTCCTTTTTCTGGGCTTTGCTGCGCGAGGCCATGCGCTCGGCGTACTCCATCCACTGCTGGCTCTGACCCCAGCGTTCGTGCGCTTCTTCCTGCTCGGCCTGCATATCCCGGACCGCGCTTGTTGCAGTTGTATTTGTATCTGTCATATTGTCTCCTTGTGTTGCTTTCCCCTCGGCAGTGGCGATGAGCGAGTCGAGCGTGCCCAGTGCCGCCGTGAGATACTTGATTTTGTCAACTAAATGAGCGCGGTGATGATTGAGTTCGCTTACTGCCAGTGAGCCAGGCGAAGCCAATACTTCCCTAATCTGCCTAGCGTTCAGCCCCAGTTCGCGGTAGAGCACCACTCGCTTCAGTCGCGCAATATCGTCCGGCCCGTATTCGCGGTAATCCGACCAAGAGCGCGGCGGTGAGACGAGCCCAGCCTCTTCCCAATGGCGCAACATTCGCTCGCTGACCCCCAGCAGCTGCGATACCTTTCCGATGGTAAGAACCGTCTCGCTTTCGGCGTTTTGCATATCATCATCTTTGCTCATACTTCAGACCCTAAACCCTGACAAGATGTCAAGGTCAAATCGTCGTGTTCTGCCCGCAAACACGATAGGCTGTAGGAAGCAGAAAGCAGCAGCAACAACGGAGGTTGGGCATGTTCGGTAGGAAGAAGAAGACACAAGACGGGTATCAGTCAGTATTGGGCCAGTCGCGCGATCGCGACCAAGTGCCTTTCGATGCGGCGAGCGAATCCGTCTCAAGCAGCGATGGCAGAACCCCGCAAGACGGTCAAAGCCCTAATGAGCAAGTCTCCGCTAATAATCTTGCTATGAACCAAGTGACGGCCCAGGATTACAACCCAACAAAGCTGGGCAGTGAACTTAACAAGAGTGAAATTGACGCTCTAGCTCAGTTTTCCGACTCTGACCTTTCGCGCTTTTCGGCTCAGGAGTTAGCTGAGGTCACACCTGAATGGGTTGGCAAGCAGCTCTTTAGGCAAGTGCGTTTCATCGACGGATACAAGGTTGAAGACGTGGATGATGCTATCGATAAGTTGCAGGGGATGCTGGAAGCAGTGGAGGCGGGTTCCATGAGGCCAGCATTTGTGGTGCAAACGATTATGGGAATGGAATTTGAGTTTGTACGCTATAAAGCTGGCTACGACATATCTGAAGTCGATAACTTCCTCAACCAAGTTTCGGCATCGCTCTTAGCCCGAATGTAATCGCGGGCATGTCTAATGCGAGCAGGTGTAAAGCCGTTGTCAGGCGGCATTCAGCAGGCAGTGGCATAATAGGGGAGCGAATAAGCTAGCGTTGGGCCGAGGACCGGGGATTAGGGGCGGCCTACACTGTTGAAAGGGCTACGATGACGGCTGCAAGTTGCGGTACTCTAACAGCACTTACCTTGGGATTGCCTGCCGGCACAGCGATTGCTGAAGAAAAGGGCACGCTGCCCAAGCAGATGTTTTATGCCAAGCGGCCTATCTCTTCCAAGCTGAAGCAGCGTTTTACCAACGATCTGGAATCGGTTACAATGCTGGCCCTCCTGCGCGCTGCCAATACTGGGCTCGCAGATGGCGCAGCAACTCACGAGATTTTGCTCATGGGCTTGAAGGTCAGCTGCGAAGAAGTGCCAGTTGAGCTAGTGGATTACATTTCTCACATGCGTAATTGCGGCATCATCTTTGTGTGCTGCCGGACTCGGGCCACCGAGGAAGGCGGCAGGGTTGAGGAGTGCGCGCTGGCTGTTCGTCGTCCACTGCCTACTAAGCCCGGTTATGAAAAGCGTTTCCGCGTGTATGTGGGCCCTTGGCGTCCAGTTGCACAGACTACACTTGAGCTCAAAGGGCAGAATATGGATGAGGCTTGGGATTCGCTCAACGCCCAAGTTATTCTCGATAGTAGCGACGGCGCTGACCTCGATGCGCGCATTGCTCGCAGGTCTGAGATAGCGGGGCTTGTGGTTCAAGAAGCTAAGCTGGCTAAAGACCATTCTCGGGCCAAAGATCCCGCCCAGCGCAATGAGATATATTCTAAGCTCCACAAGGTTCGCAACCAGCTCAGGCAGATGGGCGCTTTGGACTGACAGCCCTTCGCTGAGCAGCTTTGCGAGCGAATACTTACGAATATACGAGAGAGGCTCCCCGTTGGTGGGGAGCCTCTCTTTTTGTGCTTACTAACAGCCGAAGCTGCTTACAGCACTTGCTTCACTTACTGCTTGGCTGCAGCCTTGTTGTAAGAAGCGATGTCGGTTGCGGCCTTGTCTTCCGCGGCCTTCATAGCGTCCTTCATGTCCTTGCCGTTGAGGGCATCGTTGAAGGAAGCGATAACGTCCTTACGAATCAGCGGGAAGGCACCGGTACGGCAGCCCAGGGAGACGCTGGAGAGCGGGGTGCTGTTGAGCTGCTTGTAGAAGACGTCGATGTTCTTGTCGGTCAGAATTTCCTTGCCTTCGGGCTCATTAGCGGCGTCCTTGTTGGCGAAGAGGTAGCCGGTCGACTTGGAGAAGAGGGCCTGAGCGTGGGGGCTCATGAGGTACTTACCGAACTCGAAAGCGGCCTTTTGCTCTGCTTCACTGTGGTTGCCCTTGATGACCCAGAGGGAGTTGCCGCCGAGGAGCGGGCCGGCCTTCTTGGAGTCGGAGGTTGAAGGGAACTGAGCGACTGCAACGTTGTCAGCAGAACCCCATAACCGTGTATGCGGCAGAGGAGCTGAGGGCGATGCCGAGCTTGTTGGCAGAGAAGTTGGCGGCCACGTCCGTGTTGCGGGTACCGGTGTTGAGACCGACGCCCGATTTGAACATGTCGGCAATCTTCTGGAAGGTCTTGACCTGAAGGTCGGAGCTCATGCTGATGCCGGTGACTGGCTTGTCGGACTGACCGTTGTCAGGAGTGCAAATGTTGAGACCGCCGGTAGCGGAGAGCACCTCGAGCATCCAAGAATCAGACATATACTGGCCGTAGCCGTAAGCGCCCGTCTTCTCGTGAATGGCGTTGGCCCACTCCACAACTTCGTCGAAGGTCTTGGGAGGATTAGCTGGGTCGAGTCCGGCTTCAGTTGCCAGCTGCTTGTTGATATACATCGTGGGAACCGAGATGGACATGGGCAGGGAGAGCATACCCTTGGAATCTGAGTAATACTTGCGGGCAATCTCGGGGATGACCGAGTCGTCGAAGGACTTGTCGCCCTTGGCTAGTTCGTATACAGGCGTGGTCTGCTTGCTGTCAATCATGAAAGCAGTAGAGGTTTCATCGGTCTGCATGATCGAAGGAGTGGACTTGGACTGCACAGCTGCAGAGAACTTCTGCTGTGCGTCCGTATAGCTGCCCTGGTAGGAGGCCTTGACCTGAATCTTGCCCTTGTGCTCTTTGTTGAACTGGGAGACAAGGTCGTTGATGGTCTGCACGGCATGGCCGGCGCTGGAGTACCAGAAGGTGATGGTTTGTTCACCTTGGGGGTCGGAGGCGCTTTCGGTTTTGGCGCTGCCGCATCCTGACAGTGCCAAAACCGGGATAAGTGCCGCGGTGGCGAGAGTAATGAGTCGATGCTTACGCATGATTCTTCCTTTCATTTCCGCCCCTACCGTAGGGGCAAATCTTGGTGGCTTTGAGTGCCCGGGTAAGCGTGCATCACTTGAGACCTCCAGCAACGGTCATGCCGCGCAGAGACTTGTTGAAGGTCAGCGTGAGGATCAAGGTGGGGATAATAGCGATGGCTGAACCGGCCAAAACCACACCCATGTGGGAGGATTCCGCGCCCGAAAGCTGGGTAATGCCCACCTGAATGGTGCGCGTCTCGGGGGAATTGGTGACCAACAGGGGCCAAAAGTAGCCATTCCAAGCCGAGACAGCCGAGTTAATAGTAGCTGCGATGATGGTGGACTTGGTGATGGGCAGAAGAATGTGGAACATGAAGCGGAAGTGACCCGCGCCGTCGATTGCACAGGCATCGCGCAGCTCGCTAGGGAAGGAGCGGAAGGCTTGGCGGAAGAGGAAGACGGTGAATCCCTGCACCAAGTAGGGCAGGAAAATGGCGGGGATGGTGTCAATCAGGCCCCAGTTGGTCACGTTCAAATAGTTGGAGAGAATCGTGGTCTCGCCCGGAATCATTAGGCTGAGCAAGAAGATCATCATCCACAGCTGAGGGCGCTTGAAATTGCAGAACACGATAGCGTAAGCAGCCAAGATGGCAGTCACGATTTGGCCCACGGTCTGGCAGACGGTGACGATAATGCTGTTGCCCACCTGCCGTACCAAAGGCATAGAGCTGGCGGCGGCCGTGAAGTTGCCTAGAGTAGGTCTACTGACCACTCCGCTGGCGTTGAAAGTAAAGGCGCCGATGAAAATGTAGAGCACCGGCAGGAGTACTATGGCGGCCAAGATGATGCCCAAGGCAACCATGAAAACTTGAGAAGCTTTAGAACGGCGGAACATCAGTAGCTCACCTTCTTATCCATGAACTTGAACTGTATGAGGGTGAGGATGAACACGAACACGAAGAGCACGATGCCCAGCGCGGAGGCAATGCCGAAGTTGGCTGAGCCCGCGCCGAATGCTGCCGTATAAATGTTGTAAGTGATGGTCGTAGTCGCTTGACCAGGGCCGCCCTTGGTCATGATGTTGATTTGGGCGAAGGCCTGCAAGGTCTCAATGCAAGCGGTGACTGCGATGTAGAAGAGGGTGGGGCTAATCAGCGGAAGCACCATAGACCACTGAATGCGGGCCTCGTTGGCGCCGTCTAAGCGGGCTGCCTCAATGATTTCGGGATCAACAGCCTCGATGGCTGCGCACAAGAGAATGAGCGTGAAGCCAAGCCCGGTCCAAATGGTGACCATCGTAATCGTGGGGAAGGCCCAGCGGGGGTCTGTCAGCCAGCCGATGGGCTTGAGTCCGAACTTGCCAAGTGCCTCGTTCATAATGCCGGTGGGGCTGAAGATTGCGAGGAAGCCGAGGGAAGCTGCCGCCACGGAGACGCTTACGGTGGAGGTCATGAGTGTGCGGAAGATTTTGTTGCCGCCAAACTGACGGGTGAGGAAAATAGCCAGCAAGATGCCGATAACCAACCTGCCAAACACCACCGCCACTGCGTACACAACTGTGCGCACGAGCACGCTGTAGAAGGAGGGGTCAGTAAATACGGTCACGTAGTTTTCGAGGCCGATGAATCCTGAGGGCGAGCCGAAGAGGTCGGTGCCCTGCATGCTCATAATAATGACGCTCACGAGCGGGATGAAGGAGAATATAGTGAGTAATCCCAAGCCCGGAACCAACATGAGAGCGCCAATTGCGCGGTTTCGTGTGGCAGCCGACGATCGGTTCTTCTTGCTGGCTCGATTATCGCGAGCTGGCGGATCTGCCGAGGCTTGCTGATTGGTCGACAAGGTTCCGGCTCCTTCCTTCTGATTGTGGTCTGTGTGCGTCATGAGCAGTACCTGAGTTCTGGGGCTTGGCTTACCGCAGTCTTCGATACTGCCTGCCGCTGCGCTAAGGGCTTGCTCAAAAGTTGGTAAATACTGCCAGCGTTCGCAGCTTCGGCAGTACAAGCAATGGAATAATTCGATAGCTCACTGAAACAAGTAGGGGACCAGTGGAAGAGTGGTTGATCCTTGCTGCGAGGCTCTAACACGTGCTCCAAGCCCTGACTTATGCTAAGTGTGCTATCTGCGTTCATATCCGCTCCTTTGCGGTGTGAACAGTGGTAATCGATTTCGATTGGGCGAGGCCGGGAAGAAACGGGAATAGTTAGTAACCAACAAGCCTCTCGTCTGTGGTACCAACCTGCACCCCCTTGCCCGGGTAACGCTGCGGTTTTCTGCTGAAGTCATAGTTGACCCAAGACCCTGCAAAAAAGTTCTTTCCAGATAATACCATTACCTTCGACATTATTGCGTAACGCGAGTCAATAAAATGAGTAGTGATATATCGTTTTACCTCGTAGTCCTAGTAAATACTGTCTTGTTTCGCTCCGTTGTAGCGCCGTGAATCGCGGAATTTGTCTGTTTTCCGGGCATTCCTACGAGGCCTGATTCACTAGCTTTCGCACTAAGACTTGTGGCGTTGTATAGTATGTTACTTCCGGTGTTGAGGAGTATAGAGGAAAAGGGGCAGGCAAGTAGATGAATACTAGGATTACGGTTTACTGCGGCGCTGCGAAGGGCAATGACGAACGATACGTAGAGTTGGCGGAAGAAACCGGTCGTTGGATTGCGAGCACGGGCCGGGAGCTGGTTTACGGCGGCGGCGGAGTAGGCTTAATGGGCATCGTTGCCGAGTCCACTTTGTCTAACGGTGGTCAAGCTTACGGTATTATGCCCCGCATGCTGGTGGAGCGCGGCGCCAACTTCGAAGGCCTGACTCACATGGAAGTTGTGGACGACATGGACGTGCGCAAGAAGCGCATGATGGAGCTGGGAGATGCGCTGATTGCCATTCCCGGCGGCCCCGGCACCTTGGAAGAAATGGCTGAAGCGTTCTCTTGGGCGCGTTTAGGGCTCAACAACAAGCCCAGCATTTTCTTCAATCTCGACGGATACTGGGATCCGATTCGCGACATGTTTGACCGCATGGTTGCCAAGGGATTTCTGACTCAAGAAGACCGTGACAAGCTCTATTTCACTGATTCCTTCGAAGAGATTGACCGCTTAATCGCTAGCTACACCCCACCCAGCATTCGCACCTATCCCGATGCTAGGGCTTAGTTAAGCCCAGCCGAAACCTTACTGACCTCCTGCCGCTCACTATCTTTGTGAGACTGGCAGGGGGGCTTTTCGTATAAGCACAGTGGTGCAACTGCAATCCGAGCTCAGGGTTTCCCCTGATACACGCTCCCTCAACCCTGAACTTGCCCCTGAACTGCCCCCGAAAACAGCTATTTTCTACTCTTGCGGGTGATTGGATACAAGTATCACTCATTGCAGGAGAAGGGAATGAGCATGTCAGCTCAAACGGTGAAAATTCACGGATTCGCTCCAGTGGAGGCGCGCAATCTGTCGAAGGATGTACAAGTACGCAACGATGAGACCATACGAATCTTGCAAGGGGTGGATTTTCAAGCATCTTGGGGGCAGATGACAGGAATTGTGGGGCCTTCTGGCTCTGGTAAGTCCACCCTTCTCTATTGCCTAGCAGGTTTGGAATCGGCTACGGGAGGCCAGTCTTGCATCTTGGGTAAGCAGATCGGGCGCATGAGTAGGGCCAAAATGGCTCGTTTCCGCCGCGAGCACTTAGGCTTCGTCTTTCAATCTTATAATTTAGTGCCCACGCTCAATGTGGAAGAAAATATTGCCTTGCCCTTCATGCTGCGGGGTAAGCGGCCGCCGAAGAACGAAATCAGTGAGCTTTTGGAACGTTTTGGTATGGGCAAGCGTCGTAAGGCCGATGTGGGTTCACTGTCGGGCGGCGAGCAGCAGCGGGTGGCCCTAGCTCGTGTGCTGGTTTCTCGGCCAGACATTGTCTTCGCAGACGAACCTACGGGCGCGCTCGACCAAGCTACCGGGCGCATTGTGATTGACGAGCTCCATCGGGTGGCATCTGACCCGAACCGGGCTGTGATTGTGGTGACGCATGCTGACGAGGTAGCTGCCCGCTGCGACCGCGTAGTGACAATGGTAGACGGGCGCATGCGCGAGGGCGCGAGTTTTATGCCAGCGCAGTCTCAGGCTCAGACCTTTGGTTTTGGAGGCGCGCAATGAGAGCGATTGCAAAGAGTCTGCGCTCGGCACCGGGCGTGTGGATTGGTGTTTTCCTCTACCTAAGTGTGGTTCAAAGCGTGATGGGAGCTATCACTATGGTGGCTTCTTCGTACCAGCGAACGTATGCGAGCGTTCAAGGGGACTTGCACCAAGACGCTGAAAATATGGTGCATATGATGGAGTATCTTGAACTACCGTTGACTGTTATTATTGGTGTTTTTATTACTCTTTGGGTAGTTTCGGCTGCCGTTAGGAACCAGCGCAAGCAGTTGGCTCTCCTTTCTATGCAGGGCGCCACGCCTTCGCAGCTGACTCTGCTTACTGAAGCCCAAGTCCTGATTTTGGGGATTGCTGCTACTGTGCTTTCGGCTGTGGTGGATGGCTTTGCCGTGCCGCCATTTTTCCGATATATGACCAGTACCTACAGTGATTTTGCGGACTCCTACTACTATCAGCCAGATGTCACAGCATGGCTACTGGGCGCAGGAGTAGGTCTTGCTACGGCAGCGGTAGGTACTGCTCTGACCGTTCGCGCTGCCGCCAAGGTGGATCCAGTGGAGGCCTACCGGCCGCAAGCAGTGAGCCCCAAGAACCCCGGATGGGTGCGTACCCTCCTGTCCTTATCGTCATTCGTGGGTGCGATATATGTGTTCGTTTTGCCTGTGTGGAAGGTGCGTCGGGCCTCGCTTTCGGGCGGTAAGGCTGCAATGGATGCTTTCAACACGGACACGTCAATGGTGCTGACCTGTGCCATGGGCGGCCTAATGCTGCTGATGATTGCCTTCGCCTTCTTAGCTCCGCTGCTATACGGCGGCTTGGTGCGGCTGTGGACTCAGTTGCTGCCGATTCCAGCTTCGCCTTGGGTTCTGGCCAAGCGTCAAACTGTCTCTCGTATTGAGCGTTCCAGCTCAGTACTAGCACCGCTCATGGCCTGCTTGGGTCTCATTATGGGGATGGGAACGCCTATGCAAATATATTCGGCTTCTTTGATGAAAGTTGCTGGTTACTCCACACCTCCCGGCACTACGAGTACTGGTTTGGCAGGGATTTTGGGGGCGGTCGGCCCAGCTGCCCTCATCGCTTTGGGCGGTGCCTTGGCTGGTTTTTGCATGATTTCGCGTGAGCGCAGCTTTGACCAGTCTCTGCTAGACATAGCGGGCGCTGAGCCACGTCAGCTGCGGAGCATGGCCGTCTTGGAAGGCTCTATCATCATGTTTACTGCTATTTTGGCAGCTTTCCTTATTACTATTCCAGCTACGGCCAGTGCTTACGTAGGTATTCGTATCATGTTGGGCACTGGTGTGCTTTCAGTTCCGTGGGCGTTATGGGGTTGGATAGCTCTAGGAGTTGCAATCCTGGGCTCAGCTATCTTCTTTATCGCCTCTGCCCGTGCCCTGCGCACACCGTCTATCGCTGTGATTCAACTTCAAGCTGAGTGACGTATGCCCGAGCTCCTAACTTTTTAAGGAGTTCTTCTAATACGTGTCTGTAGCGTTTGCGCAGGCTAGCTGGCTCTGCGATGGTGGCTTGGTCGCCAAAACCTAGGAGGTAGCGTACGAGGAAATCGAGTTCGTCGGGTCGAATTGCTCCGACAATGCGCGCTTGCCCAGCTTCTTCTTCCAACCGCATGTTGGGGAAGTGCTCTCTAGTGAAGCGGTCTTTGCCTTGGCTGGTGAGGTCGACCTTGAAATTGATGGTTCTCGCCTGCGTTTGCGCGCTTTCATACTTGCGCCGTTCCTCACTGGGGGAAGGTAGGCCTTGCGCTCGCGGGTGCGTTCCGATGATGCGCATGCGGTCACAGCGGTAGGTGCGCCATTGCTGTTTGCTGTTGTCGAAGGCGGTGCAATACCAGAATCCGCCGTTGAGAGTGAGCAGGATAGGGTTGGCTGAGCGTGGCGAGTCCGCTTGGCTGGGGTAGAGAAAGACGAGGGTGTGCTGGCGCATTATGGTTTCAAAAATGATCGCCAGCCCTTCCGTCGGCGCTTGCTGCGAGGGGCCTTCGTAACGGATACCTGCCATAGCGTTGCTAATGAGCTCCCTACGACTTTCGGGGAACACCTGCAATAGCTTGTCTTGGATGTGTCGGTAGGTGTGGCCGAAGGGTGAGTTGCTGACGGTCTTGAGGAGTTGCAGCGCAAAGAAAATGGTCAGTTGCTCATTTTCGCTAAAGCTGACGGGCGGCAGGGGAGTGGAATCCTCAACCTGATAGCCACCGTATCGCCCAGGGAAAGCTGTGATGGGCACTCCCAGCCTGCTCAGTTCGCTCAAGTCTCGCAGGGCCGTGCGTCTGGAAATGTGGAATTCAGTGATGAGGTCAGACAATTGGAAGACTCGGCGCTCGTGTACGAAGAGCAGCTCTTGATTGATACGTTCAGACTTGCTCATGAGTACCTATGCTTCTTCTAATAGTGCCATAAAATGGCACCTTTATTGTTTATGCTGAGTATACCCAACATAAGGAGATGTAATATGCCCGTATCATCAGCCAAAGTAGCAGTATTCCTATCGCTTAAGGGTCAGGCTCAGGCCGCGATTGCTTGGTATCAAGACGTTTTAGGGGGTCAAACAGTCTTTTCTATCAGCAATCAAGAGTTCAAAGAGCAGTACAATCCGAGCCTAGTTATTCCTGCTGGGCATGAGCATTATATTTCTCATTCGGTAACTCAAATCGGCGATTTTCAGCTACAAATTGCCGACAATCCGGTCGACGACGATATTCCCATGACTCAAGGGAATGCTCTCTCGCTAGATATCATGCTTGACTCGGTTCAAGAAGCTCAAGAGATTTTCGACAAGGCCTGTGCCTATGAAGGAACTCAAGTGCTCCGCGCACCAAGAAGCAACGAATTTGCAGACTTCTACGCCGTAATTACCGACCCCTTCGGCGTGCTCCTACAGATTACCTGCGAAAAGTGAGTAAGGCGTGTGTCTCTGCGTTCGCCGATGCTGAATGGAGTTTGAGATAAAATCCAGGCCCCTTCGGTTTCCCGAGGGGGCCTGCATGATTGTCGGGGTAGGGGGATTTGAACCCCCGGCCTCTTCGTCCCGAACGAAGCGCGCTACCAAGCTGCGCTATACCCCGCGACAACGTTCTATATAGTACACGCACCGTCAGCCAAACGCTAGGCGGGCGCGCGGCGGGCGCGAGCTTACTGGCCTGCTCGCTGCCCTTGTGGCGGGCGTTTGCAGGGATTGCTCGCGCTCCTGCTTCTTGCGGCTAAGAGTCGCAGTAGGGGAGCGGCCGGAAGTACTGGCATTTGCGTACACTAAACCTTTATGACTGACTTTGTAGAACGCAACGAGCGCAGCGAAGACACGCCCGAGCAAGAGACCCAGATGACAACCCTAGAGCGGGCACAGCTCCTCTTCGACCAAGACCAGGCCATTACTGACCGGGTTAATCAGGGTGCCGGCTTGGACGATGCCATTGATCCCAGCAATCGCGAATTCGGCCCCCACGCCAGCCCTGAGCAGGTGCAGATGCGCGTAGCTAAGCGCGCTCTCATGCTCAAAGAAGGTATTCCTGCCTATCCGGTTCACCTAGACGTGACTGATCGCATCGAGCATGTGCGGGCCAAGTATGAGGGCAAGCTGGAAGCAGGGGAGGAAACCGAAGACGTAGTAGGTATTGCCGGCCGCGTGCTCTTTGTGCGCAACTCGGGCGGTCTGTGCTTCGTGCAGCTTTCTGCCGGTGACGGTACCGCTATCCAAGGTATGGTTTCCAAAAAAGAAGTTGGCGCCGACTCTCTCAAGCTCTTCAAGCAGCTCGTAGATTTGGGTGACCACCTCTATCTGCGTGGCCGGGTCATTGCTTCCAAGACCGGTGAGCTCTCCGTGTTCGCTACAGAATGGGCCATTGCCGCCAAGGCCTTGCAGCCCTTGCCAGCTCTCCACAAGGAGCTCTCCGACGAGCAGCGTACCCGTAAGCCTTATTTGGCAATGATTGCCGACGAGTCTACTCGCAACATGGTTCGCCAGCGCTCCAAGGTAGTTTCCTCCCTGCGTCGCACCTTTGAGCAGCAGGACTTCCTTGAGGTTGAGACCCCCATGCTTCAGACGGTGCACGGAGGCGCGGCAGCCCGCCCCTTCACTACGCACATGAACGCTTTCGATATTGACCTCTTCCTGCGCATCGCTCCTGAGCTCTTCCTCAAGCGTTGCCTAGTTGGCGGCATCGAGCGCGTTTTCGAGATAAACCGCGACTTCCGCAACGAGGGCGTCGACGGCACTCACGCTCCTGAGTTCACCATGCTTGAGGCCTACCAGGCTTACGGAACCTACGATACGATTGGCGAGCTGACCAAGCAGCTCATTCAGCAGTCTGCTATCGACGCTTTCGGTTCCACCAAGGTGACTTTGCTCAACGGCGAAGAGTATGACTTTGGTGGCGAGTGGAAGACCATGACCATGTATGGCTCGCTGTCCGAAGCCTTGGGTGAAGAGATTACTCCCGAGAGCAGTGTGGAGCACTTGGGCGCCATTGCTAACAAGCTAGGCGTGGAGCGAGACGACGTAGAAAACCACGGCAAGCTAGTCGAGCATCTGTGGGAGCACTTCTACGAAGATAAGCTATATGAGCCTACTTTTGTGCGCGACTTCCCCGTAGAAACTTCTCCGCTGGTTAAGGGGCATCGCTCAAAGCCTGGCATGGTTGAGAAGTGGGATTTGTATGTGCGCGGCTTCGAGCTGGCCACTGGCTACTCCGAGCTCAACGATCCGGTAGTGCAGCGTGAGCGCTTTATTCAGCAAGCCAAAGACGCAGCTGCCGGAGATGCGGAAGCTACCGATATCGACGAAGACTTCCTCGAAGCTTTGGGTGTGGGCATGCCTCCCACCGGCGGCATGGGCATGGGCATTGACCGCCTGCTCATTGCACTGACTGGTGCCACGATTCGCGAGACGATTACCTTCCCACTGGTCAAGCCGCTGAACTAGCAGCTAGCGAACGCTTATATGGCCCTGCTTGGGTAGTCTGGAATGGCTGTTTAGGCAGGGCTCTTTCGTGCTGCTTGCAGTGTCGTCTTTCCGTCTGCGTGGGCGTTTAGACTAGGGGCTATGACATACAAACTAGTTTTGCTCCGGCATGGCCAGAGCGCATGGAATAACACCAATCAGTTCACCGGCTGGGTGGACGTGCCGCTGACCGAACAGGGCGAGTCCGAAGCTAAGAAGGGCGGCCAGCTGCTCAAAGACAAGGGCGTTCTACCTGACATCGTCTTTACTTCTTTGCTGCGCCGCGCCATCAACACGGCCAACATCTCCTTGGATGCGGCAGACCGCCTGTGGATTCCGGTCAAGCGCGACTGGAGGCTCAACGAGCGTCACTATGGCGCTTTGCAGGGCAAGAACAAGGCTGAGATTCGTGATGAGTACGGCGACGAAAAGTTCATGCTCTGGCGCCGCTCTTACGCCACTCCTCCGCCAGAGATCGACGTAGACGACAAGTATTCTCAGACCCACGATCCTCGCTACGCAGGCATTGAGGTACCTCGCAATGAGGCTCTAGCCAACGTGGTTGACCGCGTGACCCCTTACTGGGAGTCTGACATTGTTCCCGAGCTCAAGTCCGGCAAGACTGTCATGATTGCTGCTCACGGTAACTCCCTGCGCGCTATCGTGAAGATGCTCGACAATCTCAGCGAAGAAGAGATTGCCAAGGTCAACATTCCTACGGCTATTCCTCTGCTTTATGAGCTGGATGACAACTTCAAGCCCATCAAGCCTCGCGGCGAATACCTGGATCCGGAGGCAGCTGCTGCCGGTGCCGCAGCCGTGGCAGCTCAGGGCCAGAAGTGATTGTAAAACACTAGCATTTTTGCTGGCAAAGCCGGTTTACCAAGCTCCTCGTGGGCTCTGGTAAGCCGGCTTTTTGCATCTGTGAACTTTGGTTGCACTGCTCAGGTAGACGACTGCTACTCGTATCTGTTACTCTTAGCAAAGAACATACCAATGGTATTTTCGATGATGATTAGAGAAAGACTAGATAGGGGAGCTGTATGGGAACGCAGAAAGACCCAGAGGGTCACAGGCAGCGCATCCTCGATGTAGCTCAACGGCTCTTCCTTGAAAAAGGCTACGACGACACCAGTATTCAAGACATTGTCGATGGTCTCGGAGGCATGACTAAGGGCGCTGTGTACTATCATTTTTCCTCTAAATCTGCGATTTTTGATGCGGTGACCGAGCGCATGGCTTCTTCTGCCTCGCCTCAAGATGACTGGGAAAAGGACTGGCCGGGTGAGACGGGCCTAGAAAAACTGCGCAATGAGCTGGTTATCTCGCTTACTGCCTACGCCCGCCACGATGTCTCTTATTCGGCTCAGACCTTGCTCAAGAGTCCGCGCATGGTGGGGGAGATGTATTTAACCAGCATGGACGACATCGTGCGCGTGATTACGCCTTACGTGCAAGAGGGCATAGATGATGGTTCGATTGCCCCGCACGACCCTACAGATGTGGCGCAAATTATGTTCATTTTGCTTAACATGTGGATTGGGCTCAAGCTCACTACCTTTAGCAAAGAAGAAGTAGTTAGCAAATTCACCCTGCTCAAGGAGATGTTTGAGGGTATTGGAGTCCCAGTAGTTGATGACAGGGTTATCCAAGCCGCAGTCAGTCTCCACTCCCACTTGCGTGATAATCCTCGCGTTCCCATGCACGAGTAGCATAATCTTATTGATCTGAGCTTGTTGCTGTATCTGATGTGCTAATGAGTGAATCTTTCTATTTAGGCAGCATCGTCCCCCAAACATACCGGCGGTATTTTGTGAAAGGAAATTGAATGACACTACTAGAAGCGCGCGGCATAGCACAAACATTTGCCGGCGGCACCGTGTTAGAGGATGCGAACCTAGACCTCAGATCAGGGGAGGTGGTGGGACTCTTAGGAACGAACGGTGCAGGCAAATCCACCCTGTTCAAAATCTTGTCCGGCCTACAAACTCCTGTCAGCGGCGAGGTGAGTATCAATGCTCAACCGATGAGTGCGACATATCCGGCATCCTTGCGCGAGATGGGCGTATCAATCGACCAGCCCGTCTTCTACGAGGAGCTATCAGGACTAGCTAATCTCGAAATCCACTGTGCTTACATGCGGCTAGAACTGAGTGGCGACGCTATCTCGAAAACTCTAGGATTGCTTGGTCTCAAAGCTAACAACCCGACCGCTGTGAAGCGCTATTCGATGGGCATGCGCCAGCGCCTAGCACTGGCTCGCTGCATAATTCACCAACCAAGAATCTTGTTACTGGACGAACCTCTCAATGGCCTTGATCCTAAGGGCATTATCGAGCTGCGCTCCATCATCCGTGATCAAGCAGCGGCGGGTAAAGCTGTGCTCTTCTCCAGCCATATCCTCTCCGAAGTCTTGCGCGTTGCCGACCGGGTGTTGGTGCTTAATAGCGGGCGAATCTGCCTCAATCGGAGTGTAAGCCAGCTTAAACAAGACGGAGACCAAGCTGCGGAAGCGGCACTGATTCAAGCAATGGAGGCATAATATGCTAGAGCTTATGCGCTTAGAAATGCGCAAAATCAACCTTAAATCCTACTATTTTGGGTCATTAGCGGTCTGTTTAGTGGCTTTGGCGTTTGGCGGCATGTTTATGGCGATAGGGCACTTCCAGGGAGGCTTTGGTTCTGAACTTGATCAGATGGGCAGCCAAGCAGGCAAACTTTCGAGCCTCGACTTTGCCGTCCTTATGGTCATGGTCTTCTTGCTGGTCGGGTTCTCGATTCTGGGAGCGGCCCTATGCGGAGTGGTCATACTCAAGCCCTATTCGGGTAGATCACTGGTGCTGACTCTCTCCTATCCGGTGAGGCGCTCGCGCTTGTTGATAGCTAAAATGTTGGCTGTCAGCTCAGTAACAATACGGCTCTTTCTTACCAGCTCGATCTACACGCTTGCCATATTTATAGGAGCCAACCAAATGTTGGGAGCTCTTTCGGCCGGGCATTGGCTCCACACGCTCTCGCGCTGCCTGCTTCTCCTTGCCCTCTCTGCCTTGGGTTTGCTGGGTATTATGGGCATTTCACTCGCGCTAGGCTTTCGTTGGCGGTCCGTGCCGGTCATGATTGGCGTGCTTATCGTTTTGGACTCCCTCATTGGCAACACCTTCTCGGCTTCTATGCAGCTAGCAAGTGTGTTTCTCGCTGCTGTTTTCCTGCTTTCGCTGCCTGCTATCGGGGCTCTCAGCCGCACCATTACTCACATCCAAGTGCCCTAACCCTCACCGTGCGCTGACCGCTATCGACTCTCGGCAAGAGGCAAGTGGTCAACACGTAGAAAAGGCTCACCATGCTTGAATTCAAACGAAACCCAGCTTTCAGGTCACTCCTGCTCTCCAACCTGCTCAACGCCTTGGGCGGCGAGTTTTTCAACCTCGTGTTTATTGTTTATGCTCAGACTTTGCCTCAGCGGCAGCTCGCGGTTTCCATAGCTTCTGCGGCTTGGGTGGCGCCGGCCCTTACTTCGTTTGCTATGGGTTATTTGGCCGATTGCACAGCTCGAAAGACGCGCGCTCAACTCTGGGTGAAGGCTGTTCAGACTTGCATCTACCTCAGTATTGCCATGCTGATAGGCCGTTTACAGGGGTTCGGAATCTTCCTCTTGCTGATGGGGCTCGATTTGGTTTCATCAGTGATGGAGGGTTATGCCTCATCCCTGTGGATGCCGGTGCTGAAACACTTAGTGCCTGCTTCGAGTCTGCGCGAAGCCACCTCGCTGACGAGTGCGGTCAACAGTTTGGCAGCAGTCGTTTCGGCCAGTCTTGGGGCCACCCTGCTTGCTGTGCTTGGCAATGATTTCTCCCTGTTCTCACTCATCAATGCTGCTACATTCTTGGTCGCCGGGCTCATTATTGCTGCAAGGCGGCGGGAATTCGCCAAAGCAGAGCGCGCCGGACAGGATGCTGGTATAGGGCAGTTCTCGAAGTCCGAGATTCGTCCGATATCAGCTGAAAGTGACTCAGATATGCCACTTGAGATGTCTGAGTCTGTACCGACGAAGGAAAGGCAACAGGGCTTGGTGGGCAGTTGGAACTCAGTTCGAGAGCAATTTCGTTCTTCGCGTTTCTTAACTTTGACCTTATGCTTTGGCGTGTTTGTCAACATGATTGGCGGCGCTTTGGGGCCGCTCCTCAGTGTGGAGCTCGTAGACCAGACCGCTTTCTGGTGGCACTCCTACGGTAGTACCGTGGCCGGAGTTACCGGGTTCGGGTCAGTGGGCTTAGTTGCTGGGGCGCTTTTGTCTGCTGACCCCCTACGCAAACTGTCTATGGCCCCGCTGCTGGCCCTCACCATGACTTGTGCGGCTCTTGCTGCTGGATCGCTGGCTTGGGGAGCGACCCCGTTCGCACTGTTTGCGGCGGTTTTTGCAATGAACTACCTCTTAGGTAAAATTAATCCCCGGTTCATGGCCCTGCTGATGGAAACTATTCCTGAGGAGCAACTTGCCGCGACTATGGGTGCCATACAGACTGCAATGATTGTGGGAGCACCCCTTGGGCAGTTCGCATTCTTGGCCCTAGCCAACATTTTGCCGGGAAAGATTACGCTCTGGCTCTATATGGGATGTGCGTTGCTGCTCGCTATGGTCTTAGCCGTTGTTGGTCACAGCAGCATGAACGCAGTGGATAGCACGCGCTCAGTATCAGCCCGTTCAGACTCAACTCACACATAAATCTGCGAGAATGGCAATCCTAGTCGATGTCTTCTAAGTCTTTGGGGTCCTTGGAGGGGTCGAAACCGGAGACGATGTAGACGACGCGGCGGGCGGCGGAGACACCGTGGTCGCCGATGCGTTCCATGAAGCGGGCCAAGAGCACCAAGTCAATCATCTGCTGCTTGGAACCCTGCCACTTGTCGGAGAGCGCCAAATCGAAGGTCTGCTGGTGAAGCTTATCAAGCTGGTCGTCTTCCACAATGATGCGTTCGGCCACCTTCGTGTCGCGCTCAGACATCATGTCGACTAGACGGTCGGCAAGTGTATCGAGGAAAGCCTGCATCTGTGCGAAGAGTTCGCGCGCTTCCGGCGGCAGGGGAGCGTCGGGGTATGAGCGGCGCACAGCTTCGGCAACGTGGCGTGACAAATCGCCCATGCGTTCAAAAGTGGCGGCGAGGCGCAAGGTAGAAACGACGACACGCAGGTCAGTTGCCACTGGGCTCTGCTTAGCTAGCAGCTGCACGCACTGGTCAATTACCGTTGATTCGAGTTCGTCTATGGCTTGGTCGCCGTCGATAACCTCTTGTGCTGCCTCTAAATCCGGTCCTAAGAGGGCAACGCCAGCGGTCTTAATGGCGTGGCTCACGGCTCCGGCCATCTGCTCCATATCGTCAGCTACCTGACGCATTTCTTCATTGAAGATTACGCGCATAAGCGTGGCCCCTTTCTAGCTGCCATAATAAAGGTATAACTTGTAGTGTACGGGGTGGCGTTAACGTTGCAGCAGCTGCGGCGCTCTCAATGGTGAAGGCGAGGAAGAACAATGGCAAGGTGGATCGCACGAATCAAAATGTTCTTGCGCGGGCACTCGCGGGCCGAGGCAGAAGGCGGAACTCACGATTTGGACCAGAAGAGCCAGTTTCTTCTCTCCATGTTGTCGTCGTCCGTGGTGGTGGTCGACGCGGACGGGCAGGTGGTGCGTTCGAGCCCGGACGCATACCGGCTGGCTATCGTCAACCAAGACCGGATTGACAACCCTACGGTGCAAGAGGCAGTGCGGAAGGCCTGGCTGAGTGATGAGGTTGCTCGATTTTCGCTAGTAACGCATACTCCCACAGATATTGCGGACGAGCTGACCATAGGCGGCTCTCGCGTAAACGTTGACGGCGAGCAGAACCAGGACCTTATCGATGCGGAGGGCAGCAGCAGCGGCGTATCGAGGCCAAACTGGCTCAAGCTGACCGTAGGGCGAATAAGTGAGGACCTAGTTCTGGTGCTCATCGACGACGAGAGTGAGAGCAAGCGTTTTGAGCAGACCCGCCAGGGTTTTGTGGAGCATGTATCCCAACAGTTGCTCCAGCCTGTCGCGGCCTTGAAGCAATTAGCCTTCGGCCTCGATACTATCGCTAGCGAGCCTATTGATAACCTCTCTCAACAGCGCGAGCGGATGGAGGCCATCGCCCAAGATGCCCAGGAACTCAGTGGGTATTCTGCCTATCTTGAGCACACCCTGAACGATTTGCTTCTCCTGATGCGCGCCCAGGAACAAGTAGAGCCGAACGCTGATAACGAGCTGGACTTGGGCGAGCAGGTAGAAGCTGTAATTGAGGCGGCCGAGGGTAAAGCCGAGCAAGCTCATGTGCAATTGAATTATTCGGGACAGCCGGGACTGTACTTGCATGGCGACCAAGAGCAAATTCAAGCGGCAATGCGCAAATTGGTGGAAAACGCCATCAGGTATTCGCCTGCCCGGGGGAATGTGACCTTAGTGGCGAAACGCTCAAAAGATGCCAATTACGGTATGGTTCAAGTCATTGATCGGGGAGAGGGCATAGCAAAAGATGAGCAGGAACACGTCTTTGAGCGTTTCTACCGTGGCTCGCTGCAGACCGATTCTAGCGAGGTGGGTGTTGGTTTGGGGCTTGCTATTGCTAAGCATGTGGCCCTCACCCATCATGGATCCTTAAGTTTGTGGAGCGCGCCCGGGCAGGGTTCGACCTTTACACTGATACTGCCGCTGGCCGAAGAAGAGACAAAAGAAACGACCATCAATAGCGAAGTGTAGATGGCTGTATATAAGAAAAGGCAAGACTGATTTCGTGAGCGGCGATAGGGTCTGACTCGCCCGCCTGCTACTTGGCTCGGTGCAGTTATTGAGCTAAACGCCGGTAATCCCAGCGGTTGAAGTGTTCCCAAAGTAGCAGGAGCAGCCCAACTGCAACGCCTGAAGCGCATACAATCATAGGCTTAAGCGCATCGACACCGCACAAGTAGCACACTGTGCAAATCGCTAGTGCCAACGTCCATAAGCCTGTGCCGGACCAAAAAACGAGTCGCAAGTCCACCTGAACGGGCTTGGGCGAGGGCCGTCGCGCGTCTGGGTCAAAAATAGGTGCGAGCTTCATGCTACATACTTTATTACACAGCCTGACATACTATTGATATAGACCCAAGTCGGGTATCGGTTGAATCGAAGTTAGTGCAGCGGAGGGAGCGCGCGTGTACCCTATAGAGCCTGTTCAGAAGCGGTATGCTTGGGGCTCACATTCCCGCTTGCAAGCTATGTTCCATCTGCCTGAGGGGCCTGCGCAAGATGGGGACGGGGTCGTATCCGACACGCTGGCTGAGATGTGGTTTTCGGGCCACAGCCAATCTCCTTCAAATATTGTATTGAGTGACGGCAGTCAGCTTGCGCTCACTCAAGCTATTCAGCGCAATCCTTTAGCGATGGTAGGGGAGGAGGATTCGCAGACTTTTGGGCCAGTTCTGCCCTATTTGTTTAAGGTGATTTCTGCGCGAATTCCACTTTCTTTGCAAGTTCATCCGCTTGACTTTGAAGCTCGAGCCGGTTTCAACCGTGAAAATGCAGCGGGAGTGCCCTTAGCCTCTCCCGAGCGTTCCTTCAAAGATACGTTGGCGAAAAACGAGATGGTGGTGGCTTTAGAAACTTTTACTGCCTCTGTGGGTTTCGCACCTATTTCCACTCAGCTGCAAATTTTGCGAGTGGTTGACCATCCTATTGCACAGCGCATGGTTGATGCCTTGCTGGCTCGCACTTTCCGCCCGGGTGTGCCCCCGGAGGAGTTCGCTGCTGCCGACCAGATGATGCCGGTTTCGGCTCTAGCTTGGCCAGACTCGCGCAGGAGGGTGTTCCGCGCCTTCTACACAGCCATTACTGCCAAGCCAACCGATTCGGATGCGCTTACTCCTGCCCTGCTCGATGCCAATCGACGCTTGTCTTCGCGCAAGGCTCGGGCGGCTATGGCCAACGCCCTCCAAGCGGCTCAAGCCTTCCCCGGAGATCCTGCGGCCCTGTGTTTGCTCATGATGAACGCTGTGTGCCTAGAAGAGGGCGAGTCGGTCTATATCCCAGCCGGCACTCCGCACGCATATATTAGTGGTACAGCAGCGGAGATTATGACCAATTCAGACAACGTTCTACGTGCAGGCATGACACCAAAGCACAAGGATATTGCCAATCTTTTGCACAGCGTAGACTGCCAGCCAGCTTCACCTATCGACCCCTCAAGCTCGATGATTGCGACTTTGGCTATGCAAAATATGGTCACCTACCGACCGCATATCAGCGAATATATGCTGGTCTACGGTCGTGTGGAGCCTGGTTTGGACGCTTGGCCGCTCATGGGTAAGATCGCTCAGCGCTACGGCGATTTGGTGCAACGCTTGGGTCCGCGGCGCTTGCTCATGCCCCAATCTGGCCCGCGCGTCTTGGTGTGTACCGAAGGCAGTTTGCTGGTACGAAGTCAGGCTCAGGAAGCGGTTGTGGACCAAGGACAGAGCTTGTTTATTCCTTCCAGCGATGGACAGATAGACATCGTACGAGTCGATGTTGATAGCGTTCAGGGGCGTAATAGGGCCGATCATGGCTCTTTTTTACTGGCTTCTACTCCTGTGTGATCTGTCTTTACATTTTCTTAAAGTTCCCTCGCTGTGAGCGTGTATGACACGCCGAACATGACGCAAGTGCCAAGCTTAAGCGCCCGTCGCTCGCTGCCCGTACAATACTAGAAGATTCAGGGGCTGACGACGGCGTACAAGTGCTGAGTTCGAAGTTGAGTAAAGTGCTATGGACAAGAAGGTCAGTTGTGCAATTTTGCCTCTAATGTTGTAAAGTGCAATACGTGATAGTTGTGTGACGCTGTAGTGTCCAAGCCGTAACGAAGAGATGCAGGAGTGGTTGTTTATGATATTTGCTGCGGATCAGGCGAGAGCTGTCCGGGGCGCGCATATCGCAAGAGAGCGTGTGTCGAATAGTTCAGTCTCTACCCCCCGTGGCGGTCGAGTCATAAACGTCTCTGCCGTATTCGCTGCCCAGTCTTCGCAGATGCGCCAGCAGGCCGCTGTGGAAGAGGCTCTGGCTCAGCGCCTCAATCAGGTTGCGCCTGCTACCCGTCGTTCTCGTCGATTGGCTGCT
Source organism: Bombiscardovia apis (assembly GCF_033095945.1). Lineage (NCBI taxonomy): Bacteria > Bacillati > Actinomycetota > Actinomycetes > Bifidobacteriales > Bifidobacteriaceae > Bombiscardovia > Bombiscardovia apis. The sequence goes on along the minus strand of NZ_AP026800.1, from coordinate 1,458,795 downwards.
AAGGCTGCGACCCGCAAGAACCACATCGTGACCGGCTCTGCAATGGCTGCCCTCGTGGGTGCTGCCGCCGGCGCTGTGGCAGTTGTGGCCCCCAAGACTCCGGTCAAGGCACCGCTTGCAAGCCGGGCTGATACTTCGCAGATTACCCCTGCTTCTTATACTGGCAGGCAGGCATCTACATCTACGAATGCTGAGGTTTCACGTTCTGAGGTCCGCTCGCAGGTCCAAGAGCAGCAGACTAGCAATCAGGGTAAGTGGGAATTAGACGAAGCTGGCCTTGATATCGACAGCATGTTTAAGTCTTTGGCCGACAATCCCGTTGTAGCGGCTCTTATGGATGCGAATCAGGGCCAGCTTCCCGATAGCTTTAATCCCAATCATGCCACTGGCGATACAGGCAATGCGTATGAGTTTAGTCAGTGTACTTGGTGGGCTTACACTCGCCGTCACCAGTTGGGGTTACCTGTCGGCTCATATTTGGGCAACGGTAGTCAGTGGGCCGCATCAGCTAAGAAGTTGGGGTATTGGGTCGATAATACTCCGCGAAATGTTGGTGATATTATCGTTTTCCAACCTGGTCAGGAAGGAACCGATGCTCAATATGGGCATGTGGGTATTGTCGAACGAATCAATGCAGATGGTTCGGTAACAACCTCGGAGTGTGGTGTCGCTCTTAATGGCAAAACCTATTCGCATACTTATCAAAATGTTCATAGTTTCCAATTTATCCATTATTAATACGCTCTTGTCAGCAAAGTCGCTGATGCGTTCTGACCTTGTGCTAGTGTGAGGTACTAATGAAAAAACAAGCAAAACATTGGAAAGTTGCTCTCGTAACCTTGTGTGCTGGTTCGGCCTTTTTGGCCACGGTTCCAGCGCTGGCTTATGCTGGCAGTCAGAGCGAACGTGCTGTGACTTCTTCCCGCAGTTTTACCCCCTCGAACAGGCCTCGTAAGGACTTGCTCGCGGAGTCCACCGCAACCACTGTCGATTCAGACAGCAACTGGGGCGGCGTTGAGAGCTTGAGCGTACCGCAGACTAAGTCTCAAGCGGAAAAAGATAGCGAAGCTCGCGCCCAAGCTGAGGCAAAGGCTCGTAAGGAAGCCGAAGAGAGGGCGGCTGCTCAGGCAGCGCAGGCTCAGCGTCAGGCTCAGACCCAAGCTGCTGCTCAGGCCGCTAGCCGCAGTGCTGAGCGTACATCGCCTCAAGCTACAACGGTTGCACCTCCCAACGGTGCCTCATCCTCGGCTGTGGTGCAGTATGCCGTGCAGTTTGTAAATCAGGTTCCTTATGTGTCGGGTGGCAAGTCGCCTTCCGGCTGGGACTGTTCTGGTTTCGTACAATATGTATATGGCCAATTCGGTATTTCCGCCCCAGCACCTTCTGGAACCCAAGCCACTCTAGGCCGAGCCGTGCCAAGTATCGACCAGGCTATGCCCGGCGACATCATTGCCAACGGCGCGCATGCTGGTATTTATGTGGGCAATGGCTTAGTCGTCAATGCGCTTTCACCGGGGCAGGGCACGCAGATTACTCCTATTTCGGTGGCTTTCACTGGCTCGTATGCGATTCGTAGAATCCTCTAAACTAGTTCTCTAAAAGAGCGCTCCCTTTGTGGGGGCACTCTTTTCTTACTCTGACTTGGTTTTGGCGAAACGCTTAAAAAGACACTGGCTTATGTTCGCTTCCTAGGTGAGCTATTCTTGGAAGTAGATCGGTGGAGCTTTCCGGCTTCGCCCACGATCACGAGGAGGTCGTTATGATCAACGACAAGGCGATTCTAGTCGGCGTTGATGGCTCTGATGCCAGCTACAAGGCCACTTGGTGGGCCGCAAATTATGCCAAGCATGCAGGCTTAACACTGCAGATTGTGTGTGCATACTCGTTGCCTTCATACGCAGCAGTGTCTTTCGATGCTACCTACAGCACCATGGGCGACGACGTTGCTGCTCATTCGGATGCTCAAGAGATCCTTTCTAAGGCTAAGGCCATCGCCGATGAGCAAGGTGTTGAAGCTGTCACGCTCATTGTGACCGGCGACCCGTCTTCGGTATTTGTGGAGCTCTCACGCAATTACAATCTGATTGTGATTGGCAACCGTGGCAAGGGAGGTTTGGCTGAGCGTTTGCTGGGCACTACTTCTTCGAGTCTGCCCGCTTACGCTTATTGCCCCATCGTTGTGGTGCCTTACACCGATGATGACGGTAACATGATGCATCTGAACAACACCATCAGCAAGGTGGCTGTCGGTTCTGACGAGTCTCGCTGGGGTCTCAAGGCGCTTGAAATCGCTGCTGAATTTGCCCACACTTGGGGCGCAACCCTCGATGTCATTTCGGCCGTGCCGAATATCTCTGGTTTAACGGGCACCGATTCTGCTGAAGAGCAGAGCGTGATGGACTCGTACCTGGAAGACTTGGGCGACCGTATTAAGCCCCTGCAGGAGCAATATCCTGATTTGGAGATTGATAAGAAGGTCGTACCCGGTTCGGCAGTTGAGGCGCTGCCCCAGGCTTCCAAGGATCATGATGTTGTAGTTGTAGGTTCTCGCGGCCGTGGTGGCTTTACGGGCTTGCTGCTGGGTTCCACTAGCCAAGGCTTGCTCCAGCACGCTGTGACCCCGGTTTACGTGGTTCCTCGCAAGTATGTTGAAGCTGCCGAGTCCGGTCTCAAGCAGGCGGCTTCCGGCAACCAAGACCAGGTCATGGCTCTGGAAGACATTACCGGAGTTCAGAAAGTGTCTGTCGATAGGGCCGAGCACGTGGAAGACATCGAATCAACCATCGACCCTCTCCACGAAAATCACTAAACGGCCCAACTAAACGGCCCAACTGGGTGCCTCATGCAACTGGCACCCAGCGCTGATATCGAAGAAGCGGCTGCTGCCTCAATGAATCTGGGGCAGCAGCCGCTTCTTGGTTAGTAGGGGAGTGAGATCCCAACTCTGTGAGTTTAGTGGCGTATTTTTATGTTCATACGCACTGGAGTCTCGCGCACCAGCGTGTGCTTGATAGTGCAAGACTTGTCAATGTGGCGGCGCATCCGCTCTTCCAACTTGGCAGCGTCTTCCTCGCTCAAGTGGGCATCGGTGCCGTCAATGCTGACCTGCTCGTCGAAGCTTAGGAATGCGTCATCATCATCGCTGTATTGGGCATTGACTACAACTTTTGCGCCCTTGCCCTCGCCCAGAGCATGCTCGACAGCGAACTGTGAAGACATGCCAGCACAGCCTGCCAGAGCTAGCTGCAGCAGGTCGCCGGGGGTAAACAGACCCTCGCCGCGACCAAACTTAATCACTGCGCCTTCGTCCGAGTGACCTTCCCAGGTGCCATCTTCGCCACGCTCGACCCATAGTCTCTTTGCCATAGGAACCTCCCATTGGTGTAATTGTCCTATACCTACAATCTAACCCAAAGCCGCGCCTAATTATGCCCGCCGGTTTTACTTTTGCGCCTCCAGACGAACGACAAGTCGGTTTTTGTTGGTATTGCAAGGCTGATCACTGGCTCTAGTTGAGATTCGCGCAGCTTGCTACACTGTGCTTATGGCTTTGACACCTCAGCAGTTAGCAGATATTCGTACCCGCATTCCCGAGCGTCCAGACACCGATATTCCCATGCCTTACGAGGATTTGGTTCGTAAGATTTTGACCGAGGGCACTTTGAAGTCGGATCGAACCGGCACCGGCACCGTTTCGCTCTTCGGCCAGCAGATTCGCTTCGATTTAAGCTCCAGTTTTCCTCTTTTGACCACCAAGACTGTCTTTTTCAAAGGCATTGCTTATGAGCTGCTCTGGTTCCTCAAGGGGTCGAGCAATGTGCGCTGGCTCCAAGAGAACAACGTGCATATTTGGGATGAGTGGGCCGATCCAGAAACCGGCGAATTAGGGCCTGTATACGGCGTGCAGTGGCGTTCATGGCCTGCGCCCACCCCAGAAGACCCGGGCCGCACTATTGACCAGATTGAGCGTGCTCTCGACCTGATTCGTAACCATCCTGACTCGCGACGAATTATCGTTACGGCTTGGAATCCTGCCGAGATTGAGCAGATGGCCCTGCCTCCATGCCACTCTCTCTTCCAGTTCTACGTGGCCGACGGCAAGCTTTCCTGCCAGCTGTACCAGCGCTCTTGCGACATGTTCTTGGGCGTGCCCTTCAATATCGCTTCTTACTCTCTGCTGACTATGATGATGGCCCAGCAGGCAGGCTTGGAGCCGGGTGAGTTCGTGTGGACTGGCGGCGATTGCCATATTTACGATAATCACATGGAGCAAATCTTAGAGCAGCTTTCGCGCAAGCCTTATCCTTACCCGCAGATTAAGATTCGTAAGGCCGATTCTATCTTCGACTACTCTTACGACGACTTCGAAATCGTGGGCTATGAACACCATCCTGCGATTAAGGCCCCGGTGGCGGTCTAAACTTGTAGGTATTATACTGTTGCAAATCCGTTATTGAGGAGCACCACAAACTATGGAGCATGACAGTAGTAGCCGCAGCGGCTATCACGAACCCACGCCCGGTCGCGCCGGGCTTTTAGGAGACCAAGGCAAGGAGCTCGTAAGCGATGACGAGCTTGCTGAGCCTTGGTCTGTGAACTTAATTTGGGCCCAAGCCTGTGCCAAGGATGGCAGGAAGGGTGCCATTGGTTTCGAGGGGGGTATGCCTTGGCATGTGAGCGCAGACATGCGTCGCTTCAAGGAACTGACCATCTCCCACCCTGTCATTATGGGGCGCCGCACCTGGGAATCGATGGGATCCAAACCTCTGCAAGGGCGCGACAATATTGTCGTTAGCCGCAACCCTCAATTTAGGGCTGCTGGTGCAACGGTAGTGGCGAGCCTGCAAGATGCCGTCGAGCTGGCGCGGCAGGAAGCCATACCGGCAGACGGCATCGACCGTTCGGAGATTTGGGTCATTGGTGGCTCGCAAATCTTTGAGGAAGCTCTGCCGCTGGCTTCGCGAGCATACGTAACCGACTTGGACGCGCAAGTGGACGCAGATACCTTTGCGCCAGACATTGACGACTTGGTCAGCCATCACCTGTGGCGAGTGGGCCAAGAGGAGCCGTGGCAGCCTGCCCAAGATCCCAAGGATCGAGGCGTGAATCGTTATCGCTACGTGACCTATGAGCGAGTCAGCTGAAGGGGAGAACATGAGTAAGCAAGGCGATGAACATACACCTTACGTTGTTATGACGGTCTGCACTGGCAATATTTGCCGCTCACCTATGGCTGAGATTATCTTGCGTAAGTTCTTTGAGGACCGCGGTATCGATGCCAGCCAGGTGCGGGTAGAGTCCAGTGGAGTCAGCGATGAGGAGTTTGGTAATCCTATCGACCGCAGGGCGCAGAAGGTTTTGAAAGAGCGGGGCTATGAGCTGCCGCAAGACCATTTCGCCCACCGCATCAGCAAGGACGAGGCAGAGGAATCTGATTTGCTGCTGCCGATGACTGCCGACCATATGCGCTCCCTCCTGCGTATTTTGCCAGCAGACAAGCGCCCAGCAGTCCATCTCTATCGTTCTTTCGACCCTGACCTACCCAAGCCGCAGCCGGGCCATGAGAGCGACATCGACCTAGCGGATCCTTGGTATGGCGGCCCAGCAGAGTTTGAAGTGGCCATCGACCAAATCGAGCACACCGCTCCCTACGTCGTAGACTGGGTCCTAGAGCAGCTCTAAGCCTCCTTAAAAGGCCCAAGCCCCCAAATGTGGCTTGGGCTTTCCTTATTCAAAAGCCGCCCGCAAACCGGCCCTAATGTCACGATTTGAGGTATGCGTGCAAAGGTCTCGCTCAAAGACGTGCGAATATGGAATTGAGATTTCAGTCGTTACGAGATGAATCGAGAAGGATTCTGCGCTTTGACGTGAGTGAAAATCGTATCTGCTAGGTGTATGATTTTCACGGCTCCACCGAGGCCAATCGTTGCCAGCTGCCCGTCTTGGACGGCTTGAATATCTCCAGCTGAAGCACCTACTATGTCCGCAATTTCTTTTTGAGTCATGTGAAAAGACTGCTCTAACATCTCAATGTGTGTCTGTAGAATTTCTGCCGCGCTGCATTCGTGCACAGACATAACCAGCAAGATAATGAGATGCCCAAGACTGCTGATTTCGTCATACGTGAGTGCGGAGTCATTTCCTCTGATAAAGTTGCTCATCTTTTCTGCTGAGCATCCCACAATTGCTGCTAAGGCTGTGGTAGACAGCAAGTTGGACTCTACAGCATGCTGCGCTAACGCTCTCGTACTCATTTTGGACCACTGTGTTCCCATGGGAGCCTCTTTTGCTCAGTGCTGATAAGTATGAATCTTGCTGCCATCTTAGCGGATGTTTGCTGCGGCTACCTTGACCGAGAAGGAGGAGCTTGCAACATTGGCGCAATCAAGGGGGAGTGGAGATAAAGGAAAACCAAGAATGCGATTGCAATCTTGGTGTATCTGGTGGCTCCGAGCGGGATCGAACCGTTGACCTAGCGATTTTCAGTCGCTCGCTCTACCAACTGAGCTACAGAGCCTTGTTTATTGTCGGATAGTCAAAACTATCAGTGACATCCGAGCGACTCCGGCCGGACTTGAACCGGTGACCTCCGCCGTGACAGGGCGGCGCTCTAACCAACTGAGCTACGGAGCCGTGGCTGTGTAAAACAGCCAGAACTAAAGCTTACCCGAACTTTTCTATGATGCAAACTCGGCGCGTCGCGTTTATAGAAAAAGCCCCGAAAAGGCCAGTACTTCGACCATTTCGGGGCTTTGAGCTTGTGACCTCAGTCGCTCTGCTTCCACGATTCGGTATCAATGTGGTGGTTGGGATTGGCCTGCCATGCCTGCCAAGCTGACTCAACGATGTCTGCCACGTCGTATTGAGCGTGCCAGCCCATTTCTTCGTTGATGCGCTTGGGGGAGCCAATGAGTTTGGCGGGGTCGCCGGCGCGGCGGGGCTTGACGGCCTCGGTGAAGGGCAGGCCGGTAACCTTCTTGACCTCGTCTACAATCTGGCGAACCGAAGTGCCTTCGCCGGTGCCAACGTTGAATGCGTCGTATTGGCGCTCGTCGCGGTCCAGGTAGTTGAGTGCGGCGATGTGGGCATCTGCCAAGTCGGAGACGTGAATGTAGTCGCGTATGCAGGTGCCGTCTTCGGTGGGGTAGTCGGCGCCAAAAATTGCGGGAGCTTTACCTTGCTTGAGGCGGTCGAAAATCATAGGAATCAGGTTCAAAATGGCTGGGTCTTCGAGCTCAACCGGGCCGCAGCCAGCTACGTTGAAGTAGCGCAGGCCGCAGAATCGGATGCCGTGGGGCTCTTCGCAGGCGCGGGCCATCCACTCTCCAATGAGCTTGGTCTGTCCGTAAGGATTGATGGGGAGCATGGGCACTACATCTTCGGGCACCACGCTTACTGGGGGCTCGCCGTAGGTGGCAGCGGAAGAGGAGAAGACGAGCTTCTTGGCATCGGTAGCGGCCATAGCTTTCAGTACGTTGAGCATGGAGCCCAAGTTCTGCTGGTAGTACCAGAGCGGCTTTTCAACCGATTCGCCCACCTGCTTGCGGGCTGCGAAATGAATGACCGAGTCGACCTTGTGCTCGCGCATAATCTCTGCCATACGCTGGTCGGCACCGGGGGCGGAGATGTCGGCTCCGTAGAGGCGGGCACCTTCGATGCGGGTGGGTTTGCCGTAGCTTAAGTCGTCGATGACTATTACTTCTTGGCCTGCTTGATGCAGGGCGTGCACCACGTGGGCTCCAATGTAACCACAACCGCCTGTGACGAGAACGGACATTTCGTTCACCTTTCTGCCGCCGTCGAGCTATTCAGGAAAGAATGTTCGATTCTGCGCAGTTTTGTTTATTTTTGTTCCTTATTGAGTATAGCATGAGCGCACCCAGCAAGTGGGGGACTCGCTTATACCTTCCCTCAGATATAAATAATACTGATGACTACGAAACAAACAGATGAACAAGCAGTTGAGCAAGACTCTTTCGGGGTGCAAAGCGCCCGCGAGGAACAGTCCGGGCAGGCAGGCAGGCGCACCATCGTCTCCTTCACCCGGCGTTCAGGCAAGCTTGACGACAGGCTAGCGCGGGCTTGGCAGGAGTATGCCCCTCAGCTTTTGCTCCAACTCGACGACGACGCGTCTTCTTTGGGAGTTGGGCAGCATGTGCGCATCGATCAGGACTTCTTGGAGCGCTCGTACGCTCAGCCGGCTCCTGTAACCGTAGAAATTGGTAGCGGGCAAGGCGAAAATATCGTAGCTGCTGCCGCTGCACATCCAGACCGCAATTTCTTAGCTCTAGAAGTATACGAGCCCGGCTTGGCACACACCATGCTGTTGGCGGGTAAGCAAGGGTTGACGAATTTAAAAGTCGCGCAAACCAACGCTCCCGAGTTCTTTGCAGCTGCCGACCAAGGGAGCGTGGGCGAAGTGTGGACCTTCTTCCCCGATCCTTGGCCCAAGATGAAGCACCACAAGCGGCGTTTAGTGCAGTCTGCCTTGGCTGCCGACATAGCCCGGGCGCTCCCGTCGCAAGGCTTGTGGCGTATAGCAACAGACATCGATGACTACGCTCTGCATGTGCACGAAGTGATGGATAACGATGCTCATTTCCGCAACTTGGGCGAGCACTGCGTGAGTTTGGCAACTGCACATGTGGGTAAGGGCACGGCTGACCAAGCTGCCCTACTGCCTCATGCTGACTTCACTGAATCGGAACGTTTCTCGGGGCGTGTGCTCACCAACTTTGAGCGAAAAGGCCTCGCTGCGGGCCATACCATTCATGACTTCACCTACCAAGTGACCCATAACTGAACTTGTTGTTCAACTCCTATATTTGAACTGGTGTGCAGCAAGCTCTACCGAAAGAAGAGGCACGATATGAATCGCCGCTGGTTAGACTGGCCCACTTTTGTAGAACTGACCGAGATTTTTACCGCCCCCCTAAATATTGCTTGGTTTGCTATGGGCGCTTCGATTGCCCACTACCTGTACGGTGTGGTCAATTGGGCGAATATGCTGCTGTGTTTTGTAGCGATTATTTTCTTTGACTTGGCTGTGAATATTACCGACAATTACTACGATTATGTGCACGCACGCGACCGCGAAGGCTATGCGAAGCATACGAATGTGATTGGCAAGCGCAATCTGCCCCTGCGCGGTGTGTGGTGGTTGGGGTTGAGTCTCTACTTGATTTCGTTGGTGCCGGGCTTTATTCTGGTGGCTCGCACCGGCTGGCCGCTTGTGATCTTGGGCATCATTGGCTACGCTGCTGGCATTTTCTATACGGCCGGGCGTTTTCCCATTAACGCCACGCCCTTGTGCGAGACGGTAGTGGCGCTTACCATCACCTATATGGTGCAGCTGGTGTGTGTATATATTTGCGTATACGGGCATTATCCCTTCGATTGGGCCTTGGTTGGTAAAACCTTGATGGTTTGCCTGCCGGTGACTCTGATTTTCTTCACCGTCCAGCTGGCCAACAATGTAGCCGACCGCGATGAAGACATTGCCAACGGTCGCCATACCTTGGCCTATTTCTTAGGATCCAAGAGGTCGCTTGTGCTAATGCGGATTATGCAGGCCCTAGGAGCGCTGTGGCCACTGCTGAACTGGGCTACCGGACTCGTGCCTTGGCCGGCGGCTCTCAGCGTACTGATTCTGCCCTTCATGTGGCGGGGCATGCAGCCCTTCTATGCCAAGCCAGACAAGCAGACTACCTACTTTCCGTTGATTAAGGCAGCCTCGCTCTTCTTCGTAGGGTATACGCTCCTGCTGGTGGCGGGTGTGTGGCTCTAAGTTTGTGCATGAGGTAATCGCTTTGCAGAACTGGCCTTGCTAGTAGGAGGTGGCTACTAGAATGAGGCTAAGCGAAGCAGTGTGTAACTGGCAAATGCTCGTGTGAGCTGGATTGGCTGTCAGATGCCGCTACTGAAGAAGGGTTACACTGTGCAAACAGGACAGATGCCGCAAACACCTCCACGCCGCCTGCAAGATGAGCGCAAGCGTCAGCGGATTCGGGCTAGGCAGGCACGCCCCCTGTGGATGCGAGTACTCCAAGAGGTGGGCTGGCTTATCGCCTGCGTCTTAGTGGTAGTACTCATGCGCGCCTTTGTCTTTGGAGCCTACGAAATCCCTTCTGAGTCAATGGAGCCTACGCTTAATGTGGGGACCGGGTCATTGCTTCCAAAGTGCAACCCAAAATTTCGGGTGTGCAGCGGGGTGATATCGTCATTTTTCACGACCCAGATAATTGGCTTCATACTGGTCCTGACGACGACTTTTTAATTAAGCGCGTCGTTGGTGTAGCTGGTGATCGGATTAAAGCAGATGGTACGGGTCCGGTCAGTGTGAACGGCACCATCTTGAATGAAAAATCGTATATCATGCCCGGAGCGGTCAGCTCCCAGATACCCTTCAATCTGACCGTGCGGGAAGGCTATATTTTTGTAATGGGAGACAATCGCTCAAACTCTGCTGATTCTCGCTTCCACTTGGGAGACAAAAATGGTGGTCAGGTGCCACTGAGCAAGGTAGATGCCATCGCCAACTGCACGTATTGGCCCCTCAACCGCTTAGGTCTACTGCGCCGCCCAGACGGCGTTTTTGCGGGTTTGTGAGTCGAATCAAGGCTGGTTGAAAAGCGCAAGAATCAAGTGCTTGTGAGTTGAGTCAGTCAGTGAACGGAAAGTCGTACAAGAAGAGGCCTAGGCAAGGAGATGACCTGCCTAGGCCTCTTATAGTTGGCTGTTAGAAACTACTCCATGCCTGCAACTTCGGGCAGGTCGGGGCGCTCATCGATAGTGACCATCTCATCCGCGTTTGCGGCGTAGAAGCGTGCCAAATCGCCCGAGAACTTCTCCAGACTTTCCGGATTAGAGTAGACCATGTGGCCGGCTGGATAGTAGGTGAAGGCGATGTTGTTATGCAGGGGCTTGGGTAGACCCATGTGGTCAATATCGTATTCGGTCTGGCCGAAGGGCGTAGCTAGATCGAAGATGCCGTTGCAGACCAGCACTTTGAGTGTGGGTTGACGTACGATAGCAGTAGCCAAGTCGGGTGTTACTAGGGGGAAGGGAACCTTCTCTCCCCACGAGGAAGCGGTATGTCGGGGTAGCTGGTGCCACCAAGTCCAACCCTTACCGGGCTCCATGGAGTTCCAATCGAAGTTGGCGAAGCCCTTACGCTCGCTCTTACCGTCCCAGCCCAGCTCGTCGCGCAAGTAAGCGGATGAGAGTGAAGAGTAAGCGGGATCTAGGAAGGAATCGTCGACTACGAAGGTTTCGTCGTCGCTCACCTGGTCCATGTCGTAACCGGTGGTGCGAGCGTCGTAGCGGCCCACAATCTTGCCTTCAGAACGCAGGAGTTCCTTACGGAAGCGGTGGTCAAGCACGCGCAGATCAGAGGCGATGACATATTCCTTGCTTAAGCCCGTCAGTTCGGCGAAGCGCTGTGCAATTCGGTCTTTGCGAGCTGGATCAAGCTGATCTCCCTGCCACATAGCTAAGCGCAGAGGGCCATTGGCGAAGGCGCGGGCCGCTTGTAGATGCTGGTCCATCGTGATGCCAGCTCCCGCCTTGCCCTGGTATTTGGCAATGGCTGCGTAGGTGGGGAAGTTGCCGATGTGGAACTGGTCTGAAGTGGCGAAAGTAAAGGCGTAATTGAGGATGTTTGAGAGCAAGGTGAGGCCGTTGAGCGCTACGCCATCTTCTTGCAGTCGGTATGCCAGAGCTGCGCCGCGGGTGGTGCCGTAGGATTCGCCGAGCACATACTTGGGGGAGTTCCATCGGTGATACTTGCTTAAGTAAGCGCGAATAAAGGCAGAGAAGCCCTTCACATCGCCATCTACTGACCACAGTTCCTTCTTAGCTTCTTCAGCGATTTGTGAGAAACCTGCGCCGGCTGCATCGATAAAAACAATATCGGAGTAAGGCAGGATGGAGTAGGGGTTGTCGGCCAGCTCATAAGGAGCGCCCGGAACTGGAGCGGCGTCGGGGATGACGATGTGTTTGGGGCCTATGGAGCCCATCATGAGGAAGGTTGAGGAAGCGCCGGGGCCGCCATTAAAGACGAAGGTGACCGGGCGACTCTTGTCTGCTTCGCCGTCTGCACCGAGGGCTGTAAAAGCCGAATAGAAGATGGAAGCTGCGGGCTTCACCTTCTCCGTATCAATATTAATAGTCCCAACAGTTGCCTCATACTCCCAAGACCGGCCCCCAATAGTAACCTCATGCCGAGTCCTGTGCTGGCGCTCGTCAGGCAAAATCTGGTCGGTCTTTGAGCTGGAGGATGGTGTGTTTTCTTCACAATTCGATGCGGTAGTGCTCATCTTGCTCCTTAAAGGCTGTTGTGTTTTACCCTGATTGGTAATACAGCCTAATGCATCGGAGCTGTGTTTGCTTGATTTGTCTCAAGAAATGGATGAATTGAAATCAGCGCAATGATAAATAGAAGCAAAGAAGGAGAAAAGTTGAAGAAAGTATTCGTGGCGCTGCTGCCCTAAGTACCCCCGGAGAGAGTCGAACTCTCGTTGTCAGATTGAAAGTCTGGTGTCCTAACCGTTAGACGACGGGGGCGAACGTGACTATATTACCTTCCACCCCTAGACTAGGCAAGCCGGCGGTTTGTCGGCCGCGTCGTCAGACGGCTCTTGCGTTTAGGTTTTATGATGAGGCTAAAAGGGAATGTGAGCTATGTCACACTATTTGAGGGTTTAAGAACGGACAAGTTTAAAACAGACAAAGCGTGTAATGAGAAAATAAGCAGTGCCAATAAGTAAGAAAAACAAGAATGCAAGAATGTGTCTGCTTCTTGCTGTTTGCTAGAGAATTACTATAGGATAAGGCCGTGCACAAGCAGCGACGCTACTGACACGGCCTGACCTTTTGGGACTAAGTGTTAATGTGGAGAGTTCTAGTTTTTGGAGTTTGCCGGGATGGGTTCCATCTCTTGATCTCGGCGGTGGAAAAGCTCCATCTGCTCCTTAATCCAAATACGCTCGGCCGGGTTGATGTCAGCAGACTCTAAGTACTTCTGGTAGACCGGGTAGAACGTGCGCAAAATAGGATAGATGGCGTAAAGCGTGTGCTCAGGTTTCTGCTCGCGCGTGTGGGAGGGATGAGCATCGAAAGTATTTTTGAATCGCTGCATGTAGTGGTGGAAAGAATTGAATGAGGTATCCATGCGCCGAGCAGAGATTGCCGCGTTCATATCCTTGCAATAGACCATCTTAAAATCATGGTCTATCAGGTGGAGGGAGACGTCAACATCTTCGTGGAAAATGTCTGCCTCGTCTCGGCATACTTCGCCGCGAATCGTTTTCCAAGCGCTCGCTCTCAGCGCCATATTGGAACCGAAAAGTAAGTATTGGCCATCATCAGCACGGTAGACGCTTCTGCGCACCTTGTTGTCGCTCTTGAGACCGATTTCTTTGCCGGGCATGTCGTAATAGGCGACCGGGCCGGTGGCTCCCATGGCATCTGAATCGTTTTCAAAGAGTCTACTCACTACTTCAACCCAGTTGGGGCGCAGCATGCAATCAGCATCGATGCGTCCCAAAATATCGCCACGAGCCCGATCTAGCCCATAGTTTCGGGTGGGAATCAGCCCCTGCTCCTCGTCTTGGTGGAGCAGCTGTACAGGCGTGTCGGGGTGGGCTGCAATGAAATCTTGGACTATCTGTGCAGTGCGGTCGGTGGAGTGATTGTCGACAACGAGCACCTCTAAGGGTGCGACCGACTGTGTGGTCGCGTTCAAGATGCAGTCAGCGATACGATCTTCTTCATTCCAAGCCGGAATAACTACGGATACGGTCAGCATAGGTTTCAGAATACTTGGCCCGTTATACAGTCTTCAAGCTCTCGGCTTGTTTCTTGTCAGCATTGCCGGGATAATAGAGTCATGGACGCAAGTAATAAGCAGCAGCTCGATTTGGGATCTCTCTTCCCCTCCAAAGGCGACCCCCGCCGCCCACCTGAATGGTATGGCCGGGCTCTTTTCTATGCCGTAATCACTGTATTTCTGGCTTGGTTCGCATATACTTCCTGGTCAAAGGTCGAGTTCGTAGTTCTCGACGTTGTTATCTCTATGTTCGTGGCCTTGGCAATGGAGCCCTTGGTGGTTACTTTCGTCAAACATGGATGGAAGCGCGGGGCGGCTTCTGGTGTTACGCTCATAGGCCTTGTCATTGTCGTTATTGCGCTCATGGGTCTCTTTGGCAACATGTTTGTACAGCAGGTCATTGGCATGGTTAAGGGTGCTCCCGCTTTTTATGAGCAGGTGGTGGATTTTGTACAGTCCAAGACCCACCAGCAATTGCCAGCAATGCAAGACTTGGGAAATGAGATTGCTAAGAATATTCAAACATCTTGGGTTACTGACTTTGCAGGTCAAGCGTTCACCACAACTGTGGGCGTTTTGGGTTCGGTGTTGAACATTATGACCGTGTTATTGGTTACGTATTACATTTCCGCGGCCGGACCGAAGCTGCGTAGAAGCCTGTGCCAGTGGATGAGCCCTTCTAGCCAGCGTCGTTTCGTACTCGTTTGGACGGTTGCTCAGGATCAGATTTCGTCCTTCCTCTTTAGCCGCACTATTCTGGCTCTGATTTCAGCGGCCTGCATGTCTGTCTTCTTGGTGGTTATCAATGTGCCTTACTGGTTGCCATTGGCGCTCTTCTGCGGTCTGGTATCGCAATTTGTGCCCACCATTGGTACCTATATCGGCGGCGCTCTGCCGGTCGTAGTGGCTTGGGGAGCAAACGGGCTCGTCATTGCTTTGGCAGTTCTGATTTATATTACCCTCTACCAGCAGGTTGAGAACCTGATTTTGGCACCTAAGATTTCTCAGCGTACGATGGATTTGAACGCTGCTATCGCCTTCTTGGCGGTTTTGGCTTTGGGTGCGGTGTTTGGGGCGTTGGGAGCCTTCCTAGCTTTGCCGGTAGCTGCCTCCTTCCAAATAATTTTCAAGGCTTCCACCAAACGCTACGATTTGATTGATTCGCCGCTTATGCAAGATCCTAAGCCAACGAAGAAGTCCAAGGTGGTTGAAGGTGCTGAGGCCATTAACGAGCATGTGATTAAGCCAGTGACTGAGCATATCCCACGCTCTGCGCAAGGTTCCAGTAAGCGGGTAGTGATTGCCGACAAGGACGAGCAGCAAATTCGAGAGGAATTCGCTCGTATCCCCACTTCAGACGCACTGGATACCTCTGAAACTGTTGCGATTCCAAAGCATGTGGTGAATGACAGCAAGGGCAAGGCTCAGCTCGAAGGCGCTCAACACGAGCATAACAAGAAGTCTCGTGGCACCAAAGAGATTCCCAGCGCCAATCCCCGCAAGGAGTGGCAGTAAATGGCCTTCCTTAATCTGCTCGATGTAGTCACTATTATTTTGACTGCAGTCGGTATTATTTATCAGGCTGTCTGCATTGTCACTTCTTTTGTGGCTAAGCCGGTGGTCTTCCCAGAAGTGCCACTTAATAAGCACTTCGCGGTGCTCATTTCTGCCCGCAACGAGGAAAGCGTTATCGGCGGGCTGATTGAGTCCATTCAGTCGCAGACCTATCCCAGCCAGCTGGTCGACATCTGGATAGTGGCCGACAATTGTACAGATAATACGGCCCAGGTAGCTCGGTCTATGGGCTGCCATGTGGTTGAGCGCACGAATACAACACAAATAGGCAAGGGCTATGCCCTGACTTACTTACTTGACAACATCATCTCTTCTGGAGCTTCAACCAACTACGATGCTTTCTTCGTTTTTGATGCTGATAACCGTCTCGATAAGCACTATATCGGAGAGATGAACAAGGCCTTCCAGTCCGGTTTCAAGATTTTGACTTCTTATCGCAATTCCATCAACTTCTCGGATAATTGGGTTTCTTCCGGCTCGGCCCTGTGGTTCATCCGCGAATCTCGATTCTTGAATTCTTCACGCATGGTTTTCGGTTCTTCTTGCCATGTGGGCGGCACTGGTTTCATGTTCTCGCGCGAAGTCATGGAACGCAATAATGGCTGGAAATTCCACTTGCTCACAGAGGATTTGGAATTCACTATGGATTCCATCCTTCACGGTGATCGCATCGGCTACTGTGGTACTGCCATCCTGTACGACGAGCAACCAGTAACCTTCCAGCAGTCTTGGCGGCAACGTCTGCGATGGAGCAAAGGCTTTCTACAAGTATTCCGTTATTATGGGCCCTCGCTCATTCGGCGAGCTGTGCAGGAACGTGATTTTTCGGCAGTAGATTTAACGATTCTGATTTGCCCGCTTACCGTCTTGAGCCTCATACGTTTCGTGTTCGGTATCTTGTTCTCAACGTTTGGCTTTGTTACTTGGTCAAGTCAGATTGGCTCTTTAACTAATATGACTGTGCTAGGTAGTATCGGCATCCTGACTTTGATGGGCCTGGCAGCGCTGACTGTGGTTGCAGAGCGCGACAAGATTGGTGCTTCCAACAAAGAACTGCTTGCCTATTGTCTGAGCTTCCCTATTTTCATGTTGTCTTATGTGCCAATCTCCTTCCAGGCTATCTTCTCCAACCCTGGTTGGAAACCTATCGAGCATCAAGGGAAGTAAAACTAGTCGGATTCTGAGGGGTAATTATCCGTTAGTTCAGGTCTGGTATATCACTACTTGAGATGATTCGTGCCATTCCAACACTGATGAAGTATGCTCTAATCATGAGCACTTATCAAACCGCCCCAGCAGGTTTTGATCCTGCGCCAGTGGCTACCGGACCAAATCCTCAAGCTGCGCTCTCAATCCGTGCCCTAGTCAAGCGTTATGAGGCCAAAATTGCTGTCAACGGCCTCTCTCTCGACATTCCGGTCGGCTCTTTCTATGGCTTGGTGGGTCCCAACGGTGCCGGCAAAACTACCACCTTGAATATGGCGACCGGCCTGCTGGTGCCTGATTCCGGTTCGGTGATGATTTTGGGGCGCGATGTGTGGTCAGACGTGAATCAAGCCAAGCGTTCTATCGGTGTCATGCCGCAGTCCAATCAAATTTTCGACCGCCTGACTGGTTTGCAGCTCTTAGTGTATTCGGGTATGCTGCGTGGCATGAAGCGGCAGGAAGCCTCGGCTAGGGCCAAGGATTTGCTCTCTGCCTTCGACTTGGCATCCGCGGCAGACACAATGGTGTCGGGTTATTCCGCAGGTATGAATAAGAAGATTTGCCTAGCTACTGCCATGATTCATAGCCCGCGTCTGCTGGTTTTAGATGAGCCTTTTGAATCGGTTGACCCGGTTTCCTCTGCTAATTTGAAAGACATTCTGGCCGAGTACGTGTCCACCGGCGGCACGGTCATTGTCTCCTCTCATGTGATGGCCTTGGTTGAGAAGATGTGCACTCACGTTGCTGTCATCAATCAAGGGCAAGTACGCGCAGACGGCACTATTACTCAGGTGGCGGCTGGTGAAGATTTGGAAGACCGCTTCCTGCAATTGGTGGGCGGCCGCCATGCTGCGGCGCAAATCAGCTGGCTCAACGGCGGCCCTGCACCATCTGCTCAACCTGTGCAGCCCATAGCGGCAGGTCCTCAGTCCGGTATCACCATGCCTCCAAGCTCTGAATTTCCTGCCAATTCCGGGTCAGGCCAGCAATGAGTGAAATCGTAACTATTGCCCGCCTGCGCTGGGCACTGACTATTTCAACTATCAAGAGGTCTTCTTGGCAGACGGTTGGGGCTCTTCTTGCCTTGATACTGGTTGTTGCTGTCATGGTCAGCTCTTGGTCTTTTGCGATGAACTACAACCTCGACCCCACGCCTTCCCGAGAAAAGCTCATGACCGTCTCGATTACAGCGGTTTGCGCATCGGCAGCGCTTACGGTCGCTGTTATTCTCATTCAGCTGATGATTTTGGGCGAAGGCTCTACACTCAATCCTCAGCGGTTCGCCTTCTTCGGCATACCTGACCGCCGCTTGCAAGCTGGTTTACTGCTTGCGGGTTTGGAAGGGCTACCGGCCGTATGCGCTCTGGTGAGTTTCCTCGCCTTGGCTGCTTTCTATCGCAGTTTAGGCCCGCTGGTAGTTGTCGTTGCCGTTGTGGCCGCACCCATAGCGGTGCTAACGATGATGAGCCTGTCAAAGGCAGTGCTCTCGCTCGCTACTACTTTGGCCACTTCTCAACGGGCGCAGAATGCGCTCTACTTAGTGGTGTTTGTTCTCTTTATGTCTATCTGCTACCTGCCTCAAGCCATAGTTCCTGCGGATACGACATTCGACACTACTCAGCTAGCACCTCTCGCTCAGGTCTTGGCTTTCACCCCGCTGGCTGCCGCCTTCCAGCTGCCTTTCGACGCTTATGAGGGTGCCTGGCTTTTGCTGTTGGTGCGTGTAGTGGTCTTGGCTCTTACTGTTGTCTTGTGTTTTGCTCTTTCGACTTGGTGCCTGCGATACACCCGCCTGCATCAAACGCCTAGCGAAACGCAGGCCAAGGCCCACGGCTTAGGTATCTTTGAGCGCATGCCTGATTCGATTTCAGGTGCTATTTCAGCTCGCGTGGCCCTGTATTTGCGTCGCGATCCCCGCCAGCTGGTGTTCTTCCTTCTGCCGCTCATTTTCTTGATTGCTTTGGGATTACAATCTCGTGAGTTCCCAGGAATGGGTTGGTTCGCTTGTTTCTTGGGCGCACTCTTCTTTGGCATGCTCTTTGCTAACTCGCTGGCTTACGACGGCCCTGGTATTCATATGCAAGTAATGGCTGCGGTCAGTGGGGAAGAGGACCGGCGTGGTCGTTCTCGCGTCTACTTGTGGATCACTTCAGTGTATCTACTCATAGAATGTTTGATAGTTACGGTGATTTCGGGTTCTTGGCGCGACGGTCACCAGCTCATGAACGCTGGGATTATTGCACTTGCGGTCGAAGGTAGTGTGATGGCTGGCATCGGCGTTGCACAACTGCTGTCTGGCTCGCTCATATATCCGGTTGCTCCTATCGATAAGCCTTTCTCATCGCCGCAGGGTCGCCCAATGTCACAGGCATTTTTCCCCTTCATACAAATGCTATGCAACTTGCTCGCCATGCTTCCCACTCTTATCGCTTTAATTGCGGTGTCTGTTGTATCGTCTGCCGATGCGCTTATGTGGGTATTGGGCCCTATTGGCTTGGCGAATGGCGCAGCAGCGTACTTTGTCGGGATAAAGTGGGGTGGCAAGATTTTCGACCGGCGGCAGTTGCGTATTGTCAACACGCTTGATCGATACGCTTCTCTGTAAAACTGCGCTCTCTCATAGCTAACTGGTGCGGCCTGCAAGTAAGCTAATGGTTAGGGCTATATGCAGGGGTTGAGGTGTGTGCACCTTCCCTTACTCGAGCCTGGTACATGGTGAGCACTAGAGGAGTTGGAGGAAGAGTGGGAACACATGCGCGCAGAATCCAGCATCCGCTCTGGCAGATAGTACTGAGCGTTCTTGCGGTCCTTGCCGTCTTTGTAGGCTATATTTTTGCTGACGCTTACGATATTATTCCCGGTCCGCTGACCGTGCACCAGAAGCAGTATTGGAGCGATTCCCAACCGGTTCGGAAGGTCGTGCCTCCTGCCGCGGTCGAGGGAAAACTTGAAGGGGGAGAGCCCATCGATGTTGCTGCAGCTCAAGAGCTCATTGATTCCTTGGTGTCTTCTCCTGGTGTGGGTAGCGACGTGTCGGTTGTGGTCATGGGAGCTAAGGGTAGCGTCGCGGCTGAGAGAGAACAAGATACGCTTCGCCAACCAGCATCGACCTTGAAAACTCTTACCGCTGCTGCCGCTGCCTTAAGTATCGACATGGGTTCGAGTCTGCAAACTTCGACCTACCTCATACAATCAGAGGATCCTACACCGCAGTTGGTGCTCAAAGGGCACGGAGACATGCTGTTGGGCGCAGGCTTCAACGATCTCAACCATGTCAACGGTAGGGCAGGCCTGAGCTCTCTAGCCCAGCATAGCGCCCAAGAGCTTAAAAAACGCTCGGTAACCAAGGTAAGACTTGCCTATGATTCCAGCTTTTTCGGAGAAGCGCGTTCGCCCCAAGGCATTGAGCAGAGCAATCCTGATGGTATTTATTTCACACCAACTTCTACGATGGCCGTCGACGAGGGGCGTGTGCGTAGCAACCAAGACAGAGATGCCAATCCTGATGGTAAGGGCGTGTACGTGCCTCACGACGAGAGTCCCGAGGCTGAATCCGCTCGCACCTTTATGGACTGTTTACAAGGGCAGGGAATTACCGTCGAAGGCGAGCTGAGCCAAGAAACCATCCCTACAGACTTGCAGCCTGTGGCTAGCGTAGAGTCCGCGGCTTTGAGTGAAATCATGGCCTATATGTTGCGCAACTCAGATAACACTATCGCTGAACTGTTCGGCAGACTAACTGCTGTGCATGAAGGTACTGAAAACTCGCCTAAAGGGGCAGTTGAAGCAATTACTAGAGTGCTGACACGTGAAGGTGTAACCCTTGATGGTGCCCACTTGGCTGACTGCTCAGGACTGACTCCCGGGTCCGCGGTGAGCGCAGCTATGCTGACTGCCGTACAGCGCTTGGCCTGCGATGGTAAACACGGACAGCTGGCTCCGCTAGTAGAAGGTCTATCGGTAGTTGGCTTGATTGGTACTGCTGCTGAGCGTGGAGAAGGCAGTGAGCCCAACGGTTTAGTTCGTGTGAAAACTGGCACGCTCGACCAGGTGACTTCCATGTCTGGCAATGTCTCGCGCCTTAAGGGCGGCATTTTGGAATTCGCAGTAATTGTCAACAACCCTTCAGATATGGGGGCGGCAGCGCAGGCGGTTAACACCTTCGTGTCGGCCCTGCCCCGGCTCTAGCTGAGATTGGGCAACTATGGTTTATTCAGCAGTCTTAAAAAAGGGGATAGGAGCCGTGCGAACGGCCCTAACGCAGGCCAACTTGGGTTTACAAGATCCTCAGTTTCGCGAGCACGGTGCTCACACGCCCCAGCCTGATGCTCCGCTCGTGCTCGTGGCGTGTTCCGGGGGGCGAGATTCTATAGCCTTGGCGGCTTTAGCTAGCATTGTATGCCCGACTTTGGGGCTGAGATGCGGTGCTCTTGTAGTCGATCATGGCTTGCTGGAGAATTCGGAACGTATCACTGCCCAAGCCTTGGAAAGCTGCTCGCAGCTGGGCTTAGCACCGTTGGCAAGTCAGCGAATTGCGGTGACTCGCACCCGAGCTGGTTTGGAGGCCGATGCTCGCCAAGCCCGATATAAGGTCTTCATTGAGCAAGCACAGGAGTTGAAGGCATCGGCTGTGCTGTTGGCCCACACTGCCGACGACCAAGCTGAGGGTGTGCTCATTGGTCTTATTCGATCTAGTGGTTTAGGAGCTGTAGCCGGCATGGAAAGCCAAGTCGAGCGCGAAGGCGTGTGCTTCCTGCGGCCCATTTTGGATGTGAGCCGGTCTGAGACCACGCAAATCTGTCAGCAGCTCAATCTGTGTTGGTGGGATGACCCTACCAATGGTGATGATATTGCATCCGGGCAAGAGCTTCCTTCCAGCTATCCCTTGCGATCACGGGTACGCCATGACCTTCTGCCAGCTCTCAGTGAGTTCGCAGATAAAGACATGACAGCTCAACTGGCCCAGACGGCACAGCTGACTCGGGGAGCTCTCGACTATCTGAACGAAGAAGCGCTCAAGTTGCTGGCCAAAGCCCGTCTTGAGCCTTCTCAAACGCAACTGGAGATGGGGGCGGTGGCCTGCCTGCGCGTCGAACAGCTGGCTGACGCTCACCCGGCCTTGCGATCTCAATTATGGGTGTGCCTGTGCAACCAGTTCGGTATTGCACCAGTGAGCCGGCAAATTGCTCAGCTCGATGCGCTGGTTTCTTCTTGGCATGGGCAGGCGGCGCTCGCTCTTCCCAGCAATTACTCAGCTGTTCGTAAGCATCACGTCATTCTCTTATGTAAAGATAGGAACTATGCGCATCGCCGATATTGAATCACATATTGACCACGAATTAGTGTCCAAAACGCAAATTGCTGAGCTTATTAGCAAGGTTGCTGCTCAGGTGAGCCGAGATTACGAAGGTAAGGATCTGCTTTTGCTAGCAGTCTTGAAAGGGGCTGTCAATACGCTGGCTGCCTTGTCTCAGGAAATTTCTATTCCTGCCCAGATTGATTTCATGAGTTTATCGAGCTATGGATCGGGCACTCAATCGTCTGGCACCATTACCGTACGTAAGGATTTGGATTGCAGCGTTCGCGGCAGGCACATTCTTATCGTTGAAGATATTATTGACTCAGGCCAAACACTGCGGTGGTTGATCGACGAGCTTAAGGGGAGGGGGGCGGCCTCTGTGGAGGTATTCGCCTTACTCGACAAAGTGTCTAGGCATGAAGTTCAGGTAGATGTAAAGTACCCAGGATATGTCATTCCTGATGAGTTTGTAGTCGGATTTGGCCTTGACTACGATGAGCAATACCGGAATTTGGACTCTATCGCTGTTTTGAAGCCGCAGGAATACGAGCATGAGGATCAAGGAGAGCAGTCATGACCTATCCGCAAGGACCAGGACGCCCACCTATGGGCGATGGCGGCCCAGGCAAGGGCGGCAAGCAAGGTGGCAATAACCCCTTCAACTTCAATATTGGAGGAGATGGCAAAGGGCCGGGCAACGGTAAGTTCTGGCAATCTCCTTGGCTATGGGGCACAGTCGTCTTATTGCTTGCCTTGAGCCTTTTTGGCTTCTTTACAGCTCAAACTGGTGTGCAAACCATCGACACGCGAGATGGCTTCCAACTGCTGGCGTCCTTCAACCAAAAAGACGACAAAGCATCGAACACGATGGTGAAGTCTGCTGAGATTACAGAAGGCAAGCAGGTAGTTGAGCTCAAGCTCAAAGACGATTTCGTTAAGAAAAATAACGGTGTCAATGGCAAGCGCAGTCAAAAGAACTACGGTAAGGACGTACAGTTCTACTACGTGAAGGACCAAGGACCTCAGGTTACACGAGCTGTAGAAAAGGCTCACCTTGACGAGGGCTATAACTCGGTAGTTCCGCAAACCAGCATGGTGAGCTATCTGATTTCCTCCTTCCTGCCCATCATTCTTCTGCTGGTGGTCTTCTGGTACTTCTTCTCACGCATGGGCGGCAACGGCATGCTGGGCATGGGCAAGAAGAACAACGGCAAGCTGCTCGAGGGCAAGACTCCCAAGACGAAGTTTGGCGATGTGGCCGGCGAAGAGGCTGCTGTGCAAGAGGTCGAGGAGATTAAGGAATTCCTCCAAGATCCTTCTAAATACAAGGCTTTGGGTGCTCGCATTCCCCGCGGTGTCTTGCTGTATGGCCCTCCCGGAACCGGTAAGACCTTGCTGGCTCGCGCTATCGCAGGCGAAGCTGGTGTGCCCTTCTACTCTATGGCCGGCTCGGACTTCGTAGAGATGTTCGTAGGCTTGGGTGCTTCTCGTGTGCGTGAGCTCTTCGACGAAGCTAAGAAGAATGCCCCAGCCATCATCTTTATTGACGAGATTGACGCCGTAGGTGGCAAGCGCGGTGGTGGCGGCATGGGCGGCCACGATGAGCGTGAGCAGACCTTGAACCAGCTCTTGGTTGAGATGGATGGTTTCGACAACGACACTAACTTGATTATCATCGCGGCAACTAACCGCCCTGATATCTTGGATTCTGCTCTGCTGCGTCCGGGCCGTTTCGACCGTCAGGTGGCAGTGGAAGCTCCCGATTTGGAAGGCCGCGAGGCTATTTTGAAGGTCCACGCCAAGGGTAAGCCCTTCGTTCCAGACGTTGACCTCCACACCGTAGCTGTGCGTACGCCCGGCTTCACTGGTGCAGACCTTGCGAATGTGCTCAATGAAGCTGCTTTGCTGACCGCTCGCTCGAATGCTCAGTTGATTGACAACCGTGCTATCGACGAAGCTATCGACCGTGTGCTTTCCGGTCCGCGCCGCCGCACCCGCGGCATGGCTCTCGACGAGCTGCGCAACACTGCTTACCACGAGGGTGGTCACGCATTGGTGGCGGCTGCCATGCACCACACTGACCCAGTTACTAAGGTGACTATTTTGCCCCGAGGCCGTGCTCTGGGCTACACCGCAGTTATGCCTACCGAGGACCGCTACTCCCAGTCTCGCAACGAACTGCTGGACCAGATGGCCTATGCAATGGGTGGACGTGTGGCCGAGGAAGTAGTCTTCCACGATCCCACTACCGGTGCTTCCAACGATATCGAGAAGGCAACTCAGATTGCCCGCCAGATGGTCTTGGAATATGGCTTCTCCTCCAAGCTTGGCGCTATCAAGTGGGCTGAAGAGAATAGTCAGGATCAAGGCATGGAAGCGCTGAAGCCGCGTCCGTATTCAGACGAAACGGCCCAGACCATCGACCGTGAAGTTCACGAATTGGTCGAGAATGCGCATAACGAGGCTTGGAAGGTCATTTCCGAGAACCGTGCGGTCCTCGATGAGCTCGTTCGCCAGCTCTTGGTCAAGGAAACCCTCGACAAGAACGAGCTAGCTCAGATCTTCTCTGCCGTTCGTATGTCTCCTGAGCGTAAGCTGTGGCTATCAGACCCCAACCGCCCTGACTCAGACCTGCCTCCTGTTGAGATTCCAGAGTCTCTCAAGCGCAGTGTTGGCGGGCAAAACTGAGCTCAGGCTTTACGGCAAAGAGTTATTCAAACTTACCTGAGCGGGTCTGTGCTCAGGTAAGTAAGCGATGAAGGAGGAGGTGAAGCGTGGATTCCATACGGTTGACCGGTATCCGCGCCACTCCTCGCCAGCTTGTAGGCCAGTCAAACTGTACGTACTTGGTAGATGCAACGCTCTATCTTGATGTCAACGATGCTGCCGCTCACGACGATTTGACCAAGACGGTCGATTACGCGCAAGTGGTCAGGCGTATCGTATCTTTAATTGGAAGCTTAGAAGTAGTCTTACTCGAGACCGTTGCAGTGCGCGTTGCCGATTCCATTTTGCTATCCCACCAAGTGCGCCGGGTTCAAGTGTGTGTGCATCGGCTGAATGCTACTCAAGCTGCTGGCCTCGATATAGACGATGTCAGCGTGACGATTGAACGCGAAGCCAGCTCGCAGCAGCCCGTCTCGCCAGCCGCCCTTGCATCCGGCCAGGCAAGCGAATACGGCCGTTATTCGTCGTTCCCGTTAGACGGTTCCAGCGCAGGCTTCAATGGTGAGCAAGACTATGCTCAACTGCAGGCAACTGCGGACTCAGATGATGCAAGCCACCGGGCAGTGATTGCTATGAGCGGCAATGTCGGCCGGGTACAAGATGCCATGCGTACGGCGATAGTCTCGCTCGATGGAGTGCCCGGCAGCCAAATCTTGGGCATCTCTCCGCTCTATACCCGCGAAGGGCACGGTCAGCCAGACTATTTGTGCGCGGTAGTCATTATTGAGACTGCCCTAGGGCCAGTAGACATGCTTTCAGCTCTTAATATGATAGAGTCGGCCCACGGTCGCTCTCATGACTTGCAATTACCTTCTTACCCGCTTGACCTGCTGCTCGTCGACGTAGACGATAAAGCATGGGGTATAGAAGATATGCTGAGCGACCGCGAGCAGGCTCTACAGTGGGCGACCGGGATTGCGGACGATAAGTTAAGTCTTCCATATCCGCAGGCTTGGCAGCGGGCTGAGATTCTACAACCTTGGGCCAGTATCGACCCCGAAGCTCATCTGAGTGGCACGCATGCTGGCTCTGTAGCTCAACTGGCTCAACTGGCGCCCAATGCAGATGAAGTCACACTATGCTCTGATTCGTGGATTTTAGGAGGTTCGGCATGAACATGAAACGTACCCCGGCCACCTACTACCTCCTGGCTGTTGGTCTAGGACTCATTGGCGGTGTTTGCCTAGCTCAGGCGAGCGAGCGTTGGCAGCTCAATATGCTGGGGGCTCCTTGGTTAGTTTCTGCCCTCCTGCTCATCGCTGGCATTATCATCGTTTTAATGGCACGGCAGGTCCACAAATATGCCAAGGGCGAACGCAAGGAGATGGACCCGCAATTCGCGGTCAACGCACTCCTGCTGTCAAAAGCTTTGGGAATCGCTTGTTCGGCTCTTTTAGGCTGGTATGGCGGGCAAGCGCTCATGTCGCTCAGCCACTGGGAAGCACCCTTCTACAAGCACATCATCATCGAGTGTGCCATTGCCGTCGTGGTGTGCTTTATTGACATCATTCTAGGAGCAGTAGGGGAGTGGTTTTGCCAGTTGCCTCCAAATGATGGCCCTGAAAGCCCCAAGAAACGTCAGCAGAGCGAGCGCCGGCGCCTAGCTACGACTGCTGAAAAGCAGTTGCCCAAGACCGCCGACACCCAGCCTCCAAGCCGCCAGTAATCGCGCCAGCAGGCTGGAGATATGAAGGTATAAAAAGTTCGGCTCAGGCCTGCGGTATCCGAATCATGGCCTCTTGGGTCATGGCTGCCAGTAGATCGCCCTCTTGGTCGTAAACTCGGGCCGTGCATAGGGCGCGACCGTGCGCAGCAACCGTCGTGTCTTGCTCAAAAAGCATCCATGAGCACACATCTACATCCTTATACCACCACATAGAGTGGTCAATAGAAGCGTAAGAAATTCCGGGAGTAGCGATTGAAAGCCCGGTGCGGCGCAGGGCCGGCTCCATCATAATCTGATCGCAGCCCAGTGCCATCATGGCCCGTTGAAGGGTTTGAGACATGGTAGCCTGGCCGTCGGCACGCATCCAAACGAGCTGGCGGCCGCTGTCCTTAGCCCGAGCCTGGTTATCTGGTCCGAGCATAATCGTGGGCGTAATATGGCGAATGTCGAAGGGGGACTGCTTGGCATAATAAGCCGCAAAAGGTGACTTGTCTGCAAAGGGCATCATCAAATCTTTGGCAGACTTTAGGCTTTCCGGAGCGGGGAGATCAGCGGACATGGGGTCAGCATATTCCATGCCGTCTTGACCGCTAACTTGGAAGGAAACCATTGTCTTAAGAATGGGGCGCTCTGGTTGGGATGCGTCTACCATACGGGTTGAGTAGGAGCGGCCGTCGCGCAGGTTAGTTACGTCGAATCGCACATCTTGATCGAGGAGTCCAGTGCGAATGTAATAGCCGTGCACTGAGTTCGGAGTGCGATCCTCAGGCACACTCTGGGCTGCGGCCATGATGGACTGAGCCATAATCTGTCCGCCGTAAATGCGCCCAGTAGGGAAGGGTAGATTACTTCCACTCAAGCTTCCGTCTTGCGTCTCTCCGGGTTGTACGCTCAGAGCGCGGATTGCTTCTGCTAAAGGTGTTACTGCTTCTGCCATAGGTATTGCTCCCAACCGTCGAGGCTGTGAAATGAAGATGAATCAGTATTCTACTCCCCGATTGTGAGTAGCATAAGCAGACCGCAATGCAAAAGCCTACAAGCAGCTGCGAGAACTGAACTTGTAGGCTTTAAGAGTGAGCGAGTTCACACTTAACGGGTGAGCTTGCGGTGGATGCGGTGGGGGCGCGAAGCTTCCTCGCCCAGGCGCTGGACCTTGTTTTCCTGATAGGCCTGGAAGTTGCCCTCATACCAGTACCAGTTAGCAGGATTGTCGTCCGTGCCCTCCCAAGCCAAGATATGGGTGGCTACGCGGTCGAGGAACCAGCGGTCGTGGGAAATGACCACAGCGCAGCCAGGGAAGGCCAGCAGGGCATTCTCCAGCGACTCCAAGGTCTCCACGTCTAAATCATTGGTAGGCTCATCGAGCAGGAGCAAATTGCCGCCCTGCTTCAAGGTCAAAGCCAGATTGAGCCTGTTGCGCTCACCACCGGAGAGGACTCCGGCTGGTTTCTGCTGGTCAGACCCCTTGAAGCCGAAGGAGGCAACGTAGGCGCGGGTAGGAACCTCAATGCCGCCAACTTCCATGAAATCGTTGCCATCCGAGACCACTTCCCACAGGTTCTTATTGGGGTCAATACCTTCGCGGTTCTGATCCACATAAGAAATCTTGACCGTGTCGCCGACTTCCAAATCGCCGGAAGTGACTGGCTCCATGCCCACGATGGTCTTGAAAAGTGTGGACTTACCAACGCCGTTGGGGCCGATAACGCCCACAATACCGTTGCGGGGCAGGGTAAAGGAGAGGTCGTCGATGAGAACGCGCTCGCCAAAGGCCTTGTGGATATGCTCAGCTTCCAAGACCTTAGAGCCCAGGCGGGGCCCCGGTGGAATCTGAATCTCAGAGAAGTCCAGCTTTTGATTACGCCGCGCTTCATCTTCCATCTGCTCATAGCGTTCCAAGCGGGCCTTGTTCTTGGCCTGACGAGCCTTAGGGGAGGAGCGAACCCACTCCAATTCCGAGGTGAGGCGCTTGGCAAGTCGGGCATCCTTCTGGCCCTGGACTTCAAGACGCTTAGCCTTGGTCTCCAAATACGTGGTGTAATTGCCTTGGTAGGGGTAGAGGTGACCACGGTCGACCTCGCAGATCCATTCTGCTACGTTGTCGAGGAAGTAGCGGTCGTGGGTCACGGCCAAGACAGCGCCCTTGTAGGTGTGCAGATACTGCTCTAACCACAGAATCGACTCAGCGTCCAAATGGTTAGTGGGCTCGTCGAGCAAGAGTAGGTCTGGAGCTTCCAAGAGGAGCTTGCACAAGGCTACACGGCGGCGCTCGCCACCGGAAATAACCGAAACTGGAGTATCAGGGTCAGGGCACTGGAGGGCGTCCATTGCCTGCTCCAACTGAGAATCTAAATCCCAGCCGTCAGCAGCGTCAATCTCTTCTTGCAGCTTGCCCATCTCGGCCATTAGCGAGTCATAATCGGCATCAGGATTGGCCATTTCTTCGCCAATTTGATTGAAACGATTAACTTTGTCGATGATGTCGCCAAAAGCTAGCTTGATGTTCTCACCGACGGTCTTATCCTCGTCTAGAGGCGGTTCCTGTTGCAAAATGCCGACCGTAAAGCCAGGTGTGAGCTGGGCCTCACCGTTTGTAACGGTGTCTAGCCCAGCCATGATGCGCAAAAGTGTCGATTTGCCCATGCCGTTGGGGCCCACAACGCCAATTTTGGCGCCGGGCAGGAAGCTCAAGGTCACGTCGTCCAAGATTGCGCGATCCCCAAAGGACTTGCGCGCCTTGATCATTTGATAAATAAACTCAGCCAAGTACAAACCTCACTGAAACTGTTGAAATTCGGGCATATATTACTCTGCTTCTATGGTAGAGGAAACTTGCGACGTGGGCGGGGGAGCTTGCGCTCTGCGAACAAGCTCCACTCATGCTTTATTCTCACACTGATAAGGGCCGATTTGCTTGCATCTTCAAGCTTTTTCCTAGCGGCCAGTGAGAATGAACGAGTTCGGGTGGAGCCTCAATGTGGACTCGCACTGTTCATAAGTGCCTCAAGCAGCTAGAGTAGCCCAAGAGCATCTCCGCCCGACGTGCGCAGGTCAAGGGGTGCTCGACCGGCGATGCGTCTCGGATAAGAGATACGAGTACGTCACCAGACCTACCGTTTACCATGCGCACGAACCGTGGCCCCGCTGCGGATAGGGCTTGTTAGGAGCGCTATGCAAACACCAATAACTCCCTCTACTCATACTCCTCAATCCTCGGGCAAGACCCCTACCCCCGCAACGGCTCTATCGCTGCGCTGGCGGCCGGTCGACATTGCGGTCGGTGCTGCGCTCGGCGTGGTTTCCGGCCTCATCTATTGGGCTGCTTCCGCACTTTCCTCTTGGGTTTTCCCTCTCATGACGGCTCTGCTACCTGGCTTAGCTGGTCTTCTGCATGGATTGTTTTACTTTCCGGTCACGCTCGACCTGCTCATTATTCGCAAGCCCGGGGCCGCAATCTACGCCAATCTCGTAGCCGTCTTCGTAGAGATTCTCTTCGGCAACGCTTACGGCTCGGGGCTGATTGTGATTGAAGCTCTTGTGCAGGGCCTATGCGCTGAGATTGTGTTCGCTATCTTCCGCTATCGGCGTTGGACCTTGGGAGTTACTTGTGCCGCCGGACTGTTGGTGGGCATGGTTTACAATGCCTTCCTGCTGGCCTTCTTCTACCAGGGAGTTTCGTTCTTGAGCCCGCGCGGTATCATCGGCACCGTCTGTGAAGCTATCAGCGCAATAGTTTTAGCCGGGGTCTTGAGTTGGATAATGTTTAAAGCAATCGCTAAAACAGGCGCATTGGACCGTTTCGCTTCAGGGCGTGCGGTGCGCGCCGAATAAGGAAGGTGGCTGCCGGTGATATCAAGCAGACAGACCCGTTTCATAAGCTTTCTTGCCGTGCTGGGTCTGGGATTAGCTTGGTGTGGAACGGCTTTAGCATCAACTTTCCAGCGATCTTCCGAACCGGATTCTTCGGCTTTTATTTCCGTGAACAATGTGGAACCTGTCTCCTATCTTTTGCCCGGTAACATAGGCGATACGGCAGGTTGGAAAGTGGCTACCCAACTTTTCGAAGGTTTGGTGACCTTTAGCCCCAAGGGTGACTTGGTTTATGCCAACGCTGATTCCATAACTCCAAACCAAGATGCCAGCAGCTATACGATTACGCTCAAACCTGGCTTGAAGTTCAGCAATGGCGAATCGATAACTGCCAGCACCTACGCTCGTTCCTGGTCGTTTGCTGCGAATGCTGCCAATGGGCAATTGGGATCTGCGATTTTCTCAACGATTGCTGGCTACGACCAGTTGCAGGATAGTCGTGGTCCTAAAGACGCTCTTTTACCGGGGCTTAGAGTAGTAGATGATGCTACCTTGCGTGTGCAGTTGGCTGGACCGGACTCGTCTTTTCCTTATAAAGTGGGAGACGTGGCTTTTATGCCCCTGCCGAGCGCGGCCTACGCAGACCCGGTGGCTTTTGGGAAGCACCCTATTGGTAACGGACCCTACCTGTTCCAATCTTGGATTCCAAACCAGAGTATCAGTTTGGTTAAGAATCCCACGTATTCCGGCCCTCGTAAAGCGCATAATCTCGGAATAATATTCCGCAATTATGAGAGCTTGGATACGGCATATGCTGACGTGGAAGCAGGCAATTTAGATGTGCTTGACTCGGTGCCTGTCTCCTCATTAGGTACGTACCGTAGCGATAAGACGGTGCAAGCATATTCGAGCACCGGACCTGCCTTAAAGACGATGACTATTCCCAGCGATCTGCCTCATTTTGAAGGGCGAGAAGGAGTTTTGCGTAGACAAGCTCTTTCTGCGACTATCGATAGGGCCAAGATTAGAGAAAAAATATTTCGTGGATCGGTGGTTGTGGCCTCTGATTTCACTGCGCCCACGATTGAGGGCCACACTGACTCGCTGGCGGGTGAGCAGGTCTTGGCTCACCACCCAGCTCAAGCACGAAAGCTTTGGCAAGAAGCCAATACTATCTCACCTTGGACGGGAAGTTTTGAAATTGCCTATGCTGCTGATAGTGGCGATAAAGACTGGGTTGACGCGGTTACACACTATATAGAAGGCACGCTTGGCATTCATGCTCACAGTACTGTATTCCCTACCGCAAAAGAGTTCCGTACCTCTATTAATAAGCGACAGGTTCATGCGGCTTTCAGTTCTGGAATACAGTCGGACTATCCGCATCCTGAGGGTTATCTGGTACAGGGGTACGCTTCTTGGTTTGCTGACGGTAAAGGGCTAAATCATGGCGATTACAAGAGTTCAGATTTCGATGCTTTCCTGCGGCGGGCAGCGGAGCAAACTGATTCGAGTGAGGCAGGGGAGTACTATCATCGGGCTCAAGAGCGGCTGTTGCATGATTTGCCGGCCCTGCCACTGTGGTATACGAAAGTGAGTGCTGCTGCTAGTCAACGTATGCAAACAGTGCGTTTCAGCTATATGGGCTTACCGGCATACTCCGAGTTAGTGAAGAGCGCGCAGTAGTGTGGTGCTGAAGATAAGGGGAGTGGATGCAGTTGCTTTAGTGCTGGTCGCTTGGCGGGTGCTTTTGCTAAAGTATGACTGTTGGCTTCGAGCTAACGTGGGGCCTTAGCTCAGTCGGTTAGAGCAAACGACTCATAATCGTTCGGTCCAGGGTTCAAGCCCCTGAGGCCCCACTACTTAGCCCTTGCAGCCTAGCGGTTGGAAGGGCTTCTTTTATAGCTTTAGTAGCAATAGCTTATACGTGATTGGTGCACTAGGTATTGAAAAAGCGGGCTCCAACTTGCGTTGAAACCCGCTCTTACCGCAGTCTGGCTCTCGCTTCCGCAAGTGGAAAACCACTTACTTCAGCCGGGGGAATAGAGCCAGATCGCGTCTGTCTTCCCCTTCGGACCGGAAACTCAACGTCAGCTGAGTCGCAAGGCAAAATGATGAGTCCCAACCTATTGAGCTCTTCATCCGGATGCCTCGCTACCTGTAGTACCGACCCGGGTCCGGATTCTGTACGAATCCCCATAACTGTAGTTCAATTATTGGTTAAGCATGCAGTACAAAGATAAACCCCAACCAGTTACCTACATGAACAATTGCCTATCCCTATGCTTATATTCATATAGCTAACGCTTACAACAAATATTTATCTTTGTGACTAGGTATAAGAAGGAAGGTTAAAGCCAATCCCCTTACAGCTAACCATACATGCATCCCCCAACGCACGCGAGATTTCTCTCTAGTAAGAAATATTAGGGTATCGAGAGGGTCAATGTCAAACCTGGAGGGGCACTGCGGTTCAGACTGATTGACATAATTCGCCGAATTACAGCAATTTGGACTCACAAAAAACTTAATCATTCGCGTGTCGCAGGAACTCGATACAAAGCTGTAGAGCATTTCGGGAGTGTCGCGAAAGTAGCCGGGAATAAAAGAAGGGGCCACTGACTTGATGCGTATGAGTACAGAGTAAGACCTCAATAGAGAGTCTATGATTGAGGTGGGCGAGGGAGTGCAAACCTAGCTCCTTCGGTCTGAATCTCTTGGCCTTACGATATACTCAACATTTGGTTCCGGTTCACGCCCGCCATCGGGGTTGGCGACCCGGGTCACTTCTAACCCTAGGAGACACCATGAAGCAGGGTATACATCCTGAATATCAAGCAGTGCAGGTTACCTGCTCTTGCGGTAATACTTTCGTTACTCGTTCGACTTCGTCCAAGGATCATATGACCGTTGACGTATGCTCGGCCTGCCATCCCTTCTACACCGGCAAGCAGAAGATTCTCGACACCGGTGGTCGTGTGGCTCGCTTCGAAGCCCGCTACGGCAAGAAGAACAAGTAGCTTTTTTAACGCCAGCTTTTGCGCCGGGTCGCTCTTTTGTACCCGGCCCGCATCAGCTGGCGTTTTTGTATGTGTGGAGCGCTCAGCCGCGAAGCTCATGTTGAAACGGCGCACCAGCGCTAGATCTAAGTAGTCACAGCTGAGTTAAGAGAAGGCGAGAAGGTATGGAGAGCGAGCGGTTCCCAGCGGCGCAGACAGCGTTAGATGAGTATCACAAGCTGGAGCAGCAAATGAGCCAGCCTGAGGTGGCTTCCGACCCAGCGCAGATTCGCAAGCTTGGTCGTCGCCATGCCGAACTGGGCTCAATCGTCCAGGCGTATCAAGCCTGGCAAGAGCTCGCCGAAAACTATGAGGCAGCCCAAAGCATGGCCTCAGAAGATCCGGACTTTGCGGAGGAAGCCAAGAGTCTGCAAGCTCAGCTGCCCGCAGCCGAAGAGAAGCTGCGTACTGCTCTGATTCCGCGTGATCCCGACGATGCGCGTGACACCATTATGGAGATTAAAGCCGGCACTGGCGGCGATGAGGCTGCCCTATTCGCAGGCGATTTGATGCGAATGTATACCCGGTATGCGGAAAAACGTGGCTGGGCGATTGAAGTCATGAGCGAGAACTCTACCGAGCTGGGCGGTATAAAAGATGTGCAGATTGCCTTCCGTTCGCGCGGCACCGTGGGGCCGGAAGACGGCGTATGGGCCTCGCTTAAGTATGAGGGCGGCGTGCACCGGGTGCAGCGCATTCCAGTAACCGAATCGCAGGGGCGTATTCAGACCTCGGCTGCTGGCGTGATTGTGTTCCCGGAAGCAGACGAGGACGACGACGAGATTGAGATTGACCAGAAGGATTTGAAGATTGACATCTTCATGAGCTCTGGCCCTGGCGGTCAGTCGGTCAACACCACGTATTCCGCAGTGCGCATGACCCATATTCCTACCGGGATTGTGGTCTCCATGCAAGACGAGAAGTCGCAGATTCAGAATCGTGCGGCCGCTCTGCGCGTGCTGAAATCACGACTGCTAGCCATGAAGCACGAGCAGGAGGCCGCAGAAGCCGCCGATATGCGCCACTCACAGGTGCGCTCGATGGACCGCTCTGAGCGCATTCGTACTTACAACTTCCCTGAAAACCGCATCGTTGACCACCGCACTAACTACAAGGCGTATAACCTTGACCAAGTGCTAGACGGCGACATTCAGGCCGTAATTGACTCGGATGTGCAAGCCGACGAAGCTGAGCGCTTGGCTGGGCGGGAGTAAGTTCTTCTTGTCGTAGCTGCGTTTGTGCGATTGCCTTTGAGAAGCAGGTGGAGGTTGATATGGGGTTCGAGAACCAAGATCTGCTCTCTCTTAGCTTAAGTATGCCGGTTCGCCAGGCGCTCGCGCTTGCTTCCGGTGTGCTCGCGCATGCTGGGATCGATACGCCAGACAATGATGCCCGCTTACTGCTTGCTGAGGCCTGCCAGGTGGACTTGCATGAGCTGAGTAGGGCTGTGCTGATGGGGGAGAGCTTTGCGCAATTGGCGGCTCTTGGAAGATTCAGCGGGGAATCTAGCGAGAGCGCTCTCGAAGCTGAGCTTGCCGAGCAGGTCGCTCTCACCAGCTTTCGCCAGTTTGTGGAGCGCCGGGCTGAGCGTGAGCCCTTGCAATACATTGTGGGGCACGCGCCTTTTCGCTTTATGAGCTTGGCAGTCGGACCGGGGGTTTTCATACCCAGGCCCGAGACTGAGAGCGTCGTTCAAGACGGGCTTGATTGGCTTGCGGCCGAAGGGGTTGAGCGGCCGCTGGTAGTTGATTTGTGCGCCGGATCTGGTGCTATCGGTTTGTCGGTGGCGACGGAAGTCAAGGGCGCCCAAGTTTGGGCAGTAGAGCTTTCTGCTGAGGCCGCTGTGTGGACCCGCCGTAATTTGGAGCGCTATCGAGACGTGATTGCCGCCGCCGGATCTTCCTACCAACTCATCGAGGCGGATGCCACCGCGCCTGAGACCTTGCGCGACCTAGACGGCAAAGTCGATTTGGTTATCACCAACCCGCCCTATGTTCCCGAGTCGCAAGTGCCCACCCAACCCGAAGTGGTCGAGCACGACCCGTCCCTAGCTCTCTACGGAGGCTCAGCCGACGGACTAGCCATTCCCAGCCGCATCATAACCCGCGTCGCCGCCCTACTGCGCCCCGCCGGCCACCTAGTCCTAGAACACGACCCCTCTCAGTCTCAAGCTCTCCAAGTTGCCGCCCGCGCCGCCGGCTTCGCCACCGCCACCACATCCCAAGACCTCACTGCCCGAGACCGCTACCTAGTCGCGAGTCGGTGAGTACGGGAGGAGCCCTAGGAAAGATATTAGCCCTCCTGGACAGCAAGATTCGTTTACCCTATAAGAGTGGGCTTTCAGTACTTCGCTTTTCTGCAAATTCTGGGTCAAGGTTTGGGAAAGCTGCTTCAAACTAAAACGAATATTTGACAACCGTGACAAACTCAACTTATCAATGAAGCTAGTCCGCGTCCGCTATAAAAATAGTTCTTTCTGCATATCTATCCTTCCGGCCGTTCGGCAGAGTGTCATCTGATGTAAGTTTACTAGCGAGTTTATCCAACAAATCGATCTTTATAAGTAAGTCAACAAATGTGAGTTGACAAGCATCTTTGCATACTTATAAATGCTTGTCACTGTTTGTTGTGGCCTTCCTCATGCGTGACGCATAGAGCTATGTATGGAAGAACTCGCTGTATGCACTCATTGCAAGTCGCTAAAGTTTTCTGGAAAGGAGGAAGCAAGGGCATATTGGAACACATATGTTGCTGCCGGCAGTAATTGTACTGGTAGCCTTCATTTTTTAGTAAATGGGCAACCGATTACGGTTAACATTTCTGAAGAGTCTTTTTATCATTGTTGTTCTGAACATTCGGACAAAGGGAATTCCAAGAAGCGGGTATTTTCCTTGAAGCGTGCTGAAAAAATGGGGAAAATTCGGTCTATGGTTTCAGCTTCTTCAGGTAATTCGTCCTACAAACAGAAGTGTGGATATATCTCTAGACTAAAAGAAAATAGTCATAGAAGAGTGGTTATTTATGACGAGAGTGATCAATTTGCTGTAGTAATAGAATTCTCTGTAAAAAGCATAAAAGATTTAAATGAGATCCAGGGAAAGCTGATTACTACATTCGTTGCTGATAGGAAAAGAACAAATTATCAAATACTCCAATCTCCCGAGTGGAGTTACGAGAATTGTCTTAGAGAACTTGGGCTGTCTGCTTAATTCCGAACATGCTGTATTGGACAAGAGATTTGGATGCATGAGAACAGTGACTTGCAAGCCTCGAATTCCAACCACACTTCTATTTGGAATACTTTTGTGGCGGTTAACTCCTAGTGGGTACTAACTCCGGTATGCCACCGCAATTGTTGCTGGGGAGGGCGCCGCAAAGAGGTTCTTGGTCTACGGGTGCCGAGTGCAGTCGGCGGTGCTGTTATGCGGCGCGGGGAAGACATCGGCTTGGTTCAATGTATTGGCATGGCTATAAAAGCATCAGGCGGCATTAGGAACAATATGCAGTAATCTAAGTAGATTACTGCATATTGCGCACTGTACCGTTCTCTGTGGTATGCTTGGGTTAATCGATAAGGAGACGATCATGAGACTCGATGAGCTTGTAGTGGTGCAGGGGGGTGTGAATTCTTCGCGAGCAAATATAAGTGGATCTGTGATAAAAGAGTATTCGATGGCTGATTTTGACAGAGACCGTTATAGTCTTGCAGAGCCGACGCGCTCAAGCTGGAGCGGGCCAGTTGTTGAAACGGGCGATATCCTAGTGAGTCTCGTTAGAGGAGAAGTCGTAATAGCGTCGAACTTTTCGTCAGGAAAGATTATCGGGCAGAATTTTGCCAAAATATTGTTCCCGAATCAGGAAAACGACTCAGCAGATAAAAGAATTCTTGCGGCATATTTTGTCTATCTGCTTAACGAAGATCCAGAAGTTCTGTCTCAAATAAGAATCCTCCGAGCCGGATCTTCAACGGTGCAAAAGCGATTGACTTCTCAAAATATAGGAAATATTAAGGTTGATCTGATTCCTACAGAGCAGCAGGAGAAAATAGGAAACTTATGTATATTGTCTCGGCAGATAGTGAGTTTGCAAAAGAGAAGGTTGGATCTCTGGGAGCAGAAAGTACATACTACGTTACAGAGATGTGTGTAGTGCTTGAGCTGTTGAAGTAAGAACTTATTAGACGTAACTAGACATGAAAACAAGACAAAGGAGTTTGTAGTGGACAACGAGTTGGACTTTGAGAAAGAACTCATCAACTACCTTGAAACTTTGGGAGGGGCAAAGCAATGGGAGTATATGAAGAACATCAAGACAATTGATGGATTATGGGAGAATTTTAGAGAGATTCTCAACCGTAACAACGCCGATAAACTCAACGGTCAGCTTTTGACTGATAGCGAGTTTGCTCAGGTGAAGAAGGTGATTTGTGATCTTAAATCTCCTTATGAAGCAGGCCGTTGGATATACGGCATGAATGGGGTAACTCAAGTTGAGGTGGAAAGAGATGATAGGATTGACGGTCGCAGTGGAGGGCATGTCTACCTGACAGTTTTTGACCAATCAAATGTCGGTGCTGGAAATACTATCTATCAGATCGTGAATCAGGTGGAAAGACCTCATGCTTTGCCTGGGCGAAAAAATCGTCGGTTTGACACCACTTTGCTAATTAATGGTCTCCCGATTTTGCAGATAGAGGAGAAATCCGATCATCATAAGGCACTAGAGGCACTGGAGCAGATGCACCAATATATTGATGAGTATGCGTTTACTGACATCTACTCCACAGTGCAGATTTTGATAGGTATGACGCCTCACGAAGCGTTGTACATGGCGAACACTGATTCTCAGTCATTCAATACTGATTTCGCCTTCCGCTGGCAGAGAGAATCGGATAGTTATCCAGTTTGGGATTGGCGTGAATTCTGTAATCTGATGCTCTCAATTCCTATGGCTCATCAGATGTCCACCAATTATATGATTCTTGACGGCGATCCTAAGCATAAGAACTTGATGGTGATGCGGCCTTATCAGGTATATGCCACGCGCAAAGTTATCAATAGCTTGAAGAGTCACATGTTTGGCACTGATAAGCAAGAAATTGGCTATATTTGGCACACTACCGGCTCAGGGAAGACGATTAGCAGCTTCAAAACTGCCTGGCTAGCATCACGCTTGCCGGGGATAGATAAAGTCGTGTTCCTTGTAGACCGAGTGGCACTGACCAGCCAGACATTTGATAAGTACCGGGCTTACGATCCTGATGCCAGTGACGAAACCCTGAATGGTGTTGTGTCAGACACAGCTAATACTGGTGTTTTGGCGCGAAAGCTGCGTAGTCGACAGCAGAGTAATTCGATTATTGTAACTTCTATTCAAAAGCTGGATCGTCTGTGCAAGCGAGATTCATTCTCGGCACCGAATCAGAAAATTGTTTTTATTGTGGACGAGGCTCATCGCTCGA
Organism: Bombiscardovia apis; assembly: GCF_033095945.1. Lineage (NCBI taxonomy): Bacteria > Bacillati > Actinomycetota > Actinomycetes > Bifidobacteriales > Bifidobacteriaceae > Bombiscardovia > Bombiscardovia apis. The sequence continues at coordinate 1,420,164 of NZ_AP026800.1, read as the reverse complement.
CGAATGGAGACATGCTTAAGCGGGTAAAAAAGAGCTTCCCACTGTCTGCTTGGGTTGGTTATACAGGTACTCCGGCATTTGAAGGAGATTTAACTCACCAAGCATTCGGCAATTTGCTCCATGCCTATACCATACGCGAGGCTATAGCGGACAAGAATGTTCTGGGCTTTAAAGTTGACTTTCAGAATACGCTTGAAAAGTCAGAGATTAAAGAGCAATTATTGCCCGAGCTTCTTCATCAAAAGTATCCATCTTGGGACGAAGATGCTATTGAAAGCAAGATTGCGCGTATGGATCCTGATGAAGTGGATACGTACATCGACTCCGGCATCTACGATTGCAATCCCAAGCATGTAGAGCAAGTGGTCGATGACATTGTCAAGAATTGGCGCAATAGGTCAAAAGAAGGCAAGTATAGTGCAATTCTGACTACGCATGTGGGCGGTATGAAACCCTCTATTCCTATGGCATTACAGTACTTTGACCAGTTCCAGAAGAAGAATGAGGAGTTGAAAGCAATAGGCAAATATCCACTCAACGTTGCTGTGACCTTCTCCTACGCAACAGACAACTCCGCTCAGCAGTTGGATAACAATAAAGGTTTGCGTGCTGCGATGGAAGTTTACAACAAGACGTTCGGGATGTCATTCAATGATCAGACCGTCGATGGCTATTTCGAAGATGTGATGACTCGACTGCGGGGTGAGAGTGAAGGGCCTAAGCTTGACATTGCGATTGTGGTTGATCAGCTACTGACGGGGTACGATGCACCCAAAGTCAATACTCTCTATGTGGATCGGACTTTGGCAGGAGCAAATCTTATTCAGGCGTATTCACGTACGAACCGAATTGAGAATAACCGCGATAAGCCTTGGGGACGTATTGTTAACTTCCGTTGGCCGGAGACCTCTAAACGGCTTATGGATGCTGCTTTAAGCGTATATGCTAACAAGGATTCAGCTTTGGTCCAAGGACCCATTGGTGTTGAGGGTCTTGACGGTGTTTTGGCGAAGCCTTATAAAAAAATGGTGGGTGAAGCCCAAGAAATCGTACAAGATATTAAGCAAATATCCGATGGTTTTATGATTCTTCCTCCTAGTGAAAGCGCTAAGCAGGAGCTTGCTGATCTCATTAGTAAGTACGGCAGTAAGATTTCTCAGCTCAAGCAATGCACAGAATACGATTATGATCAGCCGGAAGTACTTTTGAAAGAGATCGGTATTTCTGCAGATGATGAAGAGTGGGTGACCACTGTTGCTAAAAATGAGCTCAAGCGCTGGGCGGAAGAGCAAAGCGAGCCACTTGATCTTTCTATGCTTGATTTCTCGATCGAGCGTGTCGCGGAAATTCGCATTAACTACGATTATATCCAAGAGCTTTTAGCCCAGCTGCTTAATGAGGTTCACGAAGGTCAAGATGAGGCAGCGGCTGAAACCTACGATACTTTCGTTCGTGCAACGGACCAGATGGATGACCGACACCTAGCAGATCAGATGCGGACTACTGCCGATGCTGCCATGCAAGGGAGTACGGTTGCAGAAGTCTATCCTGTCCAAGCTGACGCGATAGCAAGCATCGTCCAAGAATATACGGCAAAGAATAAGCGTCAAGCTATTTTGGCGTTTAAACGAAAATGGGGTCTGGTTGATATTCCATCGGCTAATTCGTTAATTGAGCATATGTTGCAGCGCCATATTTTGCATAGCGATGATATTCGAGACGGTAGTGAGCTCGAACAGTTGCTTGCAGATGCCGTAGCGGATCGCATATACCAACAAGATGCGGAAGATGAGTTTGTTCGTAGTCTTTCCCCTGTGAAGTACCATAACCAGTTCTACAAGGAATTCAGCAAATTTGCTGACTATGTGGTTGAACACTACTAAGCACTTATAAAAAGGAAACAGTTTTGCTTCAGGTCAACGGCAGGAAGCAATAGATAGAAAGAAGATTTAGCAATGGCACAGTCACAAAACACGGCTAAGCAACTTACTTCGCAGCTATGGTCGATGGCCAATGATCTACGAGGAAAGATGTCTGCCGATGAATTCCGAGACTATATTCTAGGATTCATTTTCTATAGGTATCTGTCGCAAAAGCAAGAGGAGTACCTCAATGAGTCCGGAATTATGGATCGTAAAGAGGGTGAAAGTATAAATGTTGCATATGCCCGAAACGTTGCAGCAGATGGTATTGAAGATTGGCGTACAGCGATCTCACGTAGACTCGGGTATGCGATAGATCCTGAATACACATGGGCATCCTTAATGGAACAGCTCCATAATCAGACTCTGAAGCCAGAGTTTTTCCAATCTATGCTAGACAGGTTTAAATATAATGCGGAGTTGGCAGCGCGGGAAGGCAACTCCGAGTCAGAGCGCGATTTTCGTGAAGTGTTTTCTGATATGAATCTGTCTGATTCGAGCTTGGGCAATTCGACTTCAGCCCGTGCCAAGAGTCTGGCAAATATTGCCGAAAAGATCGATTCTATTGAATTTGTTGATGAAGCCGGACACGATATTTTAGGTGATGTCTACGAGTATTTGATCTCCGAATTCGCTAGTAATTCAGGTAAAAAGGCAGGGGAGTTTTATACTCCACATGAGGTCTCACGAGTCCTAGCGAAATTAGTGACTTACAAGGATCCGCAGGCTCCCGATGCAGGTAAAGGTGTGCTTTGGGATACGAGCCGAGACTTTAGTTTATATGACCCTACGATGGGTTCTGGCTCCTTACTGCTGACAGTGCAACAGGAGTTGCCTGAGCGTACTTCACCTGCTCAGACTCGCTTCTACGGGCAGGAGCTCAATAGGACTACCTATAACTTGGCACGAATGAATCTCATGATGCACGGTGTGGAATATCGCGCCATGCGTTTGCGTAATGCTGACACCCTTGAGTCTGACTGGCCTAATGGAACGGATGCGAATGGAGTAGACCACCCGCTTTTCTTCGATGCTGTTGTTGCTAACCCGCCTTATTCACAGCACTGGGATAATGAAGTATCTAAGATGAAGGACCCTCGCTTCAAGGATTACGGAAAGTTAGCGCCCAAGTCCAAGGCTGACTTTGCTTTCGTGGAGCACTGTGTTTACCACCTGAAGGATACCGGCCGTATGGCAATTGTCCTGCCCCACGGTGTGCTCTTCCGTGGTGCGGCTGAGGGTATGATTCGTAAAGCTCTCATTGAGAAGAACTATTTGGACGCAGTGATTGGACTGCCTGCTAATTTGTTCTATTCCACTTCTATACCGACCGTGGTCTTGGTCTTCCGCAAGAACCGGAGCAACAACGATATTCTCTTCATTGATGCTTCAAAAGACTTCGAGAAGGGCAAGAACCAGAACCACTTACGAGAAGAAGATATCGACAAGATTATTTCCACTTATGCTGCCCACGAGGATGTTGAAAAGTATGCTCATGTAGCGACGAGGGAAGAAATCGTCGAAAATGAGTACAACCTCAACATTCCTCGCTACGTAGATACGTTCGAAGAAGAAGAGCCTATCGACATTGACCAAGTGAACAAGGAGCTCGCCGAGGTAGATGCTCAGATTGCTGACCTACAGGCCAAGTTCGACGCAATGGTTGCGGACCTGGTGCCAACTGATAAACAAACTGGTGAGTAAAGAACTGTCTGGTCGCCTCCATCGCTTACTCTTGCTTAGAGCGTAAGTGATGGAGGACAAATGCGAAAAGACAACAATCAAAAGCTAGTGCCCCAGTTACGTTTCAAAGGCTTTACTGACCCTTGGGAGCAGTATAAGTTAAAAGATATTACAGTTCGGGTGACTAGAAAAGTTGAAGAGCGAACCAATATCAATCCCTTAACTATCTCCGCTCAATATGGTTTGGTGGATCAAAGTGCATACTTTGACAGAAGAGTTGCTAGTTCAACTTTAAGTGGTTATTTCTTAATTAATAACGGTGAATTCGCATACAACAAAAGTACTTCTAAAGATTATCCTTATGGAGCAATAAAGCGCTTAGACAAGTATGAGAATGGCGCGTTATCGACCCTGTATATTGTCTTTTCAGCCGAAAAATCTCTTTCGTTGGGGCTAGTTTACTATTTTGAATCCCGAAGTTGGCATAAACAAATTGATCTTATAGCTGCTGAGGGCGCTCGAAACCACGGTTTACTGAATATCGCCCCAAAGGATTTCTTTAGCACACAGATTATGCTGCCCTCTAACAGAACTGAATGGCATGCAATTGGAGCCATTTTTGAAATTCTCGATAATCTCATCGCAGCCCACGAGCGTAAGTGCGAGCTCCTCAAGAAGAAGAAAACCTACTACCTACAACAAATTTTCAGCCAAAAATTCCGTTTCAAAGGCTTCACCCAACCGTGGCAACAGCGTAAGTTGGGCGAGTTAGAAGAAAATGGCTATCTGTCGCTTCATAGAGGCAATGTCATATCTGAGCGAGATATTCAGAATGCTCCAGGTTCATATCCAATATATTCTGCAAGTGCTTCTTCAAATGGCTTGATGGGTCAATACTCGAAATACATGTTTGATGAGGAACTTATAACGTGGTCAATCGACGGTGGCGGAGAGGTCTTCTATCGTCCAAGACATAAATTTTCTGTAACGAACGTTTGCGGTTATATCAGGATAAAAAGTGAGTTTGCATATTCATTTCTATCGACTGAACTTTCGTATCTTCATAAAGGTATCCACTTTGATTACACTACAAAGGCTCACCCATCAGTTATACGTAATCTGTATTTTGTCCGTTATCCAGCACTGAAAGAACAAGAATATGTTGGAGTATTTTTTTCGAGTATAGATGAATTGGAAAGGTTGTTGTCTCAACGTATTGAGCTACTGAAACAGCTTAAAAAAGCATATCTTCAAAAGATGTTTATTTAGAGGCCCTTGCGTAGTCTCCGTTCTGTTGTATTAACAACTACAGAACGGAGCATCGTGAATAAAAATCAGACATTACCGGCTTACTTTCATGAGTGGATGGAAATGTATAAGAAGGGGGCTGTTAGACCTGTTACTTATCAGAAGTATGAGTTGGCCTACCGCACTCTGAAAGAGTTGGTGCCTAAGTTGCGGCTGGGGAGCCTAAGCCGAATTCGCTATCAGCAATTACTTAACGAGTATGCACAAACTCATGAGAAGCAAACGGTCATGGACTTCCACCATTTACTGAAAGGTGCCGTACTAGATGCGGTTGATGAGGGAGTCTTAAAGAAAGATCCGACTCGAAAAGTAGTAGTAAAAGGAACTCAGACGCGTAAGCACAAACCAAAGTTTTTGGACCAATCTGAGCTTAAAACTCTTATCGAGCATCTTGATTTAGGCAACGACATCAACTGGGATTGGATGATTTTACTTATTGCAAAAACAGGATTGCGGTTTGCTGAAGCCCTTGGCCTTACTCCTCAGGATTTCGACTTCAGCAAGCAGACGCTCTCTGTCTCAAAAACCTGGAACTACAAAGCAGAAGAAAGCTGTTTCGGGCCTACTAAGAACGAGTCGTCAGTCAGAAAAGTCCGTTTAGACTGGCAGTTGGCTATGCAGTTCAACCAACTTGTTCAAAATATAGACCCCAAACAGCCCATTTTTGTACAAGGCAAAAAAGTGTACAACGCTACAGTCAATGACCGTTTGGAACGCCTCTGCAAAGAGAACAATATTCCAGCAATATCAGTTCACGGTCTCAGGCATACTCACGCTTCACTACTTCTATATGCAGGTGTCTCCGTAGCATCAGTTGCAAAACGCTTGGGTCATTCAAATATGACCACCACTCAATCAACCTATCTGCACATTATCCGTGAGCTCGAAAACAAAGACAACGATAAAGTCATTCAAGTGATGTGCGAGTTATAAGGCAATGGCCACTAATCAAATAAGTTGGTGGCCTAAACGAACATCTTTTGAAGGTAAAATTGTTTATTCTTCTTTAAAAGAGATTCGCATTCCGTTTCAGCGGCTATCAGAATGTCAACTGTTTTGCATAATGCAGCAATTGCTTTTTGTTCGTCTGATGATTGCGGGATTGCAATATTGCTTCTAAGAATCTCGGATTGGGGCACACCTTTTATAGATGTGCCTTGCGTTTGCTTTGCTTTCTGTTTCATGATGGCCGAAACAGCGTATGCGGCATATTCAATATCCACTGAGAAATCCGCTAGGTTCACAAAATCTTGGCTGCTGGAATATGAAAAAGGTAACAGTGCCACTTTCCCGACGCCTACTCGATTAACAATGGCAATAGAATGAGCCGGTACGATCTGCGCCGCAGAACTATTTAAACCAGTTTGAGTAATTTTCTTATGTGCCTGTACCCACAATGGTGACTCTTCTGATAAATCAGAACTTTGAATCCACGGTAGACGACCGTTCCAATTTTGGGGAACGCTAGTTTTGGGAGTTCCTCCACCGTACTGATGCTTCGCTATTTCGCCTAACTTACGCTGTTGCCAGGGTTGGGTGAAGCCTTTGAAACGGAGTTTTTGGCTGAAGATTTGTTGTAGGTAGTAGGCTTTCTTCTTCTTGAGAAGCTCGCACTTACGCTCGTGGGCTGCGATGAGATTATCGAGTATTGAGAAGAACTTAGCAATTGTCTGCTGTTCTAGCAAAGATGGATTATTGAGTAGAAGGGAGCCGAACTCGCCAAATGATATAGCCTTGCCGTCACGAATACCAAAGATGATTTGCTTCAATGACTCTATGAACCGATAGGTCTTAAAGTATGTGCTCCAATAACCACCATCTTGATCCTCGCTGGAGACAAAGTTAAAAACTGTATAGGCAGGGCTGACAATGCCTTCTAAGTCAGATCTTTCGAAGCCTCCTTGGAAAGACCTTAAACTTATAATGTAGTCTCCGGGTGACACAACTTTATACGTATTCAAACTGGTAGGCTCATACTTAATATCAATTGCTAAATCGTCTCTATAAACTACTCCTGAATCTTGAGTAACGGATAACACTGGCAATTCTGAATGATTCTTGATTGAACGTGAGGTAAACAGATCACGAGCTTTATGCTGCTCCCAAGCAAGAGTATTGGCGGTTGGCTTAGTTTGTTTGGGTGACTACAATGGAGAGGGTGGCTGCGGACAGCTGCTGGCGGTTTGGGGCTTGCTGGGCGGGTGTTGGGCTTGGTGGGCTCCGGGATCTCTAAGGAGAGTGAGCCGGAATGGCTAGGAAGATTATATTGGATTCGGACCCGGGACATGATGACGCTGTTGCCATCTTGTTAGCCGTTGGGAACCCCGACATTGACTTGTTGGGCGTGACTACGGTAGGCGGCAATCAGAGCTTGGAGAAGGTGACATATAACGCTCGAGCCGTGCTAGAAGCAGCTCATGCCACTGATATTGAGGTGCATGCCGGCTGCGATAGGCCTCTGGTGCGCAAGCAAGAAGTTGCAGCCGCCATCCATGGCGAGACTGGACTAGACGGTGTGGAACTGCCTCAGCCCTCGCGTCCGCTCGACGAAGGGCACGCGGTCAACTGGCTCATTGACACCATTATGGCGGCCGAGCCTAAGTCCATAACGCTCGTTCCCACCGGCCCCCTGACCAACATCGCGATGGCCGTGCGCCTAGAGCCGCGCATCGTCGACCGCGTCAAGGAAGTCGTGCTCATGGGCGGCGGCTACCACGTGGGCAACTGGAGCGCAGTGGCCGAGTTCAATATCAAAGTCGACCCAGAAGCGGCCTACATCGTTTTCAATGAGGCATGGCCGGTCACGATGGTGGGCCTCGACCTGACCCATCAGGCCCTGTGCACCCCGCAAGTGCAATCTCGCATCGACGGCTTGGATACAGACTTGGCCCACTTCGTTTCCGAGCTCATGGACTTCTTCCGCAAGTCCTACCAAGACAACCAAGACTTCGACGATCCGCCCGTGCACGACCCTTGCACTGTGGCCTACCTCATCGACCCCAGCGTGGTGCAGACCCGCCGCTGCCCGGTCAACGTGGAGCTCCACGGCGATTTAACGCTCGGCATGACGGTCGCCGATTTGCGCGGCCCCGAACCTAGCGAGCAAGAGTGCCACACGCAAGTGGCCACCAAGCTCGACTTTGACAAGTTCTGGAACTTGGTCACCGATGCTATTGAGAGGATTGGCTGAAATCATGACGGAAAGCACTAACAAACCCATGCTCGACAAGGGCGGCAAGTCCATCGCGGCTCTGATGACAGCTCTCATGGCTGCCGTCTTCGCCTTCCAGCTCAACGCTTCCATGCTCTCGCCAGCCCTGACGACCATGCAAAATGAGCTCAAAACAGACAGTGCTCAAATCGGCCTAACTCAGACCGTCTTCTTCACAGCCTGCGCCGTTTTCTCCCTCTTCCTGCCGCGCTTAGGCGACTTGGCTGGACGCAAGAAGGTCCTCTTGGGCATGCTTTCGCTCACGGCTATCGGCTGCGTCATTTCCGCGCTCGCGGTAAACGTGCCTATGCTGATGATAGGCCGCGTGGTCCAGGGCGTCGCGGGACCAGTTGTACCTATGACGCTGATTATGCTCCACAATCGCGTAACGGACGAAGCGCGCTATGCCAAGCTCATGTCTATCCTGACCGCGGTCAACGGCGGCATCGGGGGAGTGGACGCCATTTTGGGCGGCTGGCTTGCAGGCACCTTCGGCTTCCGTGCGGTCTTCTGGTTCATGGTCGTTATCGCCGTTATCGCAGTCATCTTGGTGGCCTTGTACGCCGACGAGAGTCATGCTATCGAGACTCCGCGCATGGATTGGCCCGGCGTGGTCACTCTCTGCGTCGCCTTCCTCCTGGCTTACCTAGCTATCAACGAGATTGAAAAGCTAGCCGAGGCGAACTGGCTGATGGTTATTATCGAAATCGCCGTAGCAGCGGCCTTCTTTGTGGCCTTCTGGCAAATTGAGAACCGCTCCAAGGCGCCTATGGTGACGACCCACTATTTGAAGCAGCGCCGCACTTGGGGCCTGCTCCTTACGACCCTGCTCACCATGACCGGCGTGTTTGCCATCATGAACGGCATCGTCCCGGCGATTGCTCAAGATGCGAAGTTTGGCGCGGGCATGTCTGCCAGCGTGGTCTCTTTCGCAACGCTGACCCCGTACGCTCTAGTCGGTCTAGCTTTCGGCCCCGTCGCCGGCATGCTGGCTTCCAAGTTCGGTTATCGTGCGGTCTTACGTGCTGGCTTAGTGGTGACCGTCATTGGCCTCTTGTTTGGCATTTATGTGAGCAAGGCACCGAGCGTGTGGGCCCTTGTGGTGCTCTCCGTAGTGTTGGGCATTTCTTACGCGGGCACGGTTAATATCATGCTCAACGGCTTGGGTATCGTGCTTTCTCCGGCTGACAACACCGGCTACCTGCCCGGACTTAACGCTGGCGCTTTCAACCTTGGCGCTGGCCTGTCATACGCAGTGCTATACGCTTTCATGAACGCCTTCACGTCTGACAGCAACGGCAGCAGCGGCTATATGGCAACTATGATTGGCGCTGTGGTCCTGCTAGCTTTGGCCTACTTAGCTTCTCTGCTGATTCCTCAGCACGAAGATAACTGAGTCTGCGAATTGCGAGAGTCGTAAATACTACGAATGCGTTGTAAATAGAGGCTTTCGAAGCGGTTAACTGCCGTTTCGAAAGCCTTTTCTTGATGCGTATTTGTTGCAGCGCGGTCTGACCGAATAAAATTGACTTAGTCAACTATGCAAATCCGGCTTCTTTCACAATTTCCTGCTCCTTCTGGCGGGGCGAACTCCGCAGTAAGCGTAAACTTGAGTGCGGTATTACGGTTCGGAGGCGGGAATGAAACAGTGGGCCTTGAGGGTTCTCAAGAGCGAAACCGTACTCGTAATCGCTTCAGCTATTGCCCTCATCTCTTGCTTTTTCGTGCACCCAGATAAGGCTTATCTTAGTTATATTCACTACAACACCTTGGCTCAGCTGGGCTCACTCATGGTGGTGGTCTGCGGTTTCCAACGCATCGGCGTCTTCCATAAAATCGGCTCTAGCCTGCTTTCGCGCGTCCACACGGTGCGTGGCCTCGTCCTGGTGTTGACTGCCCTGCCCTTCTTTTCAAGCATGCTCATCACCAATGATGTAGCTCTCGTAACCTTTATCCCCTTCGCTATCGCCGTCTTAATTATGGCTGGCTTGCAAGAGCGCACCTTTTTAGTTGCCACACTCATGACTTTGGGCGCCAATCTCGGCTCTATGCTCACTCCCGTCGGCAACGCCCACAACCTCTATCTCAAAGCCTGTTCGCTCATGTCAACTGGCGAATTCATGGCCATCATGGGGCCCTATACGCTAGCTTCGGCCCTCATGCTGATAGCGGTAATCTGGCTGGCGTTTGGCAAGGATGGGGCCGCCGGTTTAGGTGATTTGCAGGCGAACGCCATCGAAGAGTCCGTGTTCTCTCCTCAGCCCGATAAGATTCACCCGCAAGTGCAGATGGGGCCGTGTGAGGGCTGGCGTATAGCAGTTTATAGCGCCCTGTTCGTGGTTTGTCTGCTAGGCGTGGGCGGCCTCTTACCGCAGTGGCTTATGATTGCGATTGTGGCTATAGGTTTCCTCCTGTGCGACCGCCACGTTTTCAGCCAAGTAGATTGGGGTCTCCTCCTTACCTTCGTGGCCTTCTTCATTTTCATTGGCAATGCCCGCCGCATTCCTCAGTTCTACCATCTCGTTTCCGGCCTGGTTGGCTCCTATCCTTTGCTTACTTCAGTCATTACTAGTCAGGTCATTAGCAATGTGCCCACTTCCTTACTGGTTTCGGGCTTTTCGAGCTCTTGGCGCCAGATTATTGTGGGCACTAACCTGGGCGGACTGGGCACGCTTATCGCTTCTATGGCTTCGCTTATTTCCTACAAGGCGGTGGTCAAGAAGTATCCCGAGAGCAAGGGCCACTACCTGAAGGTCTATACGCTCTGGAATGTGATTTTCTTGGCTGTCTTGTTGATTCTGGCCTTTGTAATTGAATAATCCCGGCCGGTTTGCGGCAGATGTGAGCTTTCGCACATCGTTCGCTTTTCGTGCAATGTTGCCTGGGTTTCGCTTTCAAAACTTCCTATACTTCACATAGTAGGTGGTGCGTGTCCGCAAGGCTATGACGGGAGTTAAGAGATGGCAGCTTCGGTGTTTACTAAGCGCAATGCGGGCATTTTGGTAGGCATTTTCACCTTGGCCATGCTTTCGCGGTTTGATTCGATTATTTCGCCTTCAGTCGCGGCTATTCAAGCCGCTTTTCCTCACGACAATCCAGCAACGGTAGAGTCGATTGCCACGATTGGAGCCACGGCAGCAGTAGTTTCTGCTCTGCTTGTGGGCAAGCTCATGGAATGGCTCACCTTCAAAGTTGTGGGGCTTGTTTCGTGCTGCTGCATTGCCTTTGGTGGCCTTATGCCCATAGCTTTCCATTCCAGCGTCCACCAGCTGCTTGTTTTTGCTGTCATTACTGGCTTTGGCGCTGGTATGCTGACCACGGTTCTGCCCAGTCTGTCGGCTCGCTTTTTCCGCGGTCCTCAGCTCTCGGGGCTCATGGGCAAGGTCTTGGCTATGCAAGACGGCTCGGCGATGGTCATTTTGGCTGCGGGCGGCATGTTGGCAACCGGCGGTTGGGTGCGCAACTACTGGCTCTATGCTCTAGCTCTACTGGGCGTGATCCTCGTGGCCTGCTTTGTGCCTTATGTCAAGGCGGCTGACCCAGACGAGGTCTTTAGCGAGGAGCCCAGCAAGCAGGTCAGTGCTCAAGATGGGCAGTCTCCGTCAGAGCAGGGGAGAGCCCGTCAGAGCAATGCCGCTATCGTAGTGTGCATTCTCCTTGGCTTTTTCAGTATTTTTCTGATTGCCATTCTTTACAACAAGCTTTCAGTTTATATCTCCCAATATCGCTTGGGAGGCACCGATGCTGCGGGCTTTGCTCTGATGTTTAACACGGGATCGTCGGTGGTGATTGGGTTTTCTATTAACCGCCTGCGTTCGAGTCTGCGCTCCTTCACTATTCCCTTCGCTTTCATACTGATGGCGGCTGGCGCGTGCATCTTCCTCTTCACCAAGGCTTTCCCGCTGGTGTGCTTAGCTGCTTTCTTAGTGGGCTCGGGCAGTGCCATCAATATGGCGACCTGCCCATACTTGCTCTCAAACTTGGCCGAGCGTAAACACTACCCGTTGGTCATGGGCATCTTCTCGGCCATGACCAGCTTAGGATTCACTGCTTCAACTTGGGTTTTCCAATTAGTGGCTGGCATAACAAACAGTAGCCCTCTGCTAGTGAGCTTTGGTGGAATGGCAGCTATTGCTGTAGTGACTGCGGTGCTCTTGATTGTCTTGCGATTTCAGCCTTGGGTGGAGGCGCGGTACGTGGCCCAGTAGGGGCAGTGTAAAGCGTAGGAAAGCCGTTTCTTGAATTTTCGTAAAGCTTTGGATGTTGCTTTGTGAGAGCTCGGGGTGAGTGGTTTTCTGCCTTGGGCAGAGGTGTTCGCTGAGGGCAGGTCTGCCGCCAGCGGATAGGAGTTTGGGCGCGGCTTTGGCTTGCTATTCTCGCCCCAATGACCAACTACGATGATCCAACCGATGTAGTGATGCGTCACTCATCCGCTGAGCAATATGACCAAACCACTGAGCGGCATTTACGCATTAAGACCCTGCTCGAACAGCGCAAGAACGCCCTCATAGACCAACTGCAAGACCCAACCTTGACTAGGGCAGAACGCCGTCAGCTGCAAGCACAGAAAGACGAAGTAAAGGCTGACATTGCGTCTATTCGGGTGGGAGGTAGCGAGCTTGACTATTGGAGAATGCAAGAGAAGTACCGGTAACTATCGAGTTAGTGCAAGCATCCGTGCATGTGCTACGGAACCTCATTTGCAATATTGGATTTTGAAGCCCTATGGCACACAAATGCCACACAAGCTCCGGTTTTAGGGAACACCGGGCGCTTACAAGAAACCCCTACTCTCGGTATGGGAGTAGGGGGCTTGTTGGTGACCCCGGCCGGACTCGAACCGGCGACCTACAGATTAGAAGTCAGTCGCTCTATCCAGCTGAGCTACGGGGCCGAACTCTTATATTCTAACCAATGCGGGTACATGATGGCCGGTGGCGCGTCATCTCCATAAAATAGGCTCAAGAATCATGCTGCTCTGCTGTGCTGAGGGCACAGTGTGGGAGAGCTCTAGCGAGGCGACCGGTGTGTACGCTAAGCTTGCAAAGGCAGTTCTACTGCTCAAACATATACTAGCGACTTCGCGGAGGAGACCATGACAGATCGAAGCTTGCGCCAGACCAGACAGAAAGAGGCCGTGCGTCGCGTCTTACGCGGCCAGCGTGAATTCGTCTCCGCCCAAGAATTACACGAATTACTTGATCAAGCAGGCGAGCATGTGGGTTTGGCAACCGTGTATCGCCAGCTCAGCTCGCTTTCACAAAGCGGGTCCGTTGACACTATCGAGCACAAGGGCACCCAGCTGTATCGGCTGTGCGCGGCCCAGCGTCGCCATCACCACCATTTAGTATGTGAAGCATGTGGTAAAACCGTTGAAATTCAACCACCTCACGAGGATTGGCTGCGCTCTGTAGCAGCAGCGCAAGGGTTCACCGTATCTTCTCATACGCTTGAAGTATACGGACTGTGCCCTGACTGTCAGCAAGATGCCCGTTAAGGCCTTTTCCTAGTTGCCTAACCTGCTGAGCAGCTGAGCGATCTCAAGCTGCTCAGCCTAAGTCCTAGTTCGTTTCGCTCGTTTCAGTGCTAGCTGCTGCCTGTGCTGCGGGCAAGTCCGCAGGCTGCTTCTGAGCATCTGCTGCAGCGATCATTGGGCTGGGCTCGGCTGTGGCAGTGCTGCCATTTGCCTTGTCAGCGCTGGCTTCTTTTGCTTTGTTCTTTTCACTGGTGTGGTTTGTGCTGTCAGCATTATCTTTCTCACTCTTGGCGGGGCGCAGTGATTTGAGGGCATCTAAGGCTTGAGAAGCCTTCAAATCAGGCAAGTAGGCCTGGACTACGGCCAAACCAATCTGGACTAGTTGGGCAGGGTCTGGATAGCAGATATAGACCGGGTGCTCGCTGGGCTGGAACTTCTTTTTGAAGAAGAAGAGCGACTTGAAACCGTAAGCGGGTTCCATCAAATCAGCCACTAGCTGGAGGGCGTGCTGCAAGATTTGCGGAGTGGTTTCGCCCTGGTTGTCGCGCTCTGGGTTCATGCCTGCTAGGGGAGCGGCAGATAGACTCATGAATTCAACCTCGCCCTCGTCGCGTAAGCGCTCGGCCATACGGGCAATAAGGAATTCCATAATGCCGTTTGGAGCGTCGGTGCGATGACGCATAAAGTCGAGGGTCCACCCCACGACTTTGCCTTCGCGATAGGTGGGCATCCAAGAGGTAACACCCAAGACTGTGCCCTCGGCATCAATGGCATATAAGAGGGCCACACGCGGGTCGCGCAGCTCATCTAAGCCACCTAAGGTGAACTTCATCTCAGGCAGGGCCTTTAGCTCGGCCCACTGCTCAGAGATAGCCACAATCTGGGATTGCACATCCCAAGGGGCATCGTTAAAGGTGGAGAGCTCGTCGTGGTAGTTGCTCTTCTTGGCCTTGTTGATGGCTGTGCGAATGTCTTGCCACTTCTTGCCGCGCGTCTCCCAAGTTGAGGGGGTTACCACCATTTCGGAGCCCACTTCGAGTGAAGTCCAACCGTGGGCTACCAATTCGTCTCGCTGGGGCTTATGTACGGAATAGAAGACTGGCGACCAGGAATGCTCGGTGCAGTAGTGCCAGAATTCGTGGAGGTCAGATATGTATTCGTCTGGATCGCCGAAGGGGCCTGTAGTCGTTAGTGCAATGCCGTGGAGAACCCGGTAAGCGATGGCGGAGTGGCCGGTGGAAGAGAACCAGTAGTTGTTGCCTTCCCAAGTAGTCATGAAGGTCATGGATTCGCCGCCGGTTTCGACCAAAGCGTTGGCCTTGAGACGCTCGTCTTCGTTTTGTAAGACCGAGCTGCGCATCCATGACAGGAGCACTATGAGAACTATGAACCAGAAAATGAAACCAACCGAATTATTGATGACCAAGCCGGTAAAAGTACGGGCGCTAAAACGAGGCCTAAAGCGGTTGGCTACACCGTTGGTCAGATAGCGGGTGGGTAGCTCAGCAAGTGCCATGTTAAAGGTAGGCTGCGGTTTGAAAGAACCGGGGGAGAGTGTGACGCAGAAAAGATAGAAAGCCGCTGTGGCAAACCAGCCAATCACGATGACCAGTGAACCGATGCGTAGACGGCTGGGCTTCGTGCGAACTGGGAAGTAGCGTAGGTAGTGGCCAATGCAGTAGGCAAAAATGAGCGGTGGTAGGGCGATGACGAGCAAGGAGGGGATAGCTCCGTGGCGCACTGCTTTCGCCAATCCTTCGCCTAGAGTGATAGGCACGAGCAGGTAGTAAACCAGAGCGAGCACTACGGTTAAGCCGTTGAGGACCATGCTGGTCATAGCTGCTACTCGGCGGCCGTGGTAAATGCCCCAAGAAACGGCAAGCATTACCGCGGTGGGTACTAGCAGGCTAATGAAGGTTGTGGCAGATACTGGTCGGGTGAGACCGTATTGGGCGTAGCAAGAGGCTGCTGTGTTCGTTTTGAGGCAGGATGAGAGGTGGTCTGTGCCAGCAGGGCCAGGTCCCATAAACATGCCCAGAGGTGTGAAAACGCCGGCCTTAACCTTAGACGAGGCGGTGACGAGCGGCCCCAGTGCAAGCACAGTTGAGATAGCTCCGAGCAGGTGGCGAGTTTCGTAAGAGGAGCGTCGCCCTGCTAGAGCGCGGTCGGTTATGGGGCCATGCCAGATGCGTCCTACAAGCTGGCCGATCAGGGCCGCCGCCAATGCGCAGTAGTTGCCCGGATTTCCGGTGTAGAGCACCAGTAAAATCAGCGAAGTGTAGCCGATTAAATTGATGCGCCGACGCCACAAGAGATTACTGAAAGATCCTGCCGCCGTCAAAGCACCCACGACTAAGACGACAGGGTTCAATGACATGGGTACACGCATGAACCAAGTCCAATGTGACTGTAATTGGTGGATGCCAAAGCAAATGAGTAGGCCTGCTGCCGCGCCACCAATAGCAGAGATGAGCGAGGCCTCAATCGTACGCCTGCGGCCCAAGCGAGGTTCGGCAATGCACAAAATGAGCAGAACCAGAGCAGAATCTGCGATGAGCTGTAAGGGGCCAACAGTGATGAAAAGCGATATGAGGAGTTTGATAAACTGCTCAATTAATCCCGGCTGGCGAGCCCCGCCGTGCTGTAGGGTAGAGCTCGAATGGCTGAGAAAGTCAGAGAGTGGCTGGCCTGTCCTGCGTGCCTTAGGCACTCTCAGGAGGGCGTAGACAAGCCACACTATAAGATTGACCACTATAAGGGTGAGTGTGGTGGATACTGCCAGCATGTGAGAGCGCAGCCAGTGTTTTAAATCATCTACCAACACCGATATGGCTGACTTCTCCATAGTGCTTGGTCCTACATGCGCTGCACTCATAGTGTTCGCTTTCCTTGTTTAACGCTCTATCTTGACTTCAGAAATATTCTTGTATTCGCTCAAGGGTTTACTCATATCCCCCAAGCCCATGCGTTCCCCTAACCAGTTTAGGGCTGGTTCCCAAGAGGCACGCACAGCATGCCAGTCGTGGCCTGTTCCCTTGGCTTCTACAACTACTACCTCCATTCCTGCCCGTTTTCCGGCTTGGGCAATAGTGGTCATATTTTTGACAGAAGTGGGGTCGCTGGCCCCTGCTCCGGCAAAAATAGTCTGATTGGAGGGAGCGTGTTGGGCTATAGCTGTGACCGGTTCTTGGTCTTGGAAAGCTTGGGCATTACCTCCAAAGTAGTTAGCAATCATGGACTCTTTGGAACCCTGAGTGGGCCCGATCTCTCCGTCCGCCGGCATCATGTTGCCGTAAATATTGGGGTGGCGAGCTCCCAGCTGGGTAGAGCAGGTGCCGCCTTGCGAAAAGCCTCCGATGGCCCACATGTCAGGGTTGGTAGACACGGGCAAATTGTGAGAAATCCAATTGGGCACATCTTGCGTAAGGTAGGTTTCGGCCTTGCCGTGAATGGGAGAATCCACGCACAAGCTGTTGCGGTTGGAGGCGCCGTTTTGATCTGGAGAGACTACGATGGGAGCTAGACCGTTGTGCTTGGCTGCGTAGGTATTCATCATGGATTCGATGCCTCCTGCTGTAAAGAGGCGGTCTGGTGAGCCGGGCTGGCCAGCTAATAAGACGAAGACAGGCAGTGCCGGAGGCTTTTCGCTTAAGGCTGCCGGAGGTAGGTATATGTCAGCGGTGCGTGCTTCAAATTGCGAGTTACGGTTGTCGATATCCACGGAGAAGGATTGGCCCTTTTCGGGGTACGTGTGAAGCGTATTGTCTTCAGCAAGTTTTCTCCATGCTTGCACGCTCATTACCGGTCTGCTGACTTTACGCCCATCGAAGCGTTGATATGTGGGTACGGCGAAGAGGGAACCAACTGTGGTGTATTCGCCGTAAATCATGTCGATGCGCAGAGCGGTGGCGATGAGGACTACAATAATCATGGCTGATGCAAGGATGCGCTTCCAACCGTGGGTGAAGACGATGCTAGAGATAACGAAGCCCAAGGCTGCAAAACCAGCAGTGACAGCAAAAATTACCATCCAGCCTAGGCTCACTTCAAAAAGCATGAATACGTCAGAGACGAGCCAAGTAGCTAGGAGTCCACAAGCCGCGGCAACGAGCGTAATAATGAGTTCTCGGCCCACAGTTTTCCACTGGCGCTTCCAACATTGAGTTACGATAAGCGCAGTTATGCCCAGTCCGGCGATGGTGAAAACCGTAATTGGTAGCCAGCCGATGAGCAAGTGAATGTGTGAAAAACTCTTGAGCATGGAAACCTTTCTCTGTAACTAGTGTATATCGGGCTATGGTTCGAATCGAAGGTGAAGGAAGCTAGCTAATCTTTCACGGAGCAGGAGAAGGATAGCATGACAACCTGAAGGATCGTCGGTGTCCGTGCTATAGTTAATGATAATGAATCTCATTAAGGGGATTTTTTATATACCGGGCGGAAACCGGAGCCTAGAAAGTTGTGTGCAATGTCTTCGCGACAGCAAACTAAAAAAACCCATAAACTGACCACGCGAGTACGGGCAGCTACGGCAGGGGCGCTTGCTTTCGTTAGCATACTGGCTCTAAGCGCATGCTCCGGTGCCGACTTTGGGCAAGAAAAAGCGAATGGCCCTATTACGGTAGTTTCTAGTATTGGGCAGTGGGCCTCTCTGTCTCGGCAGCTGGGCGGTGACAAGGTCAAATCACAGGCGGTCATTTCTAACCCCAATGCAGAAGCGCACGACTACGAACCCACTACCTCAGATATTGGATTGATTGGTCGAGCTGAGATGGTGGTCGTGAATGGAGCAGACTATGACGCTTGGGCCAGTAAGGCTGCCGAAGACAACGACAGATACATGATTAACGTGGCCTCGCTGTCCAAACACAAGTCGGGAGACAATCCTCATCTATGGTTTTCCCAACAGGCGCGCGTTCAAGCAGCCAAAGCTATTACGAAAACATACCAAGATTTGCGTCCTGATGAAGCGGACTATTTTGCCCAGCGGTACGACGAGTGGCATCAGCAGGAGGAGAAACTCAACGATCAGCTTCATCGCATAGGTCAACAAGTGAAAGCGACCCGGTTTGTGGCTACAGAATCGGCGGCTGACTATTTGGCTCAAGACTTACAACTGGTCGACGCTACGCCCACCGGTTTCAGCCAAGCCATTGCCAATGAGAGTGAGCCTTCGCCGGCCGACATTCACCAGTTCGAGCTCCTGCTGAGTTCAGGAGAGGCCAAACTGCTGGTGTTCAATGATCAAGAGGCTAGTGCGGTTAGTGACCAGCTGGTAGCTGCAGCTGAGCGCTCTTCGGTGCCCATAGTGAAAGTTAGCGAACAAATGCCTGCTCGTTACCAAGATCTTGCCGATTGGATTGGTGATTTGGCTAACTCTTTTGCTCGAGCGCTTCAAGTAGACGTTGAACCTGTGCAGGTGCACTAATTCAGATGAGAGTAAAGATGTCTCACATATTGGGAAGAATGAGCCTTTATGCGTGAATCATCAAAGGTGTCGGTAGAAAAGGAAGGTAGAGGTTCGAGCGTGACTGAGCCATCGGCGGGGACAGAACACAATATGCAGGAGCAAGCTGGGGCGGAGCAGAAAGAATGCAGCGGGCTGGCAAAGAACGACGGCAGCGCACGTGTGGCTGGTTTGCGAGGCAAGTTCGCGCCTCCAGTATGGCTCTATGCTCTACTCTTTGTGGTTTTCGACATTGTCGCTGTTGCTCTCTTGCAATGGGGAGTCACGCTCAGTGCTTCCAGAGTTGCGCTGTCTAATCCGCTCATCGGCTTTTGGGGATTCGTCTCAGCTATGTGGACGGACCACAGGTTTGTATTTGTTTTGAACCTGCTTGCAATTGGTTTGGTATATCTCCTCTTGCTCTTCCTTACCAACCGTTTTTGGGTAGCCACACCGATTTTGCTGACTGCGGCGGGAGTGATTGCCGTTATCGAGCACTTCAAGGTGGCTTCGCGCTACGAGACCATTTTGCCTTCTGACTTGAACTTTTTGCAATCAGACGCAGGCAATATCATGTCTTTCCTTCCCACGGGTTCATTCTTCTTAATAGTGCTTACGATTGTGCTCATTGTAGTCCTGATTTTGGCTAGTGTTTTGCTTGGTCGCATGGACCGCTGGCGGGGGCGGATAGTGCGCACTGGCAATAAGCGTATGGGTACTTCGATTCGTCTTACCGGCGTAGTGGTGCCCGCAGTAGTTCTAGCGCTCTTTATGTCTGCTGTAGGCACCTATGGAACTTGGGCTAATTCCTTCTCCCGCTGGATGGGTGACCTGCCGTCTATGTGGGATTCAGTCTATGATTCCCAACGTAACGGTACCTTCGTTTCCTTCTCGCGTCAGCTCAATCCTAAAGTGATGGACGAGCCCAGCAACTACAACCAGGCAACCATGAAGGATTTGGTCAAGCGCTACCAAAAACAGGCAGACAAGATTAATGCTGAGCGCGCTACTTACCTCAATGAGAACACGGTTGTATACATTCTTTCGGAGTCATATTCGGACCCAACTCGTGTGCCCGGCGTGCAGCTCAATATGGACCCTATGCCCAACATCCGCTCTATTAAGCGCAATACTACGAGCGGGCTCATGCTATCGTCCGGCTACGGCGGTGGCACTGCAAACATGGAGTTCCAGGCGCTCTCTGGCCTGTCTATGTCGAACTTCGACCCCTCGCTCACCAGTCCATATCAGCAGGTGATTCCTGACTTGAAGTGGATGCCTATGGTCAATCAAAACTGGGGAGACCCCAAGAATTCTCAGGCTTTCCACCCCTATGAGCCTTCCATGTATTCTAGGGCCCAAAACTACAAGACATTCGGTTTCTCCCACTTCTATTCGCTGGCCGGAAAAGATATTATTGCGCACCAGGACCATATTGATTCTTCGCCATACGTCTCGGACCAAGCGGCCTACCAGTCGGCTTTGGACGAGATGCAGTCCACGCAGACCAACCAGTTTGTGGAAGTCATTACCATGCAAAACCACATGCCCTACAATGACTGGTATCAAGATAATCCCTTCCAAGTCTCTGCTGCTGAGGGAGCCCAACCTTTGGGCGACGACGAGCTGACTTCCATTCGCACCTACGCCAAGGGCGTGAATCTTACGGATCAGGCAACCCGCGGCTTCTTGGATTCGATTGACCAGCTGAAGAAGCCAGTTACGGTTGTTTTCTACGGCGATCATCTGCCTGGTATCTACAACACTGCTTCTGCAGATCAAAACAATTCGCTAGCCTTGCATTTAACGGATTACTTCATCTGGTCGAACAAGGCTTCCGGCTCGCGCGATACCAACCTGTCGGACTCAGCCTATAGCTCGCCCAACTTCTTCACCACTCAAGCGGCCCAGCACATGAATGCTAAGGTCTCGCCCTATCTGGCTTTCCTTACCGAGCTCAAGAGCAAGGTTTCAGCGATCGAGCCTCCGGTGGTGAATCAAATTCAGGGCTGGGAGCGTATTCCTGAGGGGCAGAACATCTACTTGGATGCGCAGGGCAAGCCTATGGATGCTCGCAACTTCGACAAGCAGACTAAGCAGCTTCTTGAGGATTACAGGCTGGTGCAATACGACATCATGGCCGGCAAGCAGTATGTGAAAGATACTTCCTTTATGAAGGCACCTACTCGCGCTTCCGACCTGGCTGCGAGCCGGGCTGCCGCTAAGAAGCAGCAGCAGCCGGCTCAGCCTGAGCAGAATGCGAGCAAGGAGCAGGGGACTACGCCTGCACCGGTGGCGCCCAGCCAGTCGTCCGCACAGTGAGCAATAAATGTCCACATAGTGGACATTGGCTCCGACATGCATACGAGGACAGGGCTCTAGTGATGCGCGCTGATAGGCTCCCATAGATTTCTTCTATAGCCCCTAGCTTGCCCACCAGTAAGGGCCCTGCTTAAGCTGTTCGATGCCCAGCAATTCGCTGGTATCGAACAAGAGGGAGGAAGCGTGGTCAATCAAGAGACGCAAGCAGGCAACTCGGTTATTGCCATGTCGCACCTCAACAAGGTCTACCATTCCGACGAAGAGGGCGACCGCACTGCCTTAGCCGATATCAGCTTAGATATTGACAAGGGCGACATCTTCGGCATCATCGGCCTCAGCGGCGCAGGTAAGTCAACACTGGTACGCTGCATCAACGGTTTGGAAAGCTACCAAGGCGGCTCACTTAAGGTGCGCGGGCAGGAAGTAGCCAGCCTCAATAGTCAAGGTCTGCGCGAGCTCCGCCAGCGGACGGGCATGATTTTTCAACACTTTAACCTCATGCCGTCTCGCACTCTGCTAGGCAATGTGGAGTTACCCCTGCACAACTCCAATCTCACCCGCCTCCAGCGCGCTTCCCGGGCGCAGGAGCTGCTTGAACTGGTTGGCTTGTCTGACTTGGCTCAGTCCTATCCAGGCGAGCTCTCGGGCGGTCAGCAGCAGCGAGTAGCTATCGCCCGATCTTTGGCTAACAAACCAGACATTCTATTAAGCGATGAAGCGACTTCGGCTCTCGACCCCAACACCACCAAATCAATTCTTGCCCTGCTACGCGATTTGCACGACCAACTGGGCATTACCGTTGTAATGATTACCCACGAGATGGCCGTCGTGCGCCAAATATGCAACAGATTAGCCGTCATTGACCAAGGACGCATCGTGGAAGAGGGCAGGGTCTTCGATATCTTCGCCAAGCCAAAGGCTCCGCTGACTCGCTCTTTCGTCGCAACCACCTCCAATCTCGACAAGGTTGGCGACTTAATAGAGCAAGAGTCGCCTATCGTCCAGCTGGAGCCTGGGCAGGTGCTCCTCAAGATGAGCTTCCTGTCGAAGGCAGTCAATCAGGCTATGGTTTCCACTATTTCTCGGCTCTTCGATGTGGATGTCAACATTATTTTCGGTGATGTCGATGTGGTCGAAGGCTCCCAACTGGGTGGCTTGGTTGTGCGTTTGGAAGGCTCGGCCGAGCACGTTGAGCAGGCTTTGGCTTATATGAGTGAACACGAAGTAGGAATTGAGGTGTTGAACCGTGGCTAATCTCTTGAGTTCTTGGTTCCCCAACGTAGCGTCGCGCCTACCGGAGTTCTTCGACTCCTTCGTACAGACCTTGGTTATGGTTGCGGTCTCGGGCGCTATCTCCTTCGTGCTTGCGCTCGCAATTGGCGTGGGGCTGGTAGTAACCGGTCGTGAAGGCATCAAGCGCAATGGCTTCTTCTTCAACGTCTTGGACAAGCTCATTGACCTCTTCCGCTCGATTCCCTTCATAATTTTGGCGGCAGCCCTTGTGCCGGTCACCCGTTTAATGATGGGCACTTCAATAGGTCCCAGAGGAGCGATTTTCCCACTGGTTGTAGGTATTACGCCCTTCTTCTCCCGACAGATTGAGTCGGCTCTAGCTTCGGTAGATGCCGGGCTTGTGGAGGCTGCTGAATCGATGGGTATGACCAACTGGCAAATTGTGTGGCACGTCTACTTGCGAGAGGGCATTCCTGCCATTATCCGCGTGAGCACTATCACTGTTATCTCGCTTATCGGCGAAACTGCCACGGTCGGCATCGTGGGAGGCGGAGGTTTGGGCGACTTCGCTATCCGCTTGGGCTATCAGCGCTATATGTACGACGTGACTTGGGCCACGATTATCGTGTTGGTTCTCTTAATAGCAGTAATTGAGCTATTTGGCCGCCTGCTAGCCGAAGTGGTGGAGCACTAACTTTGGTAGTCGTAGGTTCGTTATTCGTGGGGGAGTAGGTAAGGAAGGAAATTTATGGCTGGTTCAAACAAGGCAGGTAGAAAACGCAAGGCCAAGATAGAACTTATCGCTTTATCAGTAGCGATTATCGTGGCTCTTATTGCAATTTGTGGCACTTCCTACAAGCTCCATGGGGGGCAGCAGGGTAAAACTGAGGTGAAAATCGCAGTCATCGGTTCTTCAGACGATCAAATTTGGCAGGAAGTGCAAGCTGAACTCGACCGGCGCGGAGACAACATTCACGTGGTTATGAAGCCCTTCCAAGATGCCATTTACTTGAACCAAGTTCTCAGCAATCGCGAAGTCGACTTAAATGCGGGCGAACACTACGCATTCCTAGAAAATGACTCCGCCACCAACCACTATAAACTGAGTGCAATAGGCGATACATACATTTCGCCCATGAATCTGTATTCTCAGCGTTACAAGAAGGTCGAAGACATTCCAGAGGGCAGTAAGATTGCCATTCCCAACAATGCTACGAACTTGGGCCGCGCTCTCAAAGTGCTTGAGCGGGCTGGTTTGATTACCTTGCGCGATCCTAAAACCACCACGCCGGTGCCTGAAGACGTAATCGGTAATCCCAAGCATTTGATTATTGAGCAGACTGATCCGGCGGGCATTATTAACCTTCTGCCCGACTATGCGGCAGGTGTGGTCAACGCCAACTTTGTGATTGACGCAGGCATGAAGGTGTCCGACGCCATTTTCCAGGTGCCTTTTGACCTGAAAGATCCAGCCAACCATCCTTACGTCAACATCATCGTGGCCAACGAAGATCAGCGCAACAATGAGACTTATCGCAAAATTGTGGATGCCTACCATAGCAAGGCTGTAGCCGATACCATCAACCGCATCTACAAAGGTGCTTCGGTGCCCGCTTTCTCATACTGACACTAGTTTTGCCAGCTTCTTCCTTAGCCTGAGGCACAATAGGGGAGAGATGCTAAGCTGGCAGGGCTGGCGACGGATGTATTGAGACGGGTGGAAGATGACAGGTCGGATGCTTGCGATAGACCAAGATTCCTTGGCGCAGCTCAAACAGGTGATAAGCGCCGGCGGTTTGGTGGTTATCCCTACCGACACCGTATATGGCATCGTCTGTGACCCCTTCAACAACGCCGCTATCGAAGCCTTATTTGCGGCTAAGCAGCGGCCAAGGTCTAAGTCCTTGCAAGTCTTGCTGCCCTCTGTGTCTGCCGTCGAGCAAGTGGGGCTGAGCCTGCCCGAGCCCCTAGGTCGCCTAGCAGAAGCCTTCCTGCCCGGCGCTTTTTCGCCCATCTGCCAAGCGCTAGACTCTTGCCAGCTGCAAACGCTCCGGCAAGAAGAGAACGGCGCAACTCAGGCTGTGCGCGTGCCCGATTGCGCTGCCTGCCTGCAAATCTTATCGGCTGTAGGGCCTCTGGCTGCTTCCTCCGCCAACCGCTCAGGCCAGCCCAGCGTGCAGAGTGCTCAAGAAGCATACGAACAATTGGGCGAGAGTGTAGACCTATATTTGGATGCAGGCCCTACTGCCGGGCCGATTCCGTCAACAGTTGTGGCCGCAGCAGCCGGCCAGAGCGAGGGTATTGCCGTGCTGCGGGAGGGCGCTATCAGCAGTGAGCGCATACGTGCTGCTTTGACTGGCCAGCGTGAGCAGGGTGCCCGCCAATGAGAATTTACATACTGATAGCAGCAATAGCGGGCGGTGTTACCTGGCTGGTTACTCCACTTATACGCCACTTGGCTATCCGCATTGGCGCAGTGGGGCAGGTGCGCGCTCGCGACGTGCACACGGTTCCTACGCCGCGCATGGGTGGCCTGGCTATGCTGATTGGCTTCGCAGCTTCCATGCTCTTCGCCTCGCGTATTCCCTTCATTTCCGGGCTATTTGAGTCGGGTCACCAGGCCTGGGTCATTTTGGCAGGAGCTATTGCCGTGTGCCTGCTGGGCATGGCCGACGACTTGTGGGATTTGGACTGGATGCTCAAGCTGGCTGGTCAACTCCTCATATCGGTATTCGTGTCTTGGGGCGGCATTCAGATTATTTCGCTGCCCTTGGGCTCGCTCGTTACCGCCTCGCCTTCCCTGTCTATGGCCATTACGGCCTTCCTGATTGTGGCTTCTATTAACGCGGTGAATTTCGTCGACGGGCTCGACGGCTTGGCTGCTGGCATTGTAGCTATCGGTGGTATCGCCTTCGGTGCTTACTCCTATATCATTGCCCGCATCTCGCCTTCCTACGCCTCTATGGCTACGCTGATTGATGTGGCGCTAGTAGGCATGTGCGTGGGCTTTTTACTACATAATTGGCACCCGGCTAAGCTCTTTATGGGAGACTCGGGCTCTATGCTGCTGGGTTATTTAATTACCTGTGCCTCTATTGTGGTGACCGGCCGTTTGGATCCGGCAACCATTCACACCAGTATTTACCTGCCTGCATTTATGCCGATTCTGCTGCCGATTTTGGTGCTTTTCCTGCCGGTGCTCGATATGTGTTTGGCTATTGTGCGCCGCTTGAGCCGCGGCCAATCGCCTATGCATCCGGACCGTATGCACCTACACCATCGCATGCTGCGTATTGGCCACTCGGTGCCTTCTGCTGTCTTGATTCTGTGGGGTTGGGCGGCGCTCTTCTCCTTCGGGTCGTTGACGATTCTCTTCGTGCCAGCGTCTTACGCCCTGATGGGTTTCATCGTGGCGACATGCCTGCTGACGGTGGCCACTCTCTACCCCTATTACCGCAGGCGGATGCCGGAAATTCGCCAGGAAAACGCCGCTTTGGCAGCTTCAAAGAAGGCACCTGCCGAGCATTGTTCGGGGCGTATTGCCAGCAAGGAAGACTGAGCCAGAGTAGTGTAGAGCCGGGCTGAGAAGTGGTAAGCGTCGTCGTAGCTCCCTAGTAGGCTGTCGTTATGGCTCAAGAGAATACCGTTCATAATCCATCTTCCTACCAGCCTCTTCCAGATAAGTTCCAGCGCTTAGGCCTGGCTTATGATGACGTTCTGCTGCTTCCCAATGAATCAGACGTCATCCCCTCGCAAGTCGACACCACTACTCGTTTGACTCGCAACATCACCATGAAGTCGCCCATCCTCTCTGCTGCTATGGATACGGTAACTGAGGCACCGATGGCGATTGCTATGGCGCGCAATGGTGGCATTGGTGTCTTACACCGCAACTTAAGCATCGAAGACCAGGCCAACCAGGTCGATATCGTGAAGCGGTCCGAGTCCGGTATGATTTCCGATCCCCTCACCGTCACACCAGATGCTACGCTGGCCGAGCTCGACAAGCTCTGCGCTACCTACAAGGTTTCAGGTCTGCCAGTAGTGGATGGTAACCAGCATTTAGTGGGAATCATAACCAATAGGGATATGCGCTTCGTTGAGCCTGCCGATTACGACAAGCTCAAGGTGAGCGACGTGATGACGAAGGACCACCTCATTACCGGCCCTGCCAACATCACTAAGGAAGACGCCCACGAGATTTTGGCGCAAAACAAGGTCGAGAAGCTGCCGCTGGTTGATGCTGAAGGCCGCTTGGCTGGTTTGATTACGGTTAAAGACTTCGTCAAGACTGAGCAGTATCCCGACGCCACTAAAGATGAGCGGGGCCGCCTGCGGGTGGCTGCTGCTGTGGGCTTCTTTGGTGACTCTTGGGAGCGTATCTGCGCCTTGAGGGATGCTGGTGTGGATGTGCTGGTCGTAGATACGGCCCACGGTCATGCCAAGCTCATGCTCGATATGATTAAGCGCATCAAGGCCGACCATGCCTTCGAAGGCGTAGATATTATCGGCGGCAATGTCGCCACTCGTGAGGGCGCTCAAGCTTTGATTGACGCTGGCGTGGATGCCGTTAAGGTGGGCGTGGGCCCCGGCTCTATCTGCACGACTCGCGTGGTGGCAGGCGTTGGCGTGCCTCAGCTCACGGCCGTATATGAGGCTTCCTTGGCCTGCAAGCCCGCCGGTGTGCCCCTAGTGGCCGACGGTGGTATTCACTATTCGGGAGACATTGCTAAGGCTCTCGTAGCTGGCGGCGATACCGTTATGCTCGGCGGGCTCTTGGCTGGTACTGCCGAAGCTCCCGGGGAGAAGGTCCTCCTACACGGCAAGCAATACAAGGTCTATCGCGGCATGGGCTCCCTAGGCGCTATGGCCCCGCGCGGCAAGAAGTCGTATTCTAAGGATCGCTACTTCCAAGCAGATGTCACCGCTTCCGACAAGGTTGTGCCCGAGGGTGTGGAAGGCGAAGTGCCCTTCCGTGGCCCCCTCAACTACGTCCTTTACGAGCTGGTCGGTGGCCTCCACCAGACCATGTTCTACACGGGCGCTCGCACAATTGCTGAACTCCAAGAAAAGGGCCGCTTCATTCGCATCACGGACGCAGCTCTGCGCGAATCCCACCCTCACGACATAGTCATGACCAAGGAAGCCCCCAACTACTCCGGTTTCCATGATTAAAGGCAGCTGACGGTGGAGCATTGCTGCATCGTCGCCTGTCAGCGGTAGATTGAGGGGTTCGGCTTGCATTGTGTGAGGGTCGGGCCCCTTATGGGTTGTAACGAGTGGAAGGAAATAAGCAGATGAGCGATACCAGCGAAGCAGTGTTCACTCCCGAAGAGTCGCGGATGATTTGGATTGACTGCGAGATGACGGGCCTGGATATTTTCCACGACGAGTTGTGCGAAGTCTCTGTAGTGCCGACTGACTTTAATATGAAGGTGCTCGATAAGGGCATCGACTTAGTGATTAAGCCAACAGACGCTGCTGTGTCCCAGATGAATGATTTTGTGCGCAACATGCACACCTCTTCGGGGCTGATCGACGAATGGAACGAGTCCGGTCTGCCGCTGGAAGAGGCCCAGCGCCAAGTAGTGGACTATGTCAAGCAATTCCTGCCGGAGCATGGTAAAGCGCACTTGGCTGGTAATTCGGTCGGTTCCGATAAGAAGTTCTTAGACCGCTATATGCCTGATCTGATGGACCTCCTGCACTACCGCGTTATCGATGTTTCGACCCTGAAAGAGCTATCTCGCCGCTGGTATCCCGCAGTGTATCAAAACAAGCCTGCCAAGCATGGCGGTCACCGGGCGCTGGCAGACATCATCGAGTCCGCCGACGAGCTGCGCTACTACCGCAATATGTTCTTCGCTCCGGCTCCCGGACCAGATGAAGCCGCTGCTAAGGCTGGTGCTCAAGAGGTTGAGCAGACCTCCCTCCTGCGCTCCTACGAGGCTGAGGGCAATCCTGTTGAAGACCCGTCCACGCCGAGCAAGAGCGATTACTAAAGCTTGAGCAATCGCACGTCACTTTCGGGTGGGAGCATGAGAGTATGAAGCAAACCGAAGCCTTGACCATTTTGAACGCCGGCGCCAACGCCTTCATCACTGGTGCGCCCGGTGCGGGTAAGACCTTCGTCTTGAACAAGTTCGTCGAAGAGGCCCGCCAGCGCGGAGCCAAGGTGGCTCTCACTGCTTCAACTGGCATAGCTTCCACCCACATCAACGGTCAGACTATCCACTCGTGGTCTGGCGTGGGCATTACCACTGTTTTGACCGACAGCATTTTGAAGCGCATCAAGACCCGCCGCAAGCGCCAAATTAGTGCAACCGACATCTTGATTATCGACGAAGTTTCCATGCTCCACGCTTGGCTCTTCGACATGGTAGACCAAGTGTGTCGCTCGATTCGCCACAGCCCCGAGCCCTTCGGTGGCATCCAAGTGGTGCTCTCTGGCGACTTCTTCCAGCTGCCACCGGTCTCCCGCTCGGGGCGCAACAACGACATGATTGCTGCCAGCGCGCAGTTCCAAGAGTCTCGGGAACGCTACGCCCAAGCTGGAAAAGACCCAGAAGGATTCGTGACCGAGTCCTTGGTTTGGGAAGAGCTCAATCCGGTAGTCTGCTATTTGACTGAGCAGCACCGTCAAGACGACGGTCAGCTCTTGACCGTGCTGACCGATATTCGCGAGGGTTCCGTCAGTCAAGAAGACCACGACGTTCTAGCGGGTCGCATGGGCCAGCAGCCAGACCCGGGGCAAGTAGCTGTGCACCTCTTTCCAGTCAACAAACAGGCCGATTCTTTGAACGACCTGCGCCTTTCACAGATAGGGGAGGAACCCCACCGGTATGCGGCCACCCAGTCCGGCGACCCGCAGCTGGTAGACCGGCTCAAGAAGAATATGCTGGCTCCTGAGCGCTTAGAGTTGAAAACCGGGGCTGCGGTGATGGCTCTGCGCAACGATCAAGACCACCAGTATGTGAACGGCTCTATCGGCACTGTGCAGGGTTTCGCTCCGCAGTCCAAGGGCGGCTGGCCCATCGTAGCCTTTGAGAACGGCAATATCGTTACTATGAAGCCCGCAGCTTGGGAGATGATGGACGGCGACGCGGTGCTGGCAGCAGTAAATCAGGTTCCCCTGCGCTGTGCCTGGGCTATAACGATTCACAAGTCTCAGGGCATGACTTTAGATCGCGCTGTAATGGACCTGCGCCGCACTTTCGCCCCCGGCATGGGCTACGTAGCCCTCTCCCGAGTTGAAGCCCTAGAAGGCCTCTACCTCAACGGCATCAACGAGCATGCCTTCCTAGTCTCGCCCGACGCAGTCCTCCTAGACTCCGAACTGCGAACCAACTCCCAAACCGCCTGCTCCCGCCTATCCGACGAAGGCCCCGACTCCTTCACCAAGCAATCCCTAAGCCAAACACCAGAAGAATTCAACCAAGACATGCTCTTCTAACGGGTTACGAGTGGGCTACGAGCTCGCGCCTGCGCTCTTGTTCCCTCTGAAGTCTCTCGGATAGCCACAAGTTGATGACCGCATTGCGGCTGACCGCAAGCGAGGAAGCCTGCGCATCGAGCTCGCGTATCATCCATGTGGGCATAGTCATATTGACCTTTTTAGTGCTGCGGCCTGCGGTAAGTATGGGGTGTTCCATGTCGAAGAACTCGGTAACATCTTCACCATCGTCGAATCTGCGATCGATTTCAGCCGCTGTTATGGCTTGCTTGTGTGCTCTCATAAATACTTTCCTCCTTTTTTTCTGGAACGTCGTACAGAGATAATACGTATACGATTACCGCGTAGGGTAGTAATGGCAGTCCAATGTTTGCCAGCAATTATTCCAAGGTTAAGGTACTGCGCCTCGTCATTCATGGGCTTTGTTGCGAACGTAACGATGTCGTTGTCCCACAACTCTTGGGCTTGCTCAAAATCTATGCCATGCTTGGCGAGATTCGTCATGCTTTTCTTAGGGTCGTACTCGAATCCATATCACCCCCTTTGTATCTATGATATATCTATTATATCTCTAAAAGGTGGCTATAAGCAATTGTTGAACAAAACTACTGAGTGAGTTTTGCGGTCATCGTCGCCTTGAACTTTTCAAAAGGGAGTAAACAAGGAAAATGCTCAGCAAGTTTATTCGTTTAAGGTGGCACAGGGGATAGGGCAGGAGAGACGGACCATGTCGCGTAGGGGGATGCCGTTTTCTGTGAGCGGCTCTGGGTAGCGGTCTACGAAATAGTCGCGGTCTATCCAGCTCATTCTTAAACCGCACTTTTGGTAGAGGGCTAGGGCGGCGAAGCTGGTTGAGCCTGTGCCGACTTCTAACCGTTTCATGCCTAATTGCGCGGCTCGTTGTTGGGCAAAACGCACCATGTGGGTTCCTAAGCCCTGCTGCTGGTAATCTTGCGCTACCGCAATGTTGACAATCTCCATCGTTTCTGGCCGAGTTGGCAGCAGCGCCAGCACTCCGGTCAGCTGGTTATCGGCGCGGAATTGATGCAGTTCGCACTTGCCGATATACGCTTCGATAGCGGCTTGCGAAGGGTCTGCGCTGAGCAGGAGCTGCATGCTTTCCTGGTCTGTCCGAGAACTCATGCTGTGGCTGTAATCTACCATATCCTTGCCTTTCGTTGATATTACGGTAGCATGCTGCTGTGCGGAAGTAGTATTTGCCTCGTTTGCGCCGCACAGCGAGTTTGCGTGCTTTGCGCTGCCGAGGCCTGCGCTTGTCGCTGAAAGCGCATATTCTTGGGGTATGAAATCCACTGCATTACGTATGTCAACACTCTTTTTGCGCACCCTGCGTGAGGACCCAGCCGATGCTGATGTCGACTCGGCTCGGCTCTTGCAGCGCGCGGGCTATATCCGCAAGGCTGCGCCTGGCATTTGGACTTGGCTGCCGCTCGGCCTTCGCGTTCTGAGCAAGGTAGAGGCCGTTGTTCGTGAAGAGATTAACGGCATTGGCGCTCAGGAAGTGCACTTCCCGGCCCTGCTGCCGCGCGAACCTTTCGAGGCCACCCACCGCTGGGAGGAGTATGGTGACAACATCTTCCGCTTGAAAGACCGCCACGGGGCTGACTACCTGCTGGCACCTACGCATGAGGAAATGTTTACCCTGCTGGTCAAAGACATGTACTCGTCTTACAAAGACCTGCCGGTAACTTTGTACCAGATTCAGACCAAGTACCGCGACGAATTCCGCCCGCGGGCAGGACTGGTGCGCGGCCGCGAGTTCGTGATGAAGGATGCTTATTCCTTTACCGTCGACGAGGAGGGGCTCCAGAAGGCTTACCAAGACGAGCGCGGTGCTTACGAGCGCATCTTCAAGAAGCTGGACTTGAACTATGTGATTGTTCACGCGGTTTCCGGGCCTATGGGCGGCTCTGAATCCGAGGAGTTCCTGGCTCCACTGGCCATTGGTGAAGATACCTTTGCGCTGGCTCCTTCGGGCAAGGCTTGGAATGTGGAAGCGCTGACGACTCCTGCGGTCGAGCGCATTGACTGCACGAGCACGCCGGCGATGAAGGCACTGGATACGCCAGATTCCAAGACCATTGAGTCTCTGGTGGCTCAGGCCAACGCTCTCCACCCCCGCGAGAACGGGCGAGAGTGGACTGCCGCTGACACTTTGAAGAACTTGATTATTGCCGTCAAGCATGCTGAAGATGACGAGCACGACAAGCCCTGGCGCGAAATTGTGGCCATTGGGCTACCGGGCGATCGCCAAGTTAATATGAAGCGTTTGGAAGCCCAATTTGCGCCTGCCGAGATTGAAGAGGCTAACGAAGAAGATTTGAAGGCTCACCCCGAGTTCGTGAAGGGCTATATTGGGCCGATGGTGCTGGGTCCTCAGGCCAAGGATGCAGACGGCATCGAAGAGCCCGTGCGCTACTTGGTGGATGCCCACGTGGCCGAAGGCTCTGAGTGGATTACCGGCGCCGATCAAGAAGGTATGCACGTATTCCATGCGGTCTACGGGCGCGATTTCAAGGCCGACGGCATGGTTGAGGCTGTCGAAGTGCGTCAGGGCGATATGAGCCCCGATGGCTCCGGCCCCCTGAGCTTCGAGCGCGGCGTGGAAATCGGCCAGGTCTTCCAGCTGGGTCTCAAATACTCGAAGGCCCTGGACTTGAAGGTCCTTGACCAAAACGGTAAGGCCGTGCCCGTGTGGATGGGCTGCTACGGCATTGGCGTCTCCCGTGTGCTGGCTTGCATTGCCGAGTCTCACCACGACGACAAGGGCTTGGCCTGGCCCGCAGTTGTGGCCCCGGCTCAGGTTCACGTCTTGGCTACCGGTAAGCAGGCAGAGGTCTTCGAGAAGGCCGAGCAGCTGGTTGCTGCTTTGGAAGAGCGCGGCATTGAGGTCATCTACGACGACCGCCCCAAGGTTTCCCCGGGCGTGAAGTTCAAGGACTCCGAGCTCATCGGCGTTCCCCTGGTTGCCATTGTAGGCCGTGACACCATGTCCGACGGCACTATCGAAATCCGCAACCGCGACGGCTCCGACTCGGTCTCAGTTTCCGAATCCGAAGCAGCGCAAACAATCGCAGATAGGATTGCTGGCCTCCAATAAGCTGACGGTACCAACGATTCCCTATCAAACTGCGGCAGGTCTTACTTACAGGCCCTGCCGCAGTTGTGCATTGTCCTTCGGTAAAGCGTGACTTGTGCGCTACATACTTGCCTATGAAACTGACGATGCTGCCAATGTAGTGTGGTGGAACAGAGCATTTTCTCTGAAAGATAGCTAGCTTACGAAAGCACAATGCACTAGGCTAATTCCCCGCGAGTACAGTAAGTGAACAACCTTAGCCTAGCCAGCAAAGTTTTACCGCAAACCTTTATCGCAAGAGCTGACATCTCCACTTACGACGGGCTAGCTCAATACCAGTAACCGCCGAGCTGAGAAGCAAAGCAACCCCAGTCATACGTAACCGTGGTCTACTGCCCGCGGTGGGTAGTGTCATGGCTGGTATCCAGTGTGCTTGTAGGGTGATGTCAGCTGTGACGGTGTCGGTGTCGAAGTTCCATTTGGTTCCGGTGGCTGTGTTGTACCAGCCTTCAATGAGTTGGTCTGCGTTGGTGGGTCGGTTTGGTGGTGCGACGAGTTCGCCGGTGTGGTGGGCTTGGTCGTCTGGTGCTGGGCTTCCTCCGTTGGGGTCGAAGCTGACGATATGTCCGGGTACGTGTTGCGAGAATGTGCCGGAGTATATGAAATTGCCGAATGCCATTGGGCTGGAATGATAGAAGTTGAATTTGTAATCTCCGGGCATGGTTTTGTCCCATGTCATGGTGCCTGTGTTGGCATTGTAGTTTTGGTCTTTGCTGGGTGTGGAGGCTATGTCGGGGTTGGGTTGGGCGTACTGGGCTGGGCTGGCTGAGCTGTTGATGGTGGCGGCTCCGAGGCTCATGGGGTTATGTTCGTCGTAGTCGGGCTTGTCAGGCAATTGAAAGTTTTGACTACTTACATCGAACACAACGAGGTTGCTGAATTTGGTTGTGTTTTGGCGTACTGCTGTGACGTCGTCTATTTGATTGTTAGGCATGGATAAGGACTGTAGGTTGCTGAAGTTGCCGTTTTGAATGATGGTGTTGAATGCTGTGGTGTCGATGTTGTCATCCGCTAGTGTGAGCCATGTAAGGTTGGGGAATTGTCCGATATTTTGGGCGAGTAGGCCCCAGTCGCTGATGTTGTGGTTGCCGCTAAGGGAAAGGCTTTCGAGGTTGAGGTTGGTGATAGCGCTGATGTCGGTGATTTGGTCGCCTAAGCCTAGGTGTTTGATGTTGGGCATGTTTTGGATGGTAGTGAAAACGGTATCTCCCAGATGGTTACTGTCTAAGTAGAGCGATTTGAGGTTAGTGAGGTGCTCGAGAGATGTGATGCTGCTGACGCTATTTGATGTTGCATGTAGGTCTTTGAGGTTGGGTAGGTTGGCGAGTGGGCTGAGGTCGGTGAGGGTTTGTTGTCCGTCGAGAAAAACGGTTACGAGATTGGTGGGTCCGGTGAGTGGGCTGAGGTCGGTGACTCGGTTGCCGGGCTTGTTGGAATCATATCCTGGAATTGCTTTATCATATCCGATGCCCATATTGGCAATTGTTATAGAGGTGAGGTTGGTGAGGTTCGCTATCGGTGCGAGGCTAGTGATGCGATTGTCTGGTTTGTTGCAAGTGACAGGATTGACGGAGGCATCTCCAGATACATTACCGACAATGAGGCTGGTGAGGTTGGTGAGTCCCGATAGCGGGCTGAGGTCGGTGACGCGATTGTTGGTGAGATCGAGCTGGGTCAGGTTGGTTAGAGCGCTTAAAGGGGTGATGTCGCTGATTGTATTGCCAGCTCCAGCTGTCCACAAGGTACCGAGGTAGAGAATGCTTAAGTTGGTGAGAGTGCTGAGCGGCTGGATGTTACTGATTTGGTTGCCTTGCAGTTCTAGCCTTGTGAGGTCGGTGAGGTGAGTGAGTGGCTGAATATCGGTGATGCTGCCTGGCCTATTTTGCCCTGATGGGTCATAGATTTCGCGCGAAAGATATAGGTTTTGCAAGTGTGTGAGTGGTGTGAGTGGGCTGAGGTCAGCAATGTCATTGAAATTGTCGTAAGTAAGCGAGCCTGTGTTGCCTGAATAGAGCGTTCTTAAGTCTAAAATGTTGAGGTTGGTGAGGTTTTGTATACCGTTGAGATTACGAATGCCACAATTTCTTGTCTGCAATTGTCTGAGGTTGGTTAGTGCACTTAGCGGGGTTAGGTCTGACAATATATTTGGGCTAATACCGGGTGTTTCGTCATTATCTAAGATGATGTCAGTAAGCCAACTCAAGTGTTGAATGCCGTTGAGGTCGGTGATGCCAGCGTTCCGAAGATACAGGTAGGGGGTGTGGGCGGTATTGGGTAGTGGTGTGTTGGTGTTACCGCTGGTGTATTGGTTAGCGAGGGCTTGGCCGAGGCTGGGGCTGAAGCATTGGCTGATGGGGTCGGTTGCGACGTTGCAGGCGGGTGGTGTTGGTGGGGTTATGAGTGCTGATTGGTCAGCGTGTGCTAGCGTGGGCCGCGTTAAACTAGCGGACCCCCCCCCCCAGGATAGTTAAGGCTAGCGCTAGTACTGTGGCGCTGATGTTGCGTACCCGACGCATTGTGTACCCCTTATCGGTTGGAATTGCACGTATCTTGCACTGGTTCCGATTGTTCGCACTTGCTAGTGTTTTGCGCTTGCGGTTCCCCAACCGAGAGCGCGCAGGACCGCTTGGCCCAAGACTTACCAGCCAGTGTAGCATCTTCTTTGCGGGGTGGGCAGTTTTGTGTATACTCGAACGTATTCACGGGGGGTGTCTGCATATAAACTTGAGTCACAAGGACTATGAGCCCATGAGTACTATGTGGTCTGAAGACCCCGAAATCGTTATCGCTTTTGCGGTTATTGCCCTCTTTGTAATCGCTGTAATCTTCTTGTTTATTTATGCTAAGTTGCATCCGAAACAAGACAACTTTACGCCTACTTTCAAAACGCTCTCTGACGGCTCGGTGCAGATGGAGTTTTCTGGTTTTGGTGGAGCTTTTCAAGAGAAGCGAATCAAGCGCTTTCACGAGCAGTACCAGGTGGGCATGGTCGTTGAACATGAGGGCCAGAACTATCGCATCGTTCAGATACAAGACCACGACGTAGCTGGCATGGTGCTCGACAAGGTATTCGTGGCCTACTTGGAAAGGATGTAAGTTATGGAGCGCACGTTAGTTTCAGAGCATAAGCTCACTTCTGACTATGGATTCAAGGGCAAGCTCAAAGGAATCATCGAATACTGGGTGGCAGGCATCGCTATCCTCGGTGTTACCCGAGTTCCGCAGGTCCAGCACTATATTCGCGAATATCTCAGCGCGTCGATGGCTGATTTTCTTATTCAGGGGCTCTTGTGGATTGTGCCGATATTTTTGGTCATTGGCACAATCGTGACCAGTTTGCAGAAGCACACCTTTAACGAGCTGCGCGTGTACGACACGGGTATCGAGTTTGTGAAGCGCGACAAGGGCTCGCAAGAGCAAAGCGCATACGCGGATTATCCCGACATCACTCTCAGCGACGGCCGTGGGCAGAGCAGCTTCTTCGTGACCGCCCCCAAAGCCAACGTCAAAATGACCCAATACGACTGGAGCGAGTTCGCCGGCTCCGACGTCTTAGAAAACAACCTCCGCCGCTACGGCAACTGGAAGTAAGAGCACTGGCGGTGTAATTAGTAACTGGTGGAAATCAGTAACGTAAGTGGGGCTACAATAGCAGATAACTAGAAGCCAGTTGGGTTGGAATAGCTGGAATGCGCAGGTGCGAGAACTTGCGTGGCACCGTGGAGATGTGATCAAGACCGGTGCTTCACCAAGAAAGCAGACCGGCATGACGATAAACAGCAATCTCCCAACATACCGGAGTCTCCTTGCTGACCGGAGTATCGGACCTATGCTTCTGGCGGCGAACATCAGTAGGGCAGCTTCGGGGCTGATTCCGTTTGGTCTGGTGGCCTTTTATACATCGCGCTCGCAATTTATGGAGGCTGGCATTGTCTCAACCGTGAGCATGCTGGCGGGAGCCGTAACTGCACCCTATAAGGCTCGGCTGCTAACAAGAATGAGTCCTGCTCGTTTGCTCTTGCCCCTAGCGGTTGCTGGCGGTGCTCTCATCATCGCCGCGCAGACTGTAGCTCTTGGTGGTGCGCTTTTTGGGGTCAGTGCTCTTCTGCTGGCGATGGGATTTGCTGTTCTGCCTCCCACTCCGGCTGTCATACGAGAACTGTGGACTCAGCTGACTCCGAGTGAAGCAGCTAGCCGGACCTTGCATGCGCTCGACTCCGTCTTGGAAGAGCTAACGTTCGCGCTGACTCCCTTGCTTACCTCTCTCATTTGGGCTCTGAGCGACCCTTATTGGGCTATAGTGCTGGGAGTAGTGCTTGCGGTTGTGGGGAATGCACTGATTATTGCTGTGGGTTCGAGACAAGGAACGGCGACTCGGCATCTTCTGAGAACTCCGATTGCTGCTGAGCCCAACTCCGCGCTGGCAGGTGATACAAGGGCTGAGCGGCATCGTTTCAAGTTGAGGTTGGCTCCAGATGTGATTCCCAACGCTCTATCACTGCTGCTGCCTATTGCTTGCTTGGGGTTGGCTATGAGCGCTTTGACTATCGTTCTGCCAGCTTGGTCGCAGAGGGTGACTGGTAGTCAACCCCTGTCTGGAGTCTTGCTGAGCCTTATAAGCTGGTCGGGTACGCTGGCAGGGTTTATCTTCGGGCGTATGCGCTTAAAAGCCAGTGATTCGCGCCAGTATCAGTTTGAATCTTTGCTCTTACTTGCTGCCGTAGGACTATTTGCTGTTTCGACTTTCCTGCCTGCAATACTTGCATTGCTGTTGGCTTTCTGTGCTGCGCTACTATTTGGTGCTGCTATGACACCGTTGTTTGTGAGTTCGTATGTGCTTGTGGGGCCTGCATTTGCGGGAAGTCTCCAATCTTCGATGAACGCAGCTCTCGGATCAACCTACAACTTGGCAGATGGCTTGGCTAGCCTTGCTTTCGCGGCTCTCTTACAAGCCAAGGGCGCTGGCTGGACCTTAGTAGTGCTAACGATTCTTGTAGCGCTTGGGGTGTGTTTTGAGTTGCTTCGACCGGTCAGGGCAGCTGGGAAGCCTGCTGCTGAATCTGTAATAAGCTAAATGGCTGCGCTTGCAGTGTTGTTACGGCGTGCCTAGTAAAACTCAGAGGCTGAACTGGAGTTCTAGGGGTAGGTGGTCTAGGCGGGCGCCGGTATCCAGAGGGCGGCAGGCGGTGATAGCACTGGCGGCTCGGTTGGAGGCCAGCCAGTAGTCGATTCTCCAGCCTGAATTGTTGGCTTTGGAGGTTGGAACTCGCTGGGCAAACCAAGTGTAGATGCTGCGCTCGCTGCTGCCCTCGCTAAAAGTGGGCGCGGCGCTGCCGTGGAGCTTGCGGAAGGAATCCGTGAAACCGGCGGCCAAGAGCTCGCTGAACTTGCCGCGCTCCTCGTCGGTGAAACCGGCAGAATGATGATTGGACTGCGGGTTGGCGAGGTCGATTTCCTCATGGGCCACATTGAAATCGCCGCCCGCAAACACGGGCTTGGACTGGTCGAGGCCCTGCAAATATTGGCGGAAGCAGTCATCCCAGAGGCCGCGCTCACCCAAGCGAGCCAAGCCAGAGCCTGCATTGGGAGTGTAGACCGTTACGACGTAAAAGTCGGGGAATTCTAAGGTGATGACGCGGCCTTCGCTATCCATAGGCTCGGGCGCCCCAATGGAGGGATAAGAGACCTTGGGGGAGGGTAGAGACTTTTTGTAGAGCATCATCGTACCGGCGTAGCCCTTGCGCGCTGGGGGTTCGGAAGTGTTGTAGGCAATCTCATAGTCGGGGAAGCGCTGGGCGAGGATGCCGGTGAGCGCTGCCGTCTTTTTGGGAACGGACGAGTTGAGCTTGGTCTCTTGAATGGCGAGCACGTCTGGCGCGGCTTGGGCGATGCGCTCAACGACAGCTAAAGACAGGGCACTGCGGTCACTGGAACCAGCCAAGGCGGCGTTGAGGGAATCGATATTCCAAGAGATGAAAGTGTAAGCCATGCCCGTCCTCTCGTACAAGTGCTTGTGCTTTTAGTTTATGCTCCGCATCTGACTGGCGAAAGAGTGTGAAGAGTGAACTTATCCACAATTGCTGAATGAGGGTCACATTCGACCACATTCTTATTTGGGCTGGCACTGGCTGGTCAGACTAGAGCATGATGGTTCCTACCGCAGGGCTTCGGGTCGCAAGGGGTTGTTGGCGTTATGCTTTTCTCTCCCCTCGCAGACACGAGCAGCCGACCGACCTGAGCCCGAGCGGTCCACACTGAGAAGACTTAAGTGTGGAATCAATAGACGCGAGTATGAATGAAGAAAAGGTAGGCACAAGATGGCCATGCACCAAGCGAGAATAACGATTGCCGGATTTGTGGGCAAAGACCCAGTACGCATTGGGCAAGAAGGTAGTACGGCAGTGTGCACCTTCCGCCTAGCGTCAACGGACGGGTATTACGATGCTAAAACCAAGGCCTGGCGCGAGTTTCCCACCACTTGGATGACAGTAAAGGCCTTCAAAACGCTGGCAAACAATGTCTTACAGTCACTACATAAGGGCGACCCAGTCTTGGTAACCGGTTCGCTTTCAACCGAAGAGTGGACCAAGGAAGGGCAGAAGCGTTCTGCTTTGGTGCTTGAAGCAGATGGTATCGGGCACGACATGGCGATGGGTGTTTCGACTTTTCAACGGGTGAAAAGCGGTGGAGGACCAGACGAGCAGGGCTACGCCGGCGCAGGCTCAGGGGCAAATGGGCAGGCGGGAAGTCAACAAGAACGTGTGGGCAGAGAATCTTCGCAGCTTCCTATACAAGCGCCCGCACAAGCGCCTTGGCTCCAAGAATCTCCTCGCCTTCAACCTGCTGCTGCTTGCCCGCCCTTGCCAGATGACCCATTCGAGGATGCTCATACCAGTAGCGAAAGCCTGGTGAATGAAAAGAAGACACCTGAGATGGTCCCAGATGCCTTCTAAAGCTGAGCGGTGCGAGGTGAATTGGCGCTCTAAATCGGATTACCAGATGCTGACACGCTCCTGCGGTGCCCGCCACATCTGATCGTTTTCGGTTACGTCGAAGGCCTCATAGAACTTGTCGACGTTCGAGACGATGCCGTTGGTGCGGAACTCAGCGGGCGAGTGCGGGTCGATTTGCAAGTACTGCTCGGCCAGTTCATCGCGCTGGGTAGAGCGCCAAATGGAGGCGTAAGAGAGGAAGAATCGCTGTAGGCCGGTGAATCCATCCATAACCGGTGCAGATGCAAGGGCTTGGGCGATACCCTCAGGGGAAGCATCTTGCTCTTGGCCGGCTTGCTCTTGAATGGCGAAAGCGTAGGCTTTGAGCGCGATGTTTACGCCGCCTAAGTCTCCGATGTTCTCGCCAATGGTGAGAGCACCGTTGACGTGAGGAGCTTGACCGGGGGTGTCAGCATACTTGTCGGCCAACTGCTGGGGCACAAACCCGTTGTATTGTGCAATCAGCTTGCCGGCGCGCTCTTCAAAGTTCTGGCGGTCTTGCTCAGTCCACCAGTCGTTGAGGCGACCATCGCCGTCGTACTTACTGCCTTGGTCGTCGAAGCCGTGACCGATTTCGTGACCAATTACAGCACCGATACCACCGTAGTTAGCGGCATCGTCTGCTTGTGAGTTAAAGAAAGGAGGCTGCAAGATGGCAGCAGGGAAGACGATTACGTTGAGCGAAGGCTCGTAGTAAGCGTTGACAGTTTGCGGGTTCATCAGCCACTCGTCTTTGTTGACCTTCTGTCCAACCTTGGCGAACTGATAACCATTCTCATA
This sequence comes from Bombiscardovia apis, assembly GCF_033095945.1. Lineage (NCBI taxonomy): Bacteria > Bacillati > Actinomycetota > Actinomycetes > Bifidobacteriales > Bifidobacteriaceae > Bombiscardovia > Bombiscardovia apis. The sequence goes on along the minus strand of NZ_AP026800.1, from coordinate 1,379,178 downwards.
TAGAGAGGCCTGGAGCATGTTCTCAACCAAGCTCTGATCGGAAGAGACCATGAGCGCACTGTAATCTCGCCACTGCTTGGTGTAGCCAATCTTGGGCTCGAACTTGCTCAGCTTGTCGAGAGCCTTGTCTTTGGTGGCGCTGCTCAGCCAGTCGGAAGTCGAAATAGAAGCGCGGTAGGCGTCAATCAAGTTGGCTACCAGTTCTTCCATGCGTTCCTTGGAGGATTCGGGGAAGTGACGCTTGACGTATTCTAAGCCGACCTCTTCGCCGCAGATGCCGTTGACCAAGGAAACTGCTCGCTTCCAGCGGTCTCGCATCTGCGTGGAGCCGGAAAGGACCTTGCCGTAAAAGTCAAAACTCGTCTGGTCAAAGTCGCGGCTCAAGTATGAAGCCTGGCCCACAATGGCATGAACCCGAGCCCAAAGCTGCAAGTCTTCCAAGTCGCTAGCCTGCCAGAGCGCGTCTAAACCTTGCAAGAAGCTAGGCTCATGGACGATCGTGTGTTCCAAAGCCTGCTGCAAGTTAACTGGCTGAGTTTTTGCACTCTCGCTGGCGTCATAGGACTCCTGCCAGGCATGAACCCAGGCTTGGATATCGAAATTGCTCAAGGCAGACTTGAGTTCATCAAAGGAGGTGGGGTTATAGGTCTTGTCTTCGTTTCGAGTGGCCACGTTATCCCAATGCTGGGCCGCAAGCTTCGTTTCAAAAGCCATGAAACGTTGAGCCTGTTCTTGCCCCTCGGCTTCGTTGCTGGCATATCCAGCCAGTTGCAGCATCTGAGCAATCATGACTACGTATGCTTGGCGGATGCTTTCATACCGATCCTCGCGGTAGTAAGCTTCGTCGGGCAGGCCAATACCAGCTTGGGCTATATGGATGACGTTGAACTCGGGATTGCCGGGGTCTCCATAGACTCCCATGCCGAAGAAGTCGGAGCCGCCGCGGGGGCTCATGCTGCCCAGCAGTTGCGCGAAGTCATGCTTGCTGGAGACTTGGTCAATCCGCTCTAACTGGGGGCGAATGGCGTTGAGGCCAGCCTGTTCGATAGCTTCCGTGTTGAGGAAACTGCGGTAAATCGCGGCAGACTTGGTAGCGGGGGAGTCGGGATCTTCGAGAATATCGCGAATCTGTGCCTCGGCATTCTCCGCTAGCTGGTCGAAGGAACCAAACCGGGAGCGGTCTGCTGGCAGGGTATAGGTATCAATCCAAGGGCCATTCACGTAGCGGAAGAGGTCATTCTTGGGTTCGATGACGGAGGAGAACGATGCCGGATCGAGGCCGGACTTGAGCTGTATATTATCCATACTGTTCAAGCCTAACCCTCGCTCCAGTCTGCTGCAAGGAGGAGGCACACAAAAATGTACATGTTCAAAAGGAGTAAAGGCTGAGTGCGTAACTGCACATACACTGCCATCAAAAGGAATAGACTGAAGACGAGTTGGAGTATGAACGAATGAAAGGAAGCGCTTATGAGCGATCCAAACAACGGCCAGTACAACGGTCAATATCAGAGTTCAGACCAATATCAGGAGCAGTACAACGGCCAGAAGCAGGATTCCAATCAGGAGGGATACCGGCCTAATCAAGGATATTACATGCCGCCGCGCGATCCCTTCAAGCTTATTGTAGAGGAGTTGTCTCAAAAGTCTATCAATATGGTGCGCATGGTAACCGGCATAGTCGGTGCTGTGGCGCTGATTATTGGCCTAGCGCTCCTTATTGTGCCCGGTAAGACGTTGATTGTATTCACTGTGGCCCTAGGCATATACTTCATCATCTCGGGCCTCGTGCGCTTGGTAACGTCACTGGTGGCCCAGGGCATGCCTGGAGGCTGGCGAGTACTGGGCATTCTGGTAGGTCTATTGCTATCAATCGGTGGCGTAGTTGTCATTAAGAACACAGCCTTATCTGCCTCTACTCTGCTCGTTATGGTCACGCTTATTGTGGGCATTGGCTGGATTATGGAAGGTGTGGTAACCCTGGCTGAAACTTGGGCCGTGTCACACAACGGTTGGGCTATCTTCAGTGCGGTTATCTCTATTGTCGCTGGTATTTTCATCCTAATCAGCCCCTTAAGCTCTACCGTTCTGCTGGTCATTTTCGGTGGATGTGCTCTAGTAATTTTGGGAATTTCTTCTCTTATCCGCGCTTTTACCTTCGGTAAGCAGCGCTGAGTCTTGGCATAGGGCAGCCTTGGGCTTAGAGTGTAAAGCAGTAGTTGCGCGTGAAAGGACCGACGAGCAGTGATTGAGATTAAAACAAAGCAAGAAGTAGAACAAATGAAGCCTGCGGGCAAGTTTGTTGGCTCTATCCTAAAAAACCTGAGAGGCATGGCTAAGCCAGGAGTCAACCTGCTTGAACTCGACGATTATGTGAAGCGCCAGATTGAGTCGCGCAAGGGCGCTACTTCCTGCTACGTGGACTATGCTCCAGACTTCGGCACTGGTCCCTTTAGCCATTACATCTGCCTGTCGGTCAACGACGCTGTATTGCACGGTGTGCCCTTTGACTATGTTTTGAAAGATGGCGATCTGCTATCGATGGATTTGGCAATTAACGTAGACGGCTGGGTGGGCGATTCTGCCATTAGCCTAGTGGTCGGCGAGCATGCAGACCCCGAGGACCTTCGTTTGATTAAGGCTACAGAAGATGCTCTGCAAGCTGGTATTGATCAAGCTCGCTCTGGCAATCGTCTAGGCGATATTTCGGCAGCTATTGGTGCCGTGGCTCATGAACAGGGCTATAGTGTGAACGTGGAGTTTGGCGGTCATGGCGTGGGGCATGCTATGCATGGTGACCCGCTAGTTCCCAACGATGGTGTGGCCCATCATGGTTTCAAGCTGCGTCCGGGTTTGGTGATTGCCATTGAGCCTTGGTTTATGGCAACGACCGACGAAATCTTCCAGGATCCAGATGACGGTTGGACTATTCGCTCTGAAGACGGTTCTCGCGGCGCTCACACTGAACATACGATTGCCATTACTGAGGGTGATCCGATTATTCTCACCGCGCGCGACGAGTAATAGCTCGACGGGCAGAGCCGGTACCCACATTTGGGGCCGGCTCTCGTTAGACTAGAAGAACTATGAATATCTATAGCGAGCAAGGCGCCACTGCCGTCAATCACGACCTTTGACCGCTGGAGCGAACCCAAAACCAGCGCACATTTTCCAGTGAAAAGAAACACAACAGATGGCAGAATTTGATTTTTCTCAGGCCCTGAATGCAGCTCAGGCCAAATATACGATGATTGCGAAAGCGCTTGATGTAGATGCCCTGCGCTCGCGGATAGATGAACTCGAACAAGAGGCGAGTGCTCCCGGATTGTGGGATAACCAGGAGCACGCTCAGCAGGTAACCAGCAAACTTTCCGCTCTCCAATCTCAGCTTCGCAAGCTCGAATCGGCCCACAGCCGCCTCGAAGATGTACAAACGCTTGAGCAGATGGGGCGCGAAGAAAACGACCAGGATACGCTCAACGAAGCGCAGACCGAAGTGGAATCCATTGGCAAAGATTTGGCCGATATGGAGATTCAGACCTTACTCGACGGCGAATATGATGAGCGCCCCGCGGTGGTGACTATCCGCTCTGGTGCAGGCGGTGTGGATGCTGCTGATTGGGCACAAATGCTCCTGCGCATGTATCTGCGCTGGTCCGAACGTCATGGATACAAGACGAAGGTGTTAGACACTTCTTACGCTGAAGAAGCGGGCATCAAGTCTGCTACCTTCCAAGTGGATGCGCCTTACGCATACGGGCGTCTCTCTGTAGAGGGTGGAACCCACCGTTTGGTGCGCATCTCGCCCTTCGATAATCAGGGGCGCCGGCAGACTTCCTTCGCGGCTGTCGAGGTCATTCCTCTAGTGGAGCCTACCGACCATATTGATGTGCCTGATTCCGACATTCGGGTGGATACCTACTGTTCTTCTGGCCCTGGCGGTCAGGGTGTGAATACGACTTACTCGGCCGTGCGTATTACCCACTTGCCCACCAACATTGTGGTGACCATGCAAGATGAGCGCAGTCAGATTCAAAACCGCGCTGCTGCTATGGCGGTCTTGCAGTCTCGACTTTTGGTCTTGCGCCATGAGGAAGAGGCCAAGAAGAAGAAGGAACTTGCCGGAGACATTAAAGCCTCTTGGGGAGACCAGATGCGCTCTTATGTGCTTCATCCTTATCAGATGGTGAAAGACTTGCGAACTGGCTACGAGACTTCGCAGACTCAGTCTGTGTTTGACGGCGATATCGATGCCTTCATTGAGGCGGGGATTCGCTGGCGTCATCAGCAGCGCAGGCAGGAACAAGCTGAACAAGAGGGTAGGTAGCCTAGCGACGGCATCGCAAGGGAATTTGGAGTGCGTGATACTTTCGAGCGAATACTTCTAGGAGCCAGCGCACTTCTCAGAGAGCTCATGTAGTCTTAGGCATTGAACCGCAATGGAATGGAGAGGGTATGGCACTGATCTCACTTAAAGACGTGACCAAGATTTACCCTAGGGGGACACGTCCAGCCTTAGATGGCATCAATCTTGAGGTTGAACGCGGCGATTTTGTCTTTCTTGTGGGTGCATCCGGCTCTGGTAAAACGTCTCTCTTGCGTATGCTCTTGCGAGAAGAGGAAGCTACTGAAGGCGAGATTCGGGTAGCCGGTAATGATTTGCGCAGGCTCAAGAGCCGCCAAATTCCGCTCTACAGGCGTTCTATCGGATTCGTGTTTCAGGATTACAAGCTGCTAACAAATAAGACTGTTTGGCAGAATGTGGCCTTTACCCTCGAAGTGATTGGTGCTCGCCGTTCGACTATCAAAACCTTGGTGCCACAGGTACTCAAGACTGTTGGCTTGACTGGCAAAGAGCGCAACTACCCCCACGAGCTTTCCGGTGGTGAGGCTCAACGTGTGGCTCTGGCTCGCGCTTATGTGAATCACCCTGGCATTCTGCTGGCTGATGAGCCTACCGGAAACTTGGATCCGACTACTTCGCTGGGCATTATGGAAGTGTTGGATGCCATTAACCGCACGGGAACCACAATTGTAATGGCTACCCACAACGAAGAAATCGTGAACTCTATGCGCAAGCGTGTAGTTGAGCTGCACGGCGGTAAAATTATGCGCGACGAACGCCACGGTTCTTACGATTCTGCTAAGTTCTTCCCCGACGCCGATGTAGAAGCCAAAGCTCAGCAGGCTTTAGGCCCAGAGACGCTTTCTATCGACCCAGCTGCCGCTCTTCCGGCCGCCGATGGTCAATTCAGTGATGAAGGAATCGCTCGCTTGGCATCCTCTGTGCATTCCGGCAGGACGGGCCGCTACGGTGAAGTCTTTGCGCCAGTTGAACAAACGCTCACATGGGGTAAGGGATTGCGTTTGGACGAGCAGGAGCAGGAAGAGCGCGTTGAAGTTGCTGAGCCGGTGCCTCCTACGCCTCCGTCGGCTGTCGCAGAGCAAGAAGAATCGGATTTTCGTGAAAGCGCAGCTCAGGACGCTCAAGAGCAAGAGTCTGTTGATGATGAAGTAGAGGAGCGTGCACAATGAGATTGCGGTTTATTCTTTCTGGCACCTGGGATAGCCTCAAACACAACGGCTCTATGATTCTCTCGGTGATGCTCGTTACTTTCATCTCTTTCCTCTTTATAGGTGCTTCCGGGCTCATGCAGGCGCAGATTGCCAAAGCCAAGGGCGACTGGTACACACAGGTCGAGGTAGTAGTGTGGATGTGTCCTGACGGCGCAAGCCAAGCGGCTTCATGCTCTACGGGCAAGGCACCTTCGCAGGCCCAGATTGCTGATTTGGAAAATATTATTCACAGCGAATTGGGTAATTCTGTATCAAAGATTAGCTATGAGAGTCGGGAAGACTTCTACAAGAACACCTTCCTCAAGCAGTATCCCAATGGTTCATATCAGGGCCGTACGCTCACGGCTGCTGATATGCAGGATTCTTTGCGCTTAAAACTCAGCGATCCTACCAAGTATCAGGTCGTCAACGAAGTTTTGACTGGCCGTGATGGGGTGGAAGAAGTCCAAGATCAGCGCCAAATATTCGACCCAGTCTTTAACATTTTGAACAGGGCAACAGTAGTTACCATCGTATTGGCTGCTGTTATGGTTTTGGTGGCCATCCTGCTCACGGGTACCACTATTCGGTTAAGTGCTGCCTCACGACGAAACGAGACTGAGATTATGAGGTTGGTGGGCGCTTCAAACTGGACTATTCGTCTACCTTTCATCTTGGAAGGCGTGGTGGCCTCGCTACTGGGGTCGGTTCTGTCCGTAGCGGCTCTGAGCGCCATCGTGAAGGTATTTATTACCGATTGGCTAGCCCAAACGGTGCAGTGGATGCCTTATATTAATCAAACGACGGTTTGGCTCTTAGCCCCCGCATTGATTCTTGGGGCCATGCTGCTTTCTGCGCTCGCCTCTACGGTTTCTCTGCGCCGCTACTTGCAGGTGTAATCTGGGCGTTTTTCTGGCTTGGCTAAAAAGGTGTTGGTCAGGCGAAGAAAGCGACACACTCAGCAATTTATGAGCTTTGCCATCTAGAATATGGCAGTACAGGTGTTAAGGAAAGGTAAACCATCTTGAAGCAGATGAAGCGATTACGAGCCGGCTTAGGGTTCTCACTAGCCTGCTGTGCGCTGCTGACTGCCACGGTAACTAGTATTGTCGTCAGCACTGAACCAGCTCATGCTGTAACGCAGGGTGAATACCAGCAAAAAGTCAACGAGCATGCAGCTTTGAAGAGTAAATTAGCTGGAGTTGATTCGGAACTTGCTCAGCAGATCGAAGCTCTAGACGATCTCAACAGCAATCAGATTCCCGCGGCTCAGCAGGCTTTGACCGAGTCTCAGCAGCGGCTTGACCAAGCGAAGAGTCAGGCAAAAGCTACTAACGACCGACTTGATGCAGCGCGCAAAGACAAGCAAGCTTTGGAAGACAAGATTGAGCAGACGGGCATCGAATACGATGATGCCAAGGATTCGGTAGCGCAGATGGCGCGCAAAAGCTTCCATGGTTCCGACGCTTCGACAGTGATGGAATTGGTTACGAAGTCTACTTCTACCCAGCAGTTCGTAGACAAAATGCAGTCGGACGCTGCTCTTACGCGTAGTCAGGCCAATGCTGCAAATGATGCTGCTGGCACCATCAGCACTTCTAAGAATCGCAAGGATCGCTTAGAGGCTATTGAGCAGCAGATTGCAACCCTGAAAAAGCAGGCCGATACTGAAGAGGCTGCTGCCCAGAAGGCGGCGCAAGATGCGCAAGATAAGCAAGAACAGCTGAAATCCTTGCGTGACCAAGGCTCGAAAGCACGCGAAGCCTTGGAATCTCAGAAGGGTAACTTAACGTCTCAGAGCGCCCAAGAAGCCGCTGACATTGTGGCTATGAAATCTGAGATCGATGCTATGGCGGCACAACAGTCGGCTGCTGCTGCGACGGCGAATCCTGCCACAGGCGGAGCTCAGCAAGTCAGTGGAACTCCTACTGCGCCTATTGCAGCTGCCCCAGCTCCGGCTCCTGCCCCTGTAGCTGGCGGCGGTGCAGCTTCAGGTATGGACTATGCTGTACCTGGTTCGTGCCCTTCCGGTTCGGGTTTCTGCTACGGACACGCAACTGGGAACACCGTCGGTGGTAGTGCTTACCCTGCAAGACAGTGCACACTCTGGGCTTATATTCGCCGCTCTGAACTTGGGCTGCCCGTCGGCTCTTATATGGGCAACGGCGCTGATTGGGCTAACAGTGGTCGAAGGTATGGCTATCTGGTTAACAATACGCCGCACGTAGGCGCGGCTATGGTATTTGCTCGTGGCCAGCGTGTAACCAACTGGACCGCCGACCCCATGTATGGGCATGTGGCTGTGGTTGAACGCGTTAACTCAGACGGTTCTGTGCTCATTTCTGAGGGTGGAACTGGTTTTGCCACCTTCCCGCATTCTGCGATTGTTTACAATGCTAGCGCTTACGAATACGTGCATTACTGATTCATGAGCTGAGTCTCCGGCACTTTCAGTTGCTAGGGTATATGTTCAACACGTGAGGGTGTCACTTGTGCTACAGTGGCACCCTCGTGCTATTGTCGTAGCCAGTTTGTCACATAGTGGCTAGCTCTCGCTGGGAGGGCTGCCGAAGCTCTGTAGGAAGGGGGATTGCTATGGCCAAGGAGCAAGGTACCAAGCTGATCGCCCAAAACCGCCGGGCTAAGCATGACTATTTGATTGAAGACCAGTATGAGGCAGGTATTGCCTTGACTGGCACCGAGGTAAAGTCGCTCAGGGAGGGCAGAGCCTCGCTGGTGGAGGCTTTCATTTCGATTGACCGCTCTGGTGAAGTCTGGTTAGAAGGGGCCAACATACCCGAGTATTTAAATGGCACTTGGAATAATCACGCTCCCAAGCGCAAGCGCAAGCTCTTGTTGCATGCCCAGCAGATTGAGAAGTTGACTCGGCAGACGCAGGCTAAGGGCTACACCATCGTGCCGCTGAGCTTGTATTTTAAAGACGGCAGAGTCAAGGTCAGCATTGCTCTGGCTCGCGGTAAGAAGGAATATGACAAGCGCCAGACCCTTCGAGAAGAGCAAGACAAGCGCGAGGCTCTCAGGGCTATGCGCTATAAGAATCTGCATGGCTAAGTGATTGTGCTCAAGCCCCTATCTGGGAACAGGTAGGGGCTTTTTGCTGTCTTGGGGGGGGGGCAGCTTTTTGTGTTTAGTGCCTTCAGTGCGACACGCCGAGCTTTAGCACCGCTCACAAGCGCAGGTGAAGGGCAGTTTCGCTGTTTTTCCAAGCAAACTCTTCGAAGCTGAACTGCATAAAAGTAGTGAATATTCATACATTTGCATAACCATGCAAAGCAGCGCATAATAGTCTTCAGGCAACGGGAGCTGGTCGGCAAAATATCGACGGAATTGACGGTGCCGGGCTTGTTGTAAATAGGAGAGAGGACAGGGTCATGAAGTCGTATAAAGCGTTAGGTGCAGCGGTAATCAGCGTTGTCTTGCTCGCGGGTTTGGGGGCTTGTGGCACTACAGACGAGCCAGCATCTCAGGAATCGGGCAAGGACAGCGCTGCAAGCTCGCATCCGGCCCCCTTCGATGTTTCTGGTATCAAAAAAGACGATGCTATTGCAGCACTCGTGCCCAAGTCGGTCTCTGACGATGGCATGTTCACTGTGGGTATGGAAACCACCTATGCGCCCGGTGAGTTTGTGGGTAAAGACGGCAAGACTCCGATTGGCTACGATGTGGATCTTTCCAACGCTTTGGCTCAAGTCATTGGTCTCAAGCCTAAGATGGCTTCAGCTTCTTTTGATGCTATTATTCCGGCTATTGGCAGCAAATACGACGCTGGTATTTCGTCGTTTACCATTACCAAGGAGCGCGAACAGGCTGTCGACTTCGTATCCGCTTTCAAGGCTGGGACTGCCTTCGCTGTGCAAAAAGGCAATCCTAAGAATCTGAACGACAGTGATTTGTGTGGATCCAAGATTGGTGTGCAGACGGGCACAATGGAGGAGCAGGCAGCAGACAAGCTTGCCAAGGATTGCAAGGCGCAGGGCAAGAAAGACATCGAAGTGCAGTCTTACAAGCTGCAAACTGACGCTGCGACCGCCGTAATGACAGGCAAGATTGACGTGTTCTATGCTGATTCGCAGGTGACGGGCTATGCCATTAAGCAGACCGACGGCAAGCTTGAGCAGCTGGGCAAGGATTCTGACGTGGTGTTGCAAGGCATCGCCATTAAGAAGGGCGACAAGCAGATGGTTGAGACTATGCAGAAGGCCATGCAGAAGTTGATTGACGACGGCACTTACAGCAAGATTATGGAGCACTGGGGCGTGCAGTCGGGCGCCATTGATAAGGCTGAAATCAACCCGGAAGTGGCAGATTAAACGAAGCTCTCAGCGGCAGGTGAGCGGGTCTCAATACGAGGTCCGCTCGCTGCTGTGTGGAGCTAGCAGTATGGTTGGCAATCGTAAGTGTGCGTAGGGAAGCAGGGAGCGACATGTTTGGGCGCAAAAAAGACGACGGACTCGATATACCGGGCAGGATTCATGCTCGGCCGGTAAGGAAGCCCGGGCCCATTGTAGCTGCTGTTATAGTGGCTATTTTTGTTGCTATGTTGGCGCACGGCATGGTAACGAACCCGAACTTTGACTGGCCTACCGTTTGGAAGTATCTCTTTAATGAGCATGTGCTCGAAGGCATCAAATGGACCTTGCTGCTCACGGTGTACGCGATGGTCTTGGCTACGGCGCTGGCGATCGTTTTAGCGGTCATGCGCAAGTCTGCCAATCCTGTATTGCGCTGGGTTTCTTGGTTCTTTATCTGGTTTTTCCGCGGCACGCCTGTCTATACGCAGCTGGTCTTTTGGGGGCTTTTCGCAGTGCTGGTGCCCAAGTTGGCACTAGGCATCCCCTTTGGTCCTGAATTCTTCTCGATCAATACGCAAGATGTGCTCAATGCTACGCTTGCTACGGTCTTAGGGCTGGGACTCAACGAAGCTGCCTACTTGTCTGAGATTGTGCGCGCTGGTATTGAAGCAGTTGACCCGGGTCAAAGTGAGGCGGCGCAAGCCCTTGGTATGCCCCGGTCCATGATTATGCGACGGGTAATTTTGCCACAAGCTATGCGTATTATCGTGCCGCCTACCGGCAATGAAACCATCGGTATGCTCAAGACTACTTCGCTGGCCCTGGCCGTGCCCTTCACTCTTGAGCTGCAATTTGCTACCAACGCTATCGCCAACCGCATTTACAAGACCATACCGCTGCTTATAGTGGCCTGCATTTGGTACTTGCTGATTACTTCCGTGCTTATGGTCATCCAAGCTCGATTGGAGAAGCACTACGGTAAGGGCTTTGACTCACGACCGCTTGTGGGGAAGAGGCCTTCTGGAGATAAGGGCCACACGTCTGCTGATCCTGAGACCAAGCAAAAAGTGGACAAAGTCAATCAAGTGATGATGGCAGGGTTGAACGCATGACGCTAGAGCAGATGCAGGAGGGCAGTATGATGAAGCAGCAGCAAACGGAACAGGGCAGCGAGCAGCCAGCCATCGTTGTTCGCGGGGTGCACAAGGCTTTTGGTGGTCTCCACGTCTTGCGCGGTATCGACTTGGATGTGATGCCTGGCACAGTTACAGCGATTCTTGGCCCCTCGGGCTCAGGAAAGTCCACTCTGCTGCGACTCATGAACCAGCTGGAGGAGCGCACTGCCGGCGACATTATCGTGGGTGGCGAATTGACTGGTTACAAGCGCATCAACGGCGCTCAGGGCTTGCAGCGCTTGGATGACAAGGAAATTGCCCGCCAGCGCTCTAAGATAGGAATGGTTTTTCAACGGTTTAACCTCTTCCCACACATGACCGCCCTAGGCAACGTTATGGAAGCGCCGGTGCATGTAGCCGGGGTTTCAAAGGCCCAGGCCAGGGCAGAGGCTATCCAGCAGCTGGAGCGTGTGGGGTTGGGAGACCGGCTCGATTACTACCCGGCTCAGCTTTCGGGCGGCCAGCAGCAGCGAGTGGCCATAGCCCGAGCCTTAGCCATGCACCCGCAAATCATGCTCTTTGACGAGCCCACTTCCGCGCTCGACCCTGAGTTGGTGGGCGAGGTGCTGGGTGTGATGAAGCAGGTGGCGGCCCAGGGGATGACGATGGTGGTCGTGACTCACGAGATGGGGTTTGCGCGCGAAGTGGCCCAACAGATTGTCTTTATGGACGAAGGCGTGGTAGTGGAACAGGGCGGCCCTGCCATTATTGACCATCCGCAAAGCCCGCGCTTCCAGGCCTTCTTGCAGACCGTCTTGTAGACATTCCGGCAAGAAGACCCGCTGTTAGCGTAAGTACGGTAGGCCGCAGCATAGACTAGTGAGTCATGTGTGGAATCGTAGGATATGCATCAAGTACTCAGACCGTTTGCGGTAAGCCCCTTGAGGTGTGCTTACAGGGCTTAGGCCGCCTAGAATACCGTGGCTATGACTCGGCGGGCGTTGCTTTAGTAGCACCCGGAATGAAGAGCGTGGCCTGGCGGAAAAAATCTGGCCGGTTGAGCAATCTCGTGCAAGATATAGAAGCTCAGCCTATGCCTGACGCTACGGCGGGCATAGGTCACACCCGTTGGGCTACTAACGGCGAGCCCAACGATGTGAACGCTCACCCCCATATTAGCCAAGATGGCAATATTGGTCTGATTCACAACGGCATTATTGAGAATGCTGCCCAGCTGAAGTTCGACCTGCAAGCAGAGGGATATACCTTCGCTTCGAGCACTGACACCGAAGTGGTGGCCAAGCTCTTAGGCAAGATTGCCAACGAAATTGTTGAATCTACCGGTTCGCCCGATCTTTTTAAGGCAGTACGGCGCACTGCTCGCATGCTGACCGGTGCTTTCACCATTCTGGCAGTGGACGTGCGCCAGCCTGGTATCGTCGTTGGTGCTCGCCACGATTCGCCGCTCGTCGTTGGCTTGGGCGAGGGTGAAAACTTCCTCGGCTCCGATGTGGCTGCCTTCGTGGCTTACACCAAGGAAGCTATGGAACTGGGCCAAGACGAAGCTGTATGCATTAGTGGTAGCCAGGTCGAAGTTACTGACTTTGACGGCAATCAGGTCACTGATTCTAAGCGATTTACGGTCACTTGGGATGCTTCGGCTGCACAAAAAGGCGGCTGGGATTCATACATGGACAAGGAAATTCACGAAGAGCCCACGGCTGTAGCCGACACTCTGCTCGGACGTTTTGATGCCAACGGCGATTTGAACCTCGACGAAGTGCGCATCGCTCCCGAGACCTTCCGTCAGATTGACAAGATCATTATTGTGGCTTGCGGTACCGCTTCCTACGCTGGTTTGGTGGCGAAATATGCGATTGAGCACTGGGTGCGCATTCCGGTCGAGGTGGAGCTAGCCCACGAGTTCCGCTACCGCGACCCGATTTTGACCCCGCGCACGCTTATCGTTGCTATCTCGCAGTCGGGCGAAACCATGGATACGCTGATGGCCCTCCGCCACGCTCGCGAGCAAGGCTCTCAGGTATTGGCTATCTGCAATACGCAGGGCTCGACTATCCCGCGCGAGTCTGATGCGGTGCTCTATACTCACGCAGGCCCCGAGATTGCCGTGGCTTCTACCAAGGCCTTCGTGGCTCAGATTGTGGCATCTTATCTGCTTGGCCTCTACTTGGCTCAGGTCAAAGGCACCATGTTCCGTGATGAGATTCACCAGCATGTGGACTCATTGAAGGCCATGCCCCAGAAGATTCAGCAGGTGCTCGACACGCAAACTGAGACTGTCGCGCGCGCCGCTAAGAGTTTGGTTAACGCTAAGTCCTTCCTCTTCTTAGGTCGCCATGTGGGCTATCCGGTAGCTATGGAAGGCGCTTTGAAGCTCAAAGAGATTGCCTACACCTTCACTGAAGGCTTTGCTGCGGGCGAGCTCAAGCATGGGCCTATCGCTCTGGTGGAGCCCGGTGAACCGATTGTGGTAATCGTGCCGTCTTCACGCGGGCGTGACTTACTCCACAACAAGGTCATCTCAGCTATCGAAGAGGTCAAGGCGCGCGGTGCTTTTGTGATTGCCGTGGCAGAAGAGGGTGATCCTGATGCTGAGCGCTATGCAGACGTGGTTTTCTGGCGGCCTGCTTGCCCCACGCTCATGAGCCCCTTGGTCGATGTTGTGCCCCTCCAGCTCTTTGCGCTCGATATGGCTAAGGATAAGGGTCTAGACGTAGATAAGCCTAGGAATCTGGCCAAGTCAGTAACGGTCGAATAGGTCTGCAATGGCCTCTAAGCGGCACCGGTGGGTCACGAGTGAGCCCGATATTCCCTTTGAGCTGAGCGTCTTATACGAAGACGAACGCATCATCGTTATCGATAAGCCTCACTTTTTGCCCACCACGCCGCGGGGGATGTGGTACTTGAGCTCTGCTCTTATGCGCTTACGTCAGCGCTTTGGTGAGCCCGACATCATTCCTGCCCACCGCTTGGACAGGGCCACTGCTGGGGTCTTGGTGTTTGTGCGGGAGCCCAAAGCTCGCGGGGCTTATCAAATGCTCTTCCAGAGTCGAACTGTTGAAAAAGTCTACGAATGTCTGGCACCCGCTCGACCTATCGTGCGCCCCTCAACCGGCACTCTGACCGCGCTGAACCCGCCCGCTGTGTTCCCCCTGCAGCGCCGCTCGCGCATCGACAAGCAACCCGGCCGCATGCAGGCGCGCGAAGTGATTGGCAATCCCAATACCTTAACAACAATCGAGATAGACGATACTAGTCCTTTACTGCTCCTCGCCAAGAATGGCGGCCGGGGGAGCAGCCATCGCACCTACCGCCTCCATCCGCACACCGGCAAAACCCATCAGCTTCGGGTACACATGAATTCGCTAGGGTTGCCCATCTTGGGAGACGACCTCTACCCGGAAGTCATCAACCGGCCATACGATGATTTCAGTCAACCCCTCCAGTTGGTTGCCCGAGAGCTCAGCTTCGTAGACCCTTACAGCGGCCAGCCCATGCGATTTGCTTCACGCATACCTTTAAGCTCCTGACTTAGTTGAGCAACTGTTCTGGGTGTAGGCCTAGTTGCGCCTGCTTTTCAGGGCCTGCTGCAAGGTGCGCTCATACATATACGCCATGCCCTTAAATATGAGGTCGGGGTCGTAGCAGTCGATGAGTTGCGTTTCTGAAGCGAAAATGCGCCCTAAACCGCCCGTAGCAATCACGCGGAAGTCTTCATCTATCTCTTGGCGGAATTGTAAGATAATGCGTTCTAATCCGCCGAGGAAGTTGTAGTAGAGTCCGGCCTGCATGGCATCTTTCGTGCTGGTTGTCATAATGGTGCCGGGTTTGGTAATTTCCACCTCGGGCAGCTGGGCAGTTTGCGACCACAGGGCCTTAGCTCCCGAATTGATACCCACGGTAATGAGCCCGGAGCGGATGGAGCCCTGCGCGTCCACGTAGTTGAAGGTCGTGGCTGTGCCAAAGTCGGCAACGAGTGCGGGGCCGCCGTAAGTGGCGAAAGCGCCCACACAGTCAGCTAGGCAGTCAGCCCCGAGCGATTTGGGATCGTCTAAGCGAATGTTCAACCCCGTTTTAATGCCGGGCCCCACCACCATTGGCTCGCGGTCGAAATAGCGCACGATAGCGGCGCGGAAGGAATGCATAACCTTGGGCACGACGGATGCGATGATAACGCCTTCAACGTCTGATGGTCGGTAGCTGCTGGCGCGCAAAAAGTCGGTAAGCAGCATGCCATATTCGTCAGCCGTCTGGTCTGAGCGCGTAGCGATGCGATAGGAGCCGCGAACTTTCTCGCCCTCCATAAAACCGATGACGGTGTTGGTATTGCCAATATCGACGGCGACAAGCATCCCAGTCTCCTTGAATTTCGCGCGGGCACTGCCTTACTGGTTCATTCTACGGCCTTGGCCTGCAAGCGACCAGTCCGGGGTTTACACTGAGAGGAGGTGGTCGACCCTTAAGGCGGCCAACCAACTTTGAGGTGGTTTTATGAGCTATGGTAGCGAAGGCGTGCACACGACAGGCAGCACGACCCCAACTGCACAAGGCGAGCCCGGGCCTGAGAGCGGGGCTGCCGAATCGAGCCTATCGCAAGAAGATGGGCCCAGCACGGATGCCTTCTTAAATCAGCGGTTGAACGCTCCGCGAGGGGGCAATACCTTACCGTGGAAGCTGTTGAGCTTGTGCTTGGCACTGGCGCTTATCTGCTCTTTGTGGGCTGGGCAGAACGTTCGTAAGTTAGGAGCGAGCAGCGGCAGTCAACTCGCCGAATCGGTGAGCGTTGGGCTTAAGCTGGCTCCCACCAATCTCGACATTCGCAACCAGTCAGGTTCGGCCCTCGATCAGGCCCTAGTTGGCAACGTGTACGAAAGTCTAGTTTTGCGAGATAGCAACAATAAAGTCCAGCCCTCCTTGGCAAGCAACTGGACTGTCAGCGAAGATGCCACTACTTACACCTTCCAGCTCAACCGGGGTATTACTTTTTCCAACGGAGATAAGCTCGACGCTGACGATGTGGCTTGGTCTATCTCCGAACTTGTGACGCGCAAATATCACGACGCAGAGCAGCTGCGCAACTTCCACTCTATACGGGCCCTCAATCCGCAGACCGTGGAGCTTAAGCTCAGTGCCCCATACGCCGACCTACTGTGGGTGCTTTCCGGGCGGCCGGGCTTAGTATTCAAAAAAAACGCCCGGTATGATTCAAAAACCCAGGCGCTAGGCTCTGGGCCTTATACGGTCTCCCAATTCGTGCCCAACGACTCCCTAACGCTCAAGGCTAATCCCAACTACTGGGGGCAGCACAAGGCCCTAACTCCTACGCTTCGCCTGCGCTACTTTGCAGACGACAATGCGGCTGTCAACGCCTTGCAGTCGGGCGATGTGCAAGTGCTGGCCCCGATTAGTGCCAACCTCACGGCTCCCTTCGAGCAAGACAAGGACCGCTACAAGCTGCAAGTGGGGGAGGGAACCGACAAGTATGTCTTGGCTTTCAATGGCAAAGGTGAGAAAACCAGCAATCCGGCCGTGCGACAGGCCATCCGTTACGCTATCGACCACCAGCAGCTTATCGCCTCGCGCGGCGGTTCAGACCTGCGCCTAGGTGGCCCTATTCCCAAGCTGGATCCGGGCTACGAAGACTTGAGCGGGCTGTATCCGCACGACCTGGCCAAGGCCACGGAACTGATGGCGCAGGCTGGATATAGCAGCGAACATCCACTCAAGCTCAGACTCACCTACGCCAACACGTACGGCAGTGAGCTCGGCGAACAGTTGCGCTCGCAGCTGAAACCCATAGGCATTGACCTACAAGTGCAGGTGGTGGAGTTCTCCACTTGGATGCAGAACGTGTATACCAACCGCGACTACGATTTGTCGCTGGTGGACCATTCGGAGAGCCACGATTTTGCCCAGTGGGCCAATCCCAAGTATTACTACGGCTACGATAGTCCTCAAGTGCAGGAACTCTATCAACAGGCCATGAGCGCTCGCAGTAGTCAGGAGAGCGCTAAACTGCTAGCACAAGCCGCCCGTCAGGTGAGCCAAGATGCGCCCGCCGACTGGCTCTTTAACTATCAAATCACCACAGCTATGCTGGCTGGCGTTTCGGGCTTCCCGCTCTCGCTGAACCAGACCTTGATGCCCTTGTGGGGAGTTAGCTACCAGCCGGGCGCAAGTCAACCGAGCCCAGGCGGGTGCTCAGTTACCGGTGCAACTAGCGCAAATGCAGGGCGGCAGCCGAATGTGTCTGTGATGCCTAGCGGGCTGTCTGCACAGCTTGCTCGACCTGCCCAGCCTCGCAGCTAGGAGCTGACTATGCGCTTCCTTCTCCGCCGACTCCTGCTGTTCGCCCTGGCCCTGCTTGCTATTTCGCTGGTCATTTTTGCTGCCCTGCGCATTCTGCCGGGCGATGTGGCCACGATTATGGCTGGCCTTAATGCGCCTCCCGACCGAGTTGAGGCCCTGCGCGCCCAGTTGGGGCTTAACCGCTCCCTGCCTCAGCAATACGGGGATTGGATGCTGGGCCTCCTTCACGGTGATTTCGGTCTCTCTATGCTCACCGGGCGCCCCATAGCGGCCCAAGTCGGGTCTCGCGCAGCCCTAACGTTTCCCCTGATAACGCTGGGCTTAGCCATTGCGCTGATAGTCGGCATTCCTCTGGGCTGTCTCTCATTGATGGCATCTAGCTCCCGCCTGCGTTCTTTTTACCACATACTCTCCATCGTGGGCGGCTCAATTCCGGCCCTCTGGGGTGGTCTCCTCCTGATTTTGCTGTTCTCTCGCGGAGTTGGTCTCGTAGGTCTTCTTCCCTCACAAGGCTTCCCTGAATCTGGCTGGGCAGACTTTGGGCAAGCCTTGGAATCATTGACTTTACCGGCCCTTACCTTGGGCATTTTGGTGGGTGCCAGTCTCATGCGATACACGCGCTCGGCCCTAGGCGAGTTGGCTGATTCCGGCTGGATTGACATGGCTCGGGCCTGCGGTATGACCCACAATCAGGCCTTAGTGCGCGTTGGCCTGCGTTTGGCTCTTCCCCAGCTAGTCTCGGTAGTAGGGCTCACTTTTGCCGAAATGATTACTGGAGCGATGGTGGTGGAGAATCTCTTCGCACTTCCGGGCTTGGGCTCTGGCTTGGTCACTGACTTGGGCAATCGCGATTTGATAGCGGTGCAAAGCGAGCTCTTCATGCTGGCGGCCTTCTTCTTGGGTGTCGGACTTATCGTCGACCTCCTGCACCGGGCGCTCGACCCGAGGCTGAAAGCGTCTAGTGCCGTAGGGGAGGTGAACGCATGAGAGAGCCAATTTCAACTGCCAAGCCTGTAAGTGCAAGTAAAGCCCAACAATCCGGCAAACTGTCCCGGTTCTGGAGGCGCACGCGTATTGTTACATCGAGCGTATGGGCTAAGCCAGAGGGCAAATTCGCAGTGCTTATCTTGGGGTTATGGGTGCTTGCTGCGCTCGTTTCACTGGTTTGGACACCACAACCGCTGCTGGCCACCAACGGTTATGAAGCTTGGCAGACTCCCTCTCGCATCCACCTTTTAGGCACTGATGGTACAGGTGCGGACCTCTTGAGTTGGCTGCTAGCAGGATCATCTACGAACTTGGCGATCTGCATACTGACGGTATCTTTTGCGGCCGCACTGGGCACGCTGCTGGTAGCGGCTACGGTCTCGCGCTCTACTGCCTTATCGAACACCTCTATCGTGCTCGTTGACGCCTTAATTTCAATTCCAACCGTATTGATTGCGCTGATTTTAGCGGTTCCGATGGGTGCTTCGGTGGCGGTCATCGTACTGGCCTGCGGCTTGGGCTACGGTCTCAATCTGGCCCGCGTGGTTCGGCCTCAAGCCCTGCTGGCAGCCAACGCGGACTACACGTATTCAGCCCTGTCTTCGGGTGCCTCGGGCTGGCAGATTCTCATCAGTCACATTTTGCCCAACATTGCCCAGCCTATGGCGGTTCAGCTTTCTCTCTCCGCGGGCACTTCCATTTTGGCAGAGTCTGGGCTCACTTATCTGGGGGTGGGCGTGCCCTCGGGTCTGCCGTCTTGGGGGCACTCGCTAGCTACTTCGGTCAAGTTCATTGCCGTCTATCCGCTCACGGTTTTGTGGCCGGGCCTCGTAGTGACAGTAGTGGTCGTGGCACTCAATCTCTTCGGAGATGCCTTGCGCGACGCTATTGATCCGGCCTCCAATGCGGCCCTACGAAAGGTGGCAGCATGAGCCTAGTTATTGAGGATTTGAACGTGGAAGCAGGCGGCAGCCACATCGTGAAAGATGCCAGCCTAGAAGTTGCAGACGGCCAGCGAGTGGGGCTTATCGGTCCTTCTGGTTCCGGAAAGTCAATGATTACGAAGGCTGTGCTCGGCTTGCTGCCCGTAGGAGCCAAGGCCTCGGGTTCTATTCGCCTCTTTGGTCAGGAGATTCTGGGTATCGGGGAAAATGCAATGGCAGATATTCGCGGTTCCTATATCGGCACTGTCTTTCAAAATCCTGGCATGTCGCTCAATCCGGTGTTGACGGTATCTCAGCAGGTCGGCTTGCCTCTGCGTATGCATTATCAACTCAACCGGCAAGAACTTCAGGACCGGGTTATGGGCATGCTGGAACGGGTGGGCTTAGGGAAGGAACTTGCCAGTGCGTATCCCAGCCAGCTTTCGGGCGGCCAGCAGCAGCGTGTGGCCATTGCGACGGCTCTGGTAACCGCGCCTAGGCTCATTATTGCTGACGAACCCACTACTGCCTTGGATTCTATTACCCAGCGTTCGATTCTCGACCTGCTAACGCGACTGGTGGACGGCTCCGGTGCCTCTTTGCTTTTTGTGACTCATGATTTCACTGTTTTGGCGAGGGCCTGCCAAGTCTCGTATGTGCTCAGCCAGGGGCGGGTAGTGGAGCACGGTGCCACTTCCCAGCTGCTTGACCAGCCGCAGGTAGCTTCAACTCAGCGATTGGTTTCGGCGGCCCGGCAGTTGACTTTGCAGGCAAGCCTGAGCGCCAATTCGGAGCGCGACTCCACCATTGATGAGGAGAGCAAACGATGAAAGAGCCAGCAGTAGCACTGATTGAAGGCCAGGATATTTGCAAATCGTTTGGACACGGTAGGCAGTCGCGCTTGGTGTTGGACCGCGTCTCGGTTGCTGTGAATCAGGGCAGCTGTCTTGCTGTCGTGGGCGGGTCTGGCTCGGGTAAGTCCACGCTCATTCGGATCCTATTGGGCCTTGAAAGCTTGGACGCGGGCTCGGTGTGCTACGACGGTTTGCCTCTAGAAGGCCCCACAAGTGCTGGATACCGGGCTTTGCGCAGGCAGGCGAGCTTAGTTTTTCAAAATCCTTTCGCCTCCCTCGACCCCCGCTGGCCAGCTCTTCGCTCGGTAGGGGAGCCCTTGCGTATTCAGGCCAAACAGCTGGGATTGGGCAGCGAAAGTATTCGCCAGCGTTCGCTCGATGCCTTGGAGGCGGTGGGCTTAGACCCTGCCCAATTTGCGGACCGCTTCCCAGCTGACTGCTCAGGCGGTCAGGCCCAGCGCATTGCGATAGCCCGAGCACTCGTAACTAGCCCCCGCCTGCTAGTTGCCGACGAACCCATGTCTTCGCTCGACGTATCGGCCCGACTGTCTGTACTAGAAACCTTCAACACTATCCGTCAGGCCCGCCCCGAAACCGCTATTATCATCGTTTCCCACGACCTAGGAATAGTCCAACACATGGCAGAGCGCATCCTAGTCCTCGAAGAAGGCCACATGACCGAGGAAGGCCCCACTCGGCAGGTACTTACTCAGCCCCGCAGCCCTTATACTCGCTCGCTTATAGCAGCAGCGAGCTTGTAAATAATAACTTTCGACTTGCGTTGTAGACTCATAGGCTATATGGTTAGGTACACAAGTAATTAACTAACTGAGTTGAATGGTTCACCCAATGGCGGGATTGGGGTCATCGGCTCTCAGCAGCGGCAAGGCAAGAGACTATGCAGTTTGATTTTTCCAGTACGACCCCCCTCTTTCGGCAGGTGGCACACGAACTGAGTGAATCCATAGCCGCCGGCCGCATTGGCGAGGGGGATCAGGTGCCCAGCACTACTGAGATTTCTGTGGCCTACAACATCAACCCGGCCACCGTTTTGAAGGGAATGAACCTGCTCGTAAGTCAGGGGTTCATCGAAAAGCGGCGGGGTCTGGGAATGTTCGTCACCACCGGAGCGCAAGAACGGGCGCGCAAGGCCCAGCGAGACGACCTTATGGAGCACCAGCTCGGGCAGCTCGTTGCTCAAGCTAAGGCTTTGGGCATTAGCTCCAGCCAGCTCAAGGCAGCTATCGAGAGGGAATACCAATGAGTTTGACGCTTACAAATGTAACGAAAAGCTACCGGGGCAAGAGCGCCTTGGATCGGGTGAGTCTCGACCTGCAGACCGGCCTCATCTATGGGCTTTTTGGCCGCAACGGCGCCGGTAAAACGACCCTGCTCAACGTGATTGCCGACCGACTCAAAGCCGATAGCGGCATGATGCTGGTAGATGGCAAACGTTTGGAAGATTGCGGGTCCTTGCAGCGGCGCATCGCCTTGGTAGATGGCACCTGGCCCTACCCAGCTTATGCAACTGTTCGCCGCTGCCTGCGCTTGGCACAGACCTTGTATGGTGATTTCGATTGGGCCTTCGCAGATCGTATGCTCAATGCTTTTGGCATAGAGTCCACCCGGCGTTTTTCCTCCCTGTCTCTTGGCCAGCGGCAGGAAGTTAAAGCGACGCTGGCCCTGAGCTTGCCAGCAGACTACGTGCTCTTGGATGAGTCCACCAACGGTGTTGATGCAGCAGGGCGCAAGCTCATATACCGCTTCATTTTAGAAGCCTACGAGCAGCGCGAGCGTGCAATCCTCATATCGACCCATATCATTAGCGAAATAGAAGGCCTCATCAACCAGGCCTACGTGCTTGATCAGGGGCGCTTGGTTTCATCATTCGACCTTGAAGGCCTTCCGGGCATGGGCTACGGGCTTATTGGGCGGCCCGAACAGATTGACCCCTACTTGCGCTCGCGCGGGTCAAGGGTCTTGAGTCGGCAGAAACTTGGGCAGATGATTCAAGTGGGCGTGGCCGGTGACCTGCCGAGCGATCTGCCGCAGGGTGTGCTCTCCCAAGCCTTAGATTTGCAAACGTACTGTATCTATCTCACGGAAGGCGGCCAGCTATGAAACCGCGTCTGAAACCATTCGGGCCAATGAGCGAGCGCCTCCAAACCGTGCGCCAATCGCAAACATGGGCCGCCTTGCGGGTGCAAATGCTGCCACGCATGGTCCCCTTCCTCTGCTGGTTAGTCGCTGCACTCGTGCCGCTTGTGTTTAGCTTTGTTAGCAATGTACTCACTAAAGGAAGTGTCGGTCTCAACTCAACTCCGATGTTTCATCTTGGCTATGTTGAGGATTGCATAGTGCTCGTTGCTTGTGCAGTTTTCTCGGTCTTAACTTTCCGCAGCCTAGTAAGCAATGCAATACCTAGGAGGGTTATAGTCATCACACAAACCCTTGGTGATTCCATCCTCGCAGCTTGTTTATCGCTCTTGGCTACGCTGCTGGTTGCGTTAGTTCCGCCAGGGCCATTTGGGATTAATAATATACGCCCTTCTTTGGGAAGCATGGCTTTCGCCTGGAGCCGGTCTAATGTCTTTGGACCAATACAGTTTCCCAGCGACCCGAAAATTCCTGTAGAACTCTCTCCCTACACTAATTACTTTGCCCTCTTCTGCAATATCTTCTTAACCTTGCTGATCTGCATGGCTTTGAGCCAATTGCTTTCGGCTGTATTTACTAGGTTGAAGTTGAGGCAAGGTATTGCGCTGGCATTTGCAGGTTTACTGTTGTGGGCCTGGAATTCGTCTTATAACTTTGCCTTTGCAGATACTCGCGCTTTAGCAATTGGACTCATGAGAGGAAGAGTGAGCCGTCGTATGTACACGGATGGGCCTGGTTTTGAGCTCTGGGATTACCAGACTACCTTTTCTATCTGGCCGCAACTGGGTATGGCTGCGCTGATTTGCTCCGTCTGCTTTGGGCTCAACCTCTGGCTCACCCGTCGTAGGGAGCTGCCCAGCATTCAGCGTTTACCAGTTTTGGGCTAAATATAGCGCTTATCCACAAGGCTGCTGGGGGCTTGAGTTTATGCACATTGCGTAGAAGGGGTGCGCTGGGGGAGCGTGGGCCATAGACTGGGAGACTATGACAGGAATGGATCAGGCGCGCGCCTCACTCAAGCAGTACTTCGGCTACGAATCCTTTCGCCCGGGCCAAGAAGGTTTGGTTTCGGCGATATTAGAGGGCCGCGACTGCCTCGGCGTGATGCCTACGGGAGCTGGAAAGTCCATCTGTTATCAGATTCCTGCCACCCTGGTAGAGGGCGTAACTATTGTGATTTCGCCGCTGGTTTCGCTCATGCGCGATCAGGTTGATAGTCTTGAGGATGCGGGCATTCACGCCGGTTTTGTCAACTCTACTCAGAGTCCAGACGAGCAAGCCTTGGTCTTATCTCAGGCAGCTCGGGGTGAGTGCAAACTGCTCTATGTGGCGCCCGAGCGATTGGGGGCGCCGCGGTTTATGGAGTTTGCCCAGCGCACACCGATTGGCCTGCTTGCGGTAGACGAGGCCCACTGTGTCTCCCAGTGGGGCCAGGATTTCCGGCCGGCTTATATGGGCATTGGTGACTTCATCGAGAGTCTGCCGAATCGGCCGCGAGTGGCTGCTTTTACCGCAACCGCTACGGAACAGGTGCGCCGAGATATCGTCAAGATGCTCCGCTTAGAAAACCCTTACTTGGCCGTTACTGGTTTCGACCGGCCCAACTTGTTTTTCGATGTGGTCAAGCTGGAAACCAAGGAGAAAAACGCTTGGGTCTGCCGCTATGCCAAAGACCACAAAGACGAATCGGGTATTGTCTACTGCGCCACCCGCAAGGAGACCGAAGCGCTGGCAGACATGCTAGAGCGCCACGGTATTCCTGCAACCAACTACCACGGTGGTTTAAGTCCGGACCAGAGAGATACGGCTCAGGCTGACTTCGTTAATGACGAAGTACAAGTCGTTGTAGCTACTAACGCTTTCGGTATGGGCATCGACAAGTCCAACGTGCGCTATGTGATTCACCACAACATGCCTGAGTCAATAGAGGCATACTATCAGGAGGCGGGTCGCGCTGGGCGAGATGGAGAACCTGCCCGCTGTACCTTGCTTTGGAATGAGTCAGATATCGTGACCCGCAGGCGTTTACTTGATTTGGATTCGGGCAACGAACGGCTGACGGGCGAGGAAGCCGAGGCAGTGCGCGCTGGGCACCGGCGGCTGCTCAACACGATGATTGGCTATTGCCGCACCACCGCCTGCCTTCACCAATACATGCTCAACTACTTTGGAGAGGAGGCAGCCCAGTCTGTCGCTGCTCCTTCTCCAGCAGCGGTTGAGGGGAGTGAAGAAGGTGTGCCAGGCTCGGACAAGAATCAGCAAGGCTGTGCGAATTGCTCCAACTGCCTCTCGACCTTCTCTACGATCGACGTGTCAGACATGGCCCGGGCCATATCGCGCTGCGTTCACGATGTGCACCAGGGCTTCGGCTCGGGCAAAATTGTACAGGTGCTGGTGGGGTCCAAGTCGCTAGACCTCTTGAGCCGACGATTAGACCGCTGCCCATCCTATGGAGCTTTGGAAGGTGTGAGCGTTGCTCGAGTGCGCGATGTCTTAAACCAGATGGCTTCCGACGGCTACCTTGCCATTACCGAAGGGCGCTTGCCCCTAGTACAGTTTGGCCCCAAAGCCGCTCAGACCGTGCAACCCGACTTCCACTATGAGATGAAGCAGGCCCAGCGCAAGCGGCTCACCGTGGCCTCGTCTAAAGCCTCGGGCAAGGCCTACGGTTCTACCAGCGCGGCCAGCGGTGGGGAAGAAATTGTCAGCGAAGAGCAAGAGCGCCTCTTCCAAGTCCTGCGCGAGGTGCGCACTAAGATTGCCCGCGAAATTGGCAAACCGCCCTATATCGTCTTCTCGGATAAGTCCCTGCGCGATATGTGCCGGGTCAAGCCCACTAGCGATGAAACTTTCCTTGAGGTTTCTGGCGTTGGCGAGCACAAGCTGGAGCTCTACGGCAAGCAGTTTATAGACGCTATTCGGGCGTTCAAGTAGGTAACGAGTATTGGCAAGTTGCCTTCGGCCGCCTAGAATGGAATCAAGGACGCATTGGTAAGTGTATGAAAGGACGTACTATGGCAGATAAGCCCTTAGTTGAGAGTTTTCAGCTTGACCACACTAAGGTGAAGGCCCCTTACGTGCGCTTAATTGACGAGCAGGAAGGCCCCAATGGAGACGTCATCTCCAACTACGACCTGCGCTTAGTTCAGCCCAACGAGAACGCCATTCCTACCGCTGGCTTGCACACCATTGAGCATACGATAGCTGTGTTGATGCGCGAGCGCTTAGACGGTTATATTGACTGCTCACCCTTCGGCTGCCGCACCGGCTTCCACCTGCTGGCATGGGGCCGCCACTCCACCGAAGAGGTTGCCAAAGCACTCAAGGAATCCCTAGAGTTCATCGCCAGCGAAGCAACTTGGGAAGATGTGCCAGGCACTGAAATCACTTCCTGTGGCAACTACCGCGACCACTCGCTCTTCTCGGCTAAGCAGTGGAGCCGAGACATCGTCGATGCTGGTATCTCTTCTGACCCCTTCGAGCGCAAAGTAGTGTGAGCGCAAACAGTAGTTTTTCTCTATGGGCAGGCTCTCCGGGGTTTGCCCATTTTTGTGCCTTCAGCGACTGCAATACTTGTGTTTTGCGCAAAGATAGGGAAGGGTGGACCGCGCTATTGACTGCTTCGCTCTGTGCGGACGAGCTATGGCTGTCCTGCGGCAACCGTTAAACTCGTGCTTCGGCAAATCCATCGGACCCACAAGGTCCAACGGATACGAACTCACCCAAGAATTGAGGTGTCCTTTGCAGCGTTCAAACCCCGGACAGCGTTGGCTGCGCCATGCCACGTTAGAAGACGTGCCTGCGATTGAAGAGATATATGCTCGCGCCCGGCAGGTCATGGCTGAGGCAGGCAATCCCGAGCAGTGGGGCACCAAATACCCCTTCCCAGAGATGATTGAAGCCGATATTCGTAACGGCAACACCTATCTGTTAGTAGACGATGCGGCGCTCGATTCAGAGGCAGCTGCAGCATCTACCTACGAACCTCCAGAATTGGAAGAAGTCCACGGCGAGCACGAGCGCATTATTGGTATCTTCTCCTTCTTCGACGGCATCGACCCCACCTACGTAGAGATTGACGGCGCCTGGTTAGATGACGACCCGTATATGACCATTCACCGGATGGCAGCCTCTGGCTTGGGCAAGAAAGCCGCGGCAGATATGCTCTCCTGGTGCATGCGTCACCACGCCAACGTCCGCGTAGACACCGGCCCCAAGAATTACGCCATGCAGCACATTTTGGAAGCCAACGGCTTTACCCGCTGCGGCATTATCGGAGTGCACGACGACCGCGACCCCAATATGGAGCCTATTCGCCTGGCCTACCAGCGCCACGACCGTTGACAAACACTAAGTGACATTCGTGCCGGTTCCGTTATAGTATCTGCGGAATCGGCATGTTTGGACCTAGAGTGGAGCACAATAGCAACATGAGTTTGAACGCAGCTCCTCAATGGGATTTTTCATCGGACACGGGCCGAGAAAACTACGAGCGCGCCCTAAAAGTTTACCCAGGGCAGGTCATCGTAGACCTAGCAGCCCTTGCCTCCAATATGAAGCAGCTGACACAAACGGTGGCAGTTTCGGGCTCAGACGCTCAGGTTATGGGCGTTATTAAAGCCGATGCTTACGGGCATGGCCTCATCCCGACCGCTCTGGCAGCGCTCGCTGGAGGAGCTACTTGGTTGGGTTCAGCTCAGCCTAGGGAGGCGCTTCTTTTGCGGCAGGCGGGCATTGGTCCTGATCGCTGCCGCATTCTGGTGTGGATGTACAACAGCGCAGCGGCACCCTTGCAAGAGCTTATTGAACACGACATTGATATTTCGGTGGGCTCGCTCATAGGCATTGCGCAGGTTGCCCAAGCAGCTCAGGCGCTGGGTCGGCAGGCCCGAGTCCATGTAGAGGTCGAAACCGGCTTTGGCCGCAACGGTTTCACCGCAGATTGCTTCGATCGAGCGTTGGCTGATTTGAAAGATGGAGCCCAGCGCGGTCTCTTCGACGTGGTGGGCTTGTGGAGCCATCTGGCCGTAGCAGACATGCCTCAGGTGAGTGAATTTGTGACGTCAACGGACGAGCAAATCAGTAATTTTGAAGCATTTTCCGAGCGTATGCAGGCAGCGGGGCTTGAGCCGCGGGTGCGTCACTTGGCCAATACTGCAGCGACTCTGACCCGACCAGAGATTCACTACGACCTCACCCGGCCTGGAATAGGTCTCTACGGCTACGAGCCGGACCCCTCTATGGGCACTCCGGCCAACTATCATCTGCATCCTGCTATGACAGTGCAGGCCCAGCTAGGCACCATTAAGGACCTACCAGCAGGGCACGGCATCTCTTATGGGCGCACATACGTAACTGAGCGTCCAACCTCAACTGCGATTATGCCTCTGGGCTATGCTGACGGCATCCACCGCTCGGCTTCGGGCTGCGATGCGGCCGGCTTTACTGGTCACGATCACTTGGGCGGTCCGGTTAGGGTGATGACCAAGAAAGGCCCTAAGTTGGTGCATGTTTCGGGGCGAGTCTGCATGGACCAATGCGTGCTCGATCTGCAAGGCATGGCTAGCGAGATGGGCGTGGCTGAAGGCGATACCGTCGTACTCTTTGGGCCGGGCAGGGGAGTGGATTACGCAGAGCCCACTGCCGACGATTGGGCCCTGAGTGCGCAGACGATTAGCTATGAAATATTCGTCTGCCTACGCAATCGCATTCCACGCTTGTACTTGCATGCGCCGCAGGTCTTGTCAGAAGAAGATTTGCTATTGCTCGACCCAGCCAGCATCTTATAAGATTCGCTATCTAGCATACTTGGGCCTGCTTAGGTGGGGGCATAATGTTGATTTGCTCACCTTCACATTACTCTTTGGGTCAAGCGCCTTGCATTTGCGCTCAGTTCGTGCTGAGATGAAGCTATGAGCACATATCAAGGAAAAGAACCAAGTACCATCTCTTACACTGCTGTGGCCGAGGTGACCGGTGGCCGCAATGGGCACGCTGAAAGCCACGAGCCAGACCTATCGCTCGATCTAGATACGCCTGTCGTAATGGGTGGCAAGGGCGAGGGAACCAACCCCGAGCAGCTCTTCGCTATTGGCTGGGGCGCCTGCTTCCAGGGAGCTATGGGCCTGGCTGGTAAAGAACTGCGTGTGGCCGCTACCAAGCTGGCTAAGAGCAAGGTGCGTACCCACATTTCTTTGGGAGACGAAGGAGAATCCTTCGGTATCAAGGCCAAGATTGAGGTCTACTTGCCCGACGTTGACAAGGAAACTGCCCAGAAGTTGGTAGACCGTACTCAAGAGCTCTGCCCTTACTCCAAGGCCACTCAGGGCAATGTGCCTACTGAATTGGTAATTGTAGACTCTCTCGACTAATCCGCTGGCGGCCGCTCCACTTGCTTCACAACGGCTTGGGGCGGCTGGTCAGTGCCTATATGCCCAGCCGGGTTGCAAAGGGGAAACCGATGGTAACCACGACGGACGGTGAACTCATCTTGAGTGCAGAAGGCTATCAAGAGGCAGATGAGGAGCGATGGGCTCCGGAGCCCCCCAAATCGCAGTCTCGCACCGCTTTTGAGCGCGATCGTGCCCGCTTAGTGCATTCCTCGGCCCTGCGCAGGCTGGGAGCTAAGACTCAAGTTTTAGTGGCTGGCTCTGACGACTTTGCTCGAACCCGACTGACTCACACGCTCGAAGTGGCCCAGATTGGCCGCCAGATTGGTGTGATGCTAGGCTGCGATCCCGATGTGGTGGACTGCGCCTGCTTGGCCCACGACCTAGGTCATCCGCCTTTTGGGCACAACGGCGAGCGGGCTTTGTCAGATATTGCCTCGGGCATTGGCGGTTTTGAGGGCAATGCGCAAACGATGCGTCTCTTGACCCGGCTTGAGCCCAAAGTATTTCATGACGACGGCCGCTCGGCGGGCGTGAATTTGACCCGTGCCGCCCTCGACGCTGCCGTAAAGTATCCCTGGACGCTGGCCGATGCGGCTGAGCATACCAAGGGGGAGCGCAGTCTCAAATATTGCGTCTACCCAGACGATGAGACGGTTTTCCGCTGGCTCAAGCAAGATGCGCCCGTCGGCTCTACTCCTATGGAATGCCAGGTGATGGACCTCTCCGACGACATCGCCTACTCGGTGCACGATGTCGAGGATGCTATTGTGGGCGGATCCTTCAATTCGATTGCTCTTACGGACCCGCGCATTATGGATGCGGTGGTTGCTTCGGCTCGCTCTTGGTACGGCAACCAGTGGAATGCTGACTTGTTACTTGAAGCGCTAGAACGGCTCAAGCCCTTACTGCCGGTTCACTTTAACGGTTCTCGCCGGGCTTTGGCTCAGCTGAAGAATCTGACTAGCGCTCTCATAGGCCGATTCGCAAATTCTGTTGAGCGAGCTACGCGCGCCCACTATGGACAGGGACCGCTAACCCGCTACTCAGCTTCGGTAATCATCCCTGAAGAGACTTCATACGAGATAGTGGCTTTGAAGGGCATTTCCGCTTATTTCGTGATGGAACCGCGCGAGCGCGACCCCTTCCATGACCGGCAATTGAAGATTATTACCGATTTGGTTGATGTGATGATGTCCGACTCTCCTAGGCCTTACGCTGCTTTGGAAAACGTCTTCTTGGAGGACTGGGCACAGGCCACCAACGACAGCGAACGCCTGCGGGTGGCCATCGATCAGGTGGCTAGCCTAACCGATGGCTCTGCGCTGGCCCTGCACTCATTGGTGTGCGCCTGACTCGCTACTCGTTCGTCCTAGGCTGAGGCATGTCGTCAACTTCCCTGCCCGCAGGTAGTCTTATACCTTATGCAGGGCATGATTAAGAAGGAAGACATCGAGAAGGTGCGCGCGACAGCGGACCTCTACGACATTGTGTCGGCAACCGTGACCCTAAAGCCCTCAGGATCGGGCACATACATGGGTTTGTGCCCCTTTCACGACGAAAAATCGCCTTCCTTTTCTGTGCGCCCAGCCTTAGGGGCCTGGCACTGCTTCGGCTGCGGCCTCGGTGGTGATGTCTTTGACTACGTCAAAAAGACTGAAAACGTTGAGTTTGGCGATGCCATTGAAATCTTGGCAGACCGCTACCACATTGAGCTCCACTACGATTCCAAGCGCCCCTCAAACCGGCAGGGTTCCAACCGCGCTCGGCTCATTGAAGCCAACGAAGAGGCTCAAAAGTTCTATGTCTCCCAAATCACTACCAAAGAAGCCTTGGCTGCCAGAAAGCTCCTCGGCGGCCGCAATTTTTCCCAAGAGGACTGCGCTTACTTTGGCTGCGGTTACGCCCCTCGCGGCTGGGACAATCTCGTGCGCTACTTGGCTTCCAAGGGCTTTACCCACCAAGAGATGATGGACGCAGGCCTAGCTCGTCGCGGCCCTCGCGGTGTCTACGATTACTTGCGGGGCCGGGCCACTTGGCCTATCCGCGACTCGGCAGGGCGCACTCTGGGCTTTGGCGCTCGCAGGCTCTACGAAGATGACAACATCCCCGCCAAGTACTTAAACACGCCTGACACCCCTCTCTATCGCAAGAATCAGGTGCTTTATGGCATTGACTTAGCGAAGAAGTCGATCGTCAAGAAGCGGCAAGTGGTCATCGTTGAGGGCTATACCGACGTGATGGCCTGCCATTTAGCAGGCGTTGACACGGCAGTTGCGACCTGTGGAACCGCTTTCGGCGAGGAGCACGCCAAGATTGTGCGCCGCCTCATTTCAGACGATGCCTTGGGCGGTATTCAGCTGGTTGGGCCTGCTCAGGGCTCACGCGTAGTCTTCACTTTCGACGGGGATGCAGCCGGTCAAAAGGCTGCCCTCCACGCATTCGGACTCGACGGCAGCTTCCTAACCCAGACCTTCGTGGCGGTGGCACAAGACGGCCTGGACCCTTGCGATTTGCGTATTCAGCATGGAGATGAGGCCGTGCAATCGCTGGTTACCAACGCCACTCCGCTCTACGATTTCGTAATCGACACCGCGGTAAACATGTTTGATACCCAGTACACGACTGGTCAGATGGGCGCGGTCAAGGCTGTGGCACCGGTGATTGCACAGATTCGCGACCGCTCCTTGGTGGGGCTTTACACTCGCAAGACTGCCAGACGCATCGGTGTAGAACTCGATGTCTTGACAGAACAGGTACGGCAGGCTCGGCGTGAGCTCAACGTCCACGGTGAAGATGCCTACGCCCCCCGTCACCACGCTTATGAGCCACAAAACAAGGCAAAAGCAGCCAATCCGTATGCGGATCCGGGAGAGCGTAAGCGCCTGCAAGGCCAAGATGCTGAGCAGCAGGGCTACTACCACATTGAGGATGCAGTCTTCATCTGTGAGCAGCAGTTTATGGGGCTTTTGATTCAGATCCCGCGCGCAATTGACAAGACTTCCTTCGCCCAGCTGAGCGATGACAACTTTGAAGTGCCTGTCTTCCGCTCGCTCTTCCAAGCTATTCAAGCTGCCGGCGGTATCCCTAGCGACGATGTGCCCCAGGGCTTGTGGATGCACAATCTCACTAAAGCAGCAGGGCCTCTATTGGAGTCAGCTATCAACGAGTTGGCAGTCATGCCGCTGCCCTTACCTCAGCAAGAGCAGGATGCTCCCGGGGTTGGTCCTCAGTTCGGCTTGGCAGGCGGCCAGGGGCGCGGACAAGAAGCTAATCGGCCGGCAGCAAACGCGGCAGCCGTGCAGTTGCGGCCAGCTACCGACGATGAAAAGCAGTATGCTACCGAACTCTTGGTGCGCCTGCTTGATGCCGGTTATATGCGCAAGATTGCAGCAACTAAGCACCAGATGAACCGCTTGCCCGACGGCGAAGAAAAGTTCGCACTGCTGGGGCAGATTACGAAGTTTGAGGCTGCTCGTAAAGACTTGCAGGACCAAATCTTCAACAACGCAGTCTAAGGCGCAGCAAGGCTCAGGACCATAGCTGCCCTTACCATGAATAGCATGACAAATCAGCAGCAGACAGCACTTACCCTACCCAAAGCAGTCTTTTGGGATATGGATGGCACCCTTATCGATTCTGAGCCCTACTGGCATGCCAGCGAGGTAGAGGTCGCCCGTAGTCATGGCGGCCAGTGGAGCCAAGAGTTGGGCTGGGAGTACTCCGGTTCTCCAGTTATCCGTGTGGCTACAGCTATCTGTGAGCGCGGCGCAGACGCTCCGGCCGAGCAGGTGAAGCAGGAGATTATCGAGGGTGTTGCCCGCCGTGAGCAGGAACAAATGCCTTGGATTGAGGGTGTTTCCGAGCTATTGCAAGCTCTTAAAGAGGCCGGTGTTCCTTCGGTTTTGGTCACTTCTTCGCCCCGTCACATTGCGCAGGTGGTGGTAGAGCAGGCTCCCGAAGGTGCCTTCGTAGGTTTTGTCTGCGGCGATGACGGTCTACCTATGAAGCCAGATCCAGCGCCCTACCTGCATGCTGCCAAGATGATAGGCATTGAGACGGGCGACTTGGCCTCGTGCATAGCGCTTGAAGACACTATCACCGGCATCACTTCGGCTGCCGCCTCTGGTATTACGACGCTGGCTTTTACCGGTGCCAATCCTACGGATACAAGCGCTGGTCCGCAGTTTACGTCAATTGATACTTACCTTGGACTGACTCCTGAGCGCTTGGGGGAGTATACAGCCCAGCGCCAAGCTCAGTAGCAAAGCGGTTGACATATAAAAAAGGGCCTAGGTTGCGTTTGCTTCCTAGGCCCTTCGTCTGTGTAAGCAGCTTGTACTCTACAGTTCCTTGTTGCGGATGATGAGGGCTGAACCGACGATAGTGAGTGCGAGTATGCCCAGAGACACGCCGATGTAGGGCCAGAGCTGGCTGCTGGTAATGATGGAAAGCGACACGTTCTGTGCCACAGTTACGAAGTCCACATACTTGAGCCAAGACCAGTGTGCGAAGAAGGTAAGCATGGCCACTGCAATAGGCCAGATAATGACAAATACCGCCGGTATGATTGTTGAGCCGGTTGCCATCAGCAGGATGATAGCAAGGCTGAAAATCACCGACATAAAGAAGGCAATAGCTATAGTCATCACTGCTGTGTCGCTCAGCAGCGTGCCCCAACTCTCGCCTATGCCGCGCCCCGCAATGAGACTGGTAATAATGGAAGCCGCGTAGTAGATAGCGGATAAGACTAATAAATCTACTAGGAGCACGACATACTTAGCTGCGATAAATTGTAGGCGGGAGATGCCTGAAATGAGCGTATTTTTGTATGTTTTCTGCGAGAATTCGTAGCCAACAACGATAACAAACAAGCCTATATAGAAGTACATTAACAGGCTAGATGACATGGTCATGGCCTTAACGCCAGTCAAGGCAGACCAAGACATCTGTGTCA
This sequence comes from Bombiscardovia apis, assembly GCF_033095945.1. Classification (NCBI taxonomy): domain Bacteria; kingdom Bacillati; phylum Actinomycetota; class Actinomycetes; order Bifidobacteriales; family Bifidobacteriaceae; genus Bombiscardovia; species Bombiscardovia apis. The sequence continues at coordinate 1,345,597 of NZ_AP026800.1, read as the reverse complement.
TCTCGGTCATTTGTTTACCTAAGTCTTCGTCTGTGACCATAACGCCGCCCACCTGCTTAGACGCGGTAATCAAGACGCTCAAGGCGATGGTCAGGGCAAGCAGTATATACAGACCCTTCGTGCGCGACTGCCGGTACAAGTCGGCTCTCATCTGGTTAATCATCGTTGCCCCTCCTCATCCTTGCGCTGCTGCTGGGCCATGAGGTTCAAATAATACTGCTCAAGTGAGCCCTCTTGCTTGCTAACATTCGTGACTCTGACGCCGCCCTGAACCAGCAATATGTTAATCTGCCCAGGGTCAGCCTCCTGCGAACGAATCAGCAAATGGTGGTTATCGCTTACATCGAAAGGTCCTATGCCGGCTTGTTCCAGGATTTGTGCGGCTAATGGCGCTTGGTCCACTTCAACCATGATGCCCGAACGATTGGCTGCATCCAGTTCTGCCCGGGTGAGTTCCTGCACAACTTGGCCCTTGTGGATGATGCCGAAGCGGGCGGAAACCTGGTAGAGCTCGCTCAAAATATGGCTAGAAATGAGAATAGTAGTCTGCTGGCGCTCGTTGAGCTGCTTCAAAAGCTGCCTAAATTCCTTAATGCCAGAAGGATCCAAACCGTTTATGGGCTCGTCCAAAATCAGAAAATCTGGGTGGTGAAGGATGGCCATAGCTAAGCCCAGCCTCTGGCGTTGGCCCAGGGAGAGATGCTTGGCCTTGTCTTTGCGCTTCTGACTCAGACCCACAAACTCAATGGCTTCTTCGATGTCCGAAGACCCGGTGAGACCGTGCTGAATAGCAGCGAGCTTGAGGTTTTCTTCCACGCTCAACTTTTCAAAAGCTGCCGGGCTCTCAATCACAGCACCAATGCGGCTGAGCGAGTGCTGACTGGAACCTACCTGCTCGCCCAGCAGGCTGATGGTGCCTGACTGCATGGGAGAGAGTCCAGTAATCAGCCTCATGAGTGTGGTCTTGCCGGCTCCGTTTTCCCCAATGAGGCCATAAATATCGCCCTTGCGTACTGCAAGGTTCACGTGGTTTAGCGCTTGGAACTTCCCAAAGCGTTTGCTCACGTCGCGAATATCGAGCGCTATGCTGTCCATGCGAGCTTCCTTTCTGTTGTCGATAGCTCTAGCCTATGGGATAGCTATAAAGCAAACCTTCAAGAAAATCTTAAGAAAAGCTAAAGTTTTCCCGCCCTCTGCCGGCCGGGCGCTGCTCGCAAGATAGAATGCCTATGGAGGCCGAGCGTGGAAGGGAAGCCGATGGCAACAATCCTAGTCGTGGAAGACCACCAAGATATACAAGACCTTTTACGAGACGTGTTAAGTCCGGACTACCAGCTCATTCAAGCCTTGAGCGGCTCTGAAGCCATCGCGCGCTTTAACGAGGCCGAGCCAGACCTAGTGCTCCTTGATCTCATGTTGCCGGGAGTGACCGGAGAGAGCGTCTTGAGTTGGATTCGCAAGTTTTCGGCTGTGCCTGTCATCGTCCTTACAGCCGTGCAAGACAAGAGTCGGACCGTTGCCCTGCTCAACAAGGGTGCCAACGACTATCTGACTAAGCCTTTCGATATCGACGAACTGCGCGCTCGCATCCAAGTTCAGTTGCGGGCGGGGCAAGAATCACAAAGCAGCAGTGCTGAGCTGATGGAATGCGAGGGCCTGCGTGTAGATCCCACCTCACGTAGGGTATGGGTAGGGGAGGAGGAGCTGAGTCTGCCGAAAAAGGAGTTTGCCCTACTGACGCTTATGCTCAAGCGCCCCCAGCAAGTGTTCGACAAGGCCAGTCTCTACGAAGCGGTTTGGGAGCAGTCCTATATGAATGCTGAAAATACGCTCAATGTGCACTTAAGCAACTTGCGTACCAAGCTCAACGAGGCGGCAGGACAGCAGAGATACATTGTATCGGTCTGGGGAATTGGGGTTCGACTTGTTTGAGGCAGTCATACTGATAGTTATTCTCATTATTGCACTGATTCTACTGGCGGGATGGCTGGGCTTGCTCATCGCCGACCTGCGGCGCATGACCCGAGATCTGGACTACATTAACCGCAAAGACACCAATGCCAGCGTCACAGCCAACACTTCCCTAAGCGATACCCGACGGCTCGCGGCGGCCATTAACACAAACCTGAACCAAGCTAAGTGGCTGCAACAGCAGCAATTCAGTCAAGAACTACGGGTGAGGCAGATGCTTACTAACCTCACGCACGACATCAAAACGCCGCTCACGGTTGCCCGTGGCTACGTGCAGCTCATGGGGGAGGGAAGCCAAGGTGAACTAGCGCTTGCCAGTAGTAAGGCCGCGTCGAGCTTAGATTCGGTGGACTACTACCTGCGATATTTGATGGACTACACGCTGGTGCAAGAAAAGAGCCAGTCGCTCGCCCTTAGTCAGGTTGACTTCTCTAAGCTGGTGCAGGAAGACTTGTTCAATGTTTTTGACCAATTAAGTGCTCGGGCAGTGGCGATTGAGCCCTATATCGAGAGCGGCATTATGCTCACGAGTGACGAAACCCTACTGCATCGAATCGTGCAAAACCTCATTGGTAATTGGCTTAAATATGCCTCTCGCAGTGCCCAAGTTCACCTGCGGCGGGTGTCGAATGGGCAGGTGGAGCTAAGCCTCAGCAACGAAACTGATCAGCCGTTTGTGAGCGCCCAGCGGCTTCTTGAGCGATTTGAGGCTTCTCCGGCGCTCGCCACGAATTCTGAGGGCATGGAAAGTTCGGGGCTAGGGCTGAGCATTGTTCAAGAGTTGGTAGCCACGCTTGGGGGCAGCATGAATTTGGAGGCGAACCCCGGTAGGTTTGCAGTTCACATTCGTTTGCCCGAGTTTCAGGGCAAACGAAAAGCCGCTCCCTCAGGACTACAATCTTGAGAAAGCGGCCTTTGCGGGTCCGTTATGGCTTAGAGCAGCTCAGCTAGGGCCTGTGCGTCTTCCATTCTGGTGGCCCAAGATGTGGCGAAGCGGATAACGGTGTGGTTGGCGTCCTTGCGCTCCCAGAAGTCGAAGTTGACCTTCTGTTTGAGCTCAGTCATCTTAGTGTTTTCGAGCACCACGAAGGTCAAGTTGGTGGGGGATTCGATAAAGAACTCGTAACCCTTGTCTTGCAAGGCCTTCCGGATAACCTGAGCGGTTTCGATAGCGTTGTGGCTAATGCGGGTATAAAGATCATCGGTAAATAAGGTATCGAACTGCACTCCTAGCAAACGCCCCTTGGCCAGCAGTCCGCCCCTGCGCTTAATGAGCGTGGAGAAGTACTTGGGAGCATCGCCCTTGGGGAAGACCACGGCCTCGCCGCACAGCGCTCCGACCTTGGTTCCGCCAATATAGAATATGTCAGCCAAGTTGGCGATATCTTGCAAGGTCACATCAGCGCCAGGAGCCACCAAGCCGTAGCCCAAGCGAGCGCCGTCAATGTAGAGCGGAATCCCATACGCGCGGCAAATGTCGTGCAGCTCCTCCAGCTCAGCCTTTGAGTAGAGCGTGCCGTACTCGGTTGACCAAGAAATGTAGACCATGCCGGGGAAGACCATTTGCGCGTGGTTTGCGTCCGCCCAGAAGGTCTCCAAATACTCGCGCAGGGCAGCGGCTGGCATCTTACCGTCAACTCCGGGAATGGTAAGCACTTTATGGTCGCTAGCTTCGATGGCACCGGCTTCGTGTACGCTCACATGTCCGGTGTCGACGGCCACTACGCCCTGATACTGCTCAAGGACTGAGGAGATGACAATCTGGTTGGTCTGCGTGCCGCCGGAGATGAAGAAGACCTGGGCGTCGGGTTTGCCACAAGCTTGAGCAATCTTCGCTTGAGCCGAGCGCGTGTAGCTATCAGCTCCGTAACCGGGCTCCTGCTCCATATTGGTATCGACCAATCGCTGCAAGACTTCGGGGCAAGCGCCCTCAGAATAATCATTGACAAAGTTCAGCATCGTAGCTCCTCGCGTATCGACCGGCCAGTGTATTCCTGCAATTGTACTGGCTGAGATAGCGCAAGCGGGGCGAGTGTCTCACCTGCTGACCCTCGTCCCGCTTACGAGCTGGTAATGCTGATTAGCTCACCAGTGCATTCATTACTTAGTTCTTCCAGCGCAAGCGACCATCCGAGGCCACTCGGCAGGTGAGAATATTGCTGCTGCGGTCGGACTGAGCTTGTGCTCCCTCGGGAGAGCAGAAAGCGCCTCCGTGAGCGCTGCCACCGGATCGGGGTTGTACTTGTGGCTGAGCGGGTGCTGGTGCCGGAGCTGGTGCAGCAGGGGCCGGGGCTGCCGGTGCAGGAGCAGCTGGTGTATTGGCGTTCGGAGCTGCTGGCTGGGTTGCTGTCTCTTGAGCCTTTTGCGCCTGCTGAGCTGCTTCCTGCTGGGCTTGGGCCTCTTTTTGTTTCTGCTCTTCTTCGGCTTTCTTCTTGTCTGCGGCCTCTTGTGCAGCCTTGTCTTCTGCGGCCTTCTTGTCGGCTTGTTCCTTATCCCACTTCTCAGCTTTCTCCTTGGCCTTCTTCAAGTCTTTCTCAGAGTCGTTGAGTTTTGACTTAGTGGACTTCAAGTCTTTTTGCGTGGACTTGAGCTCATCTCGCACCTGCGAATACTGCCCGTCGAGCTTCTTGTAAGCACTAGAATCTTTGGGATCGTCGGAACCACTGTTTCCTATATTGAAACCAATAAAAAGCGCGACGAGAACTGCCAGAATCGACTTCCAAGGCAGCTGTTTCTGGCCCTTGCTATTCTGATGATTTGGCCCAGTAGGTCCAGAAGTCTTACCTGCTCCTTGCGTGGGAACGCTTGGCGGCATTGCTGCTAGGGGAGGCTGCCCGGCTTGCGTGCCGACATTGCCCGGCACCGGTGGCATAGTTTGCGTGGGAAGTTCTTGAGGTTGGGTGCCGCTTATAGTTGCATCCACATCGCTAGGATTGCCTTGCATTCCCTGCGTCTGCGGCAACATCTGAGTCTGATCCTGTTCGAGACCAAAAGATGCCGCAAACTGCCCATCCTGTGCTTGTGAGCGTTTGAATTTCTTGCCAAAAGCCGTCATCGGCTAACCTCTCCCCAAGTGCGGCTCCCCGGAGTCCGCATGTCAATTTTTAACCAATCCACCATATCAGCTTGGGTGAACCCTTTATACAAGGAGCGCGATATCAGTATTCGCAACTCATGCTTGTGTTGAGTTACACCTGCAAAAGCGTTGGCAGTATCAGTCCTTCCAGCGTAGGTTGCCGTCGGAGGCCATTTTGCAGGTGAGAATGCGCCTACTGCTGCGGTCTGATACGCCTTGCGCGCCTTCGTTGGTGCAGAAGGTGCCGCCACTGACAACATCTAGCTCATTAAGCTGAGCGTCAGAGGGAGCTTGCGCTCTGCGATTCTCACGCTCTGCTCGTTCTGCAGCCTTGCGCTCCTCTTTAGCTGCTTTCTCTGCAGCTTTTTGCTTTTCTTTGGCTGCTTTCTCAGCTGCTTTGCGTTCTTCCTTAGCGGTTTTTTCAGCTTGCTTGGCGGCATCGCGCGCAGCATCCTGTTCAGCCTCGGTTTGCTCTTTCGTGGCCTTCGCGTTGTCTTTACGCTCATCTTTCAAATCATCTTGAGCGTCTTTAAGCCGGTCCTTAGTGGAATCTAGCTCTTCTTGACTGGCATGCAAGTCGCTCTTGACTTGGTTGTACTGCCGTTCTAGCTGGCGGTATTCGTGCGTATCTTTCGCTCGAACTTGTTGCGAAGAGCTAATAGTAAACCCAGCTGCAAATCCAATAATAAGAATGAGCAAGGCTGCCAAGATAGGCTTCCAGTTCGGTCCTTTGCTTGTGCTGTTGGCCTCTTCAGTCGCCTCTGACTGCTTTTCGCTCTGACTCATCGTAAACAATTCCCCCATTCGTGCATTCCTGCGCATTCATTTTTTTAACCCCAATCCTAGCAAGCCGGCGCGAGTTCCTAACTCGAGTGCCGGTTTAAACATACAGCGTTTGGAATCACGCGTTGGGGTTAAAAGCCAAAAATGTAGGACGCGCTCGCGGATTTGGTTTTGCGAATTATGGCACACAAATGGGGCACAAGTCTTGCTTGGTTATGGTCTGGTTTTGGGTAAAGTTAAACCCCTAATCCGTTGGGGAGTAGGGGTTTGATGTGGGGTGGCTAACGCGGCTCGAACGCGCGACCTCCTGAACCACAATCAGGTGCTCTACCGACTGAGCTATAGCCACCATGTGCAGTCAAGGTATTTCACCTTCCTGCAACAGATGACTACTCTACACTATGCCCTGACATAGCACGCCGATAAAGGCTAATTTCTTTGCTGACATGCTTAGGAGTTGGTATGAATCCTTGAAACGACGAGGAAACGCTCTAATACTACTTCCGTGTCGTCATCTACAGCAAATTCCGGATCCCGTAGTTTAGAACGCATTTCTGGGCACTGCCAAAAAGCTGTGTGCTTGATGCGCCAGCTTTCTATAGTTTTATCTCCCTCGCCCTCGTCAATAGCATGACGCAGGTCTACTGAGCTGAGTGAAACAACCTTGATTTGTGTGGTTTCTAAGATAGCAAGTGGTTGTTCATGCGAATCAACAAGTACGCTGCGATCGCCCACGGATTCGATGGGCTCTCCGGATAGTTGATATTGTGCCAGCAGACTGGTAGTTGCAGTTTTTCGGCCAGTGAGAATGGCCTCTACGAGTGCGTTACGAAGTGGGCCAGGAAAACCGAACTCGGCCTTAGGTAGGTCTTGCCAATTTGCATCTTTACTCATGCATTCGCTCCTCATAGTTACATCTCTTTACTACGCATGTTGTTCAGACTCGTACTACTTTCGCAACCCTAAGGCTAGCAGGAGTGGACTGTATGCACTACACAAGGTGTCCAAAACCATTGCAGCATTGGCTGGACTGGTGGAGGGTAAGGATGTCAGCGGCAGAGATATGTTGTTTTCGTTGAGTTGGGGCAGTACGAGTTTGCGGTAGAGCTGAGTGGCCTTACTGCCGGAGGTAAAAACGCTGGTTATTGGAGCTTGGCTAAGGATCGGCTTCAAGTCGTTCGCGACAGCGTTAGTAATGGTGGAATCTTGAGCCCCTGTTATGTCACAGGAAGCGATAACATCCCACAAGGCTACGTGATTGCTGAGAAGAAAGTTTGTGCGCTCTTCAATACTTTCTCCAATTTCCGTCTTCAGAAGCTGTGCCATCAGGGGCCAGAAGCGGTTGCGTGGATGCATAAAGTAGAATCCGACCTCGCGAGACTTGGGGCTGGGCATAGATCCTAGTATCAATACTCGGCTCTCACGGTTCCAAACCGGTCCGAAACCGTGTTCTACATGTTCCATACGTTCAGTATATGCGCGGGGTGGCTGAGTAGTTGTATTTGTCTGGCTAGGGTGTGTGTTAATCTTAAAGAATGTGTGTGCCAGCGGCATGCCTTATGTAATAGGAATGAGCGCTGGGGTATCCTGACAATCCGTTAGATTGCGCGCAGTAATGCGTCAGCAGGAGGATTGCGGGCCATCGGGCCGGTGGACTGTGGCTGCTTTACTCTTCGATAAGTCGAGTTGGGGCTGCAGTGAGGCGGCTTCACTACCGACAGAACAAGTTGGATAAGAATCGGAGAGAATCAGTTGCCAACAATTGAACAGCTCGTCCGTAAAGGACGCAAGGCCAAGACTCGTAAGTCTAAGACTCTGGCCTTGAAGGGCAGCCCGCTTCGTCGCGGCGTCTGCACCCGTGTGTACACCACAACCCCAAAGAAGCCGAACTCGGCATTGCGTAAGGTTGCTCGTGTGCGTTTGAGCTCCGGCGTTGAGGTCAGCGCCTACATTCCTGGCGAGGGCCACAACCTGCAGGAGCACTCCATCGTGCTTGTGCGCGGTGGTCGTGTCAAGGATTTGCCAGGCGTACGTTACCACATCGTGCGCGGCGCGCTCGATACGCAGGGTGTCAAGGATCGCAAGCAGGGTCGTTCCCTGTACGGAGCAAAGAGGGCTAAGTAAGCATGTCACGCAAAGGACCAGCTAAGAAGCATCAGCTGCTGCCAGACCCGATTTATGGTTCGACGGTCGTTGCCCAGCTGATTAACAAGATTCTGCTCGATGGTAAGAAGTCCATCGCAGAAGACATCGTCTACACGGCCTTAGAGCAGGTCAAGACCAAGACCGACCAGGAGCCGGTTGCTGTCTTGAAGCGCGCTTTGGACAACATCCGCCCATCTCTCGAAGTTCGCTCCCGCCGTGTCGGTGGCGCTACTTACCAGGTGCCTGTGGAAGTTAAGCCAAACCGTGCAAACACGCTCTCCCTGCGCTGGCTGACTGATTTCAGCCGTGCACGCCGTGAGAAGACTATGGCCGAGCGTTTGGCAAACGAGATTCTCGATGCCTCGAACGGTCTGGGCGCATCTGTGAAGCGTCGCGAAGATACCCACAAGATGGCAGAGGCCAACAAGGCCTTCGCTCATTATCGCTGGTAATCAAGAGAGCGAGAACAAGGAATTATGGCACAAGACGTGCTTACCGACCTCACGAAGGTCCGTAACATCGGCATCATGGCCCACATCGATGCCGGCAAGACAACGACGACCGAGCGTATTCTGTACTACACGGGCGTTAACTACAAGATTGGCGAAACCCACGACGGCGCTTCGACCATGGATTGGATGGACCAGGAGAAAGAGCGCGGCATCACCATTACGTCTGCCGCAATCACTGCTTTCTGGAACCGTCAATCTCACGACACCGGTGACCGCTATCAGGTCAACATCATCGACACCCCCGGCCACGTGGACTTCACGGCCGAGGTGGAGCGCTCCTTGCGCGTGCTCGATGGCGCTGTAGCAGTCTTCGACGGTAAGGAAGGCGTTGAGCCTCAGTCCGAGACCGTGTGGCGTCAGGCAGACAAGTATGGAGTGCCCCGTATTTGCTTCATCAACAAGATGGACAAGTTGGGTGCCAACTTCTACTACTCTGTCGACACCATCAAGGAGAAGCTCGGCGTTAAGCCGCTCGTTATGCAGCTGCCTATTGGCTCTGAGAACGACTTCCGCGGCGTAGTCGACTTGGTCCGCATGGTTGCCTACTACTGGAAGGACGGCCAGGATCTCGGTGCTCACTATGACACCATCGAGATTCCGGAAGACCTGAAGGAAAAGGCTGAGGAATATCACACTCAGCTGATTGAGGCAGTAGCCGAATCCGACGAGTCCTTGATTGAAAAGTACTTGGGCGGCGAAGAAATTTCTGAGCCTGAGATTCGCGCAGCAGTGCGTAAGATGACGATTGCTCAGGAAGCTTTCCCCGTCTTCTGCGGTTCCGCTTTCAAGGATAAGGGCGTGCAGCCCATGCTCGACGCTGTGGTAGATTACCTGCCCAGCCCTGAGGATGTGCCTGCTATCAAGGGTTACAAGGTTGGCGACGAGACTGTTGAAGTCGATCGTAAGCCCAGCCCAGAAGAGCCCTTCTCTGCTCTGGCTTTCAAGGTTGCTACTCACCCCTTCTACGGCAAGCTCATTTATGTGCGTGTCTACTCCGGTAAGGTAACCCAGGGCGACACCGTCTTGGATTCCACCAAGGGTAAGAAGGAGCGCATTGGTAAGCTCTTCCAGATGTCTTCTAACAAGGAGAACCCGGTTGAGGATGCTATTGCAGGCAACATTTACGCCTTCGTTGGTCTCAAGAACGTCACCACCGGTGATACTCTGTGCGACGAGAAGGAGCCTGTAACTCTGGAGTCCATGACCTTCCCTGAGCCTGTGATTCAGTTGGCTGTAGAGCCCAAGACCAAGGCTGATCAGGAGAAGATGGGTATTGCTCTTCAGAAGCTTTCCGAAGAGGACCCCACCTTCCAGGTCAAGACCGACGAAGAGTCCGGCCAGACGCTGATTTCCGGTATGGGCGAGCTCCAGCTCGACATTCTGGTCGATCGTATGCGCCGCGAATTCCATGTGGAATGCAACGTTGGTAAGCCTCAGGTGGCATACCGCGAGACCATCCGCAAGGCGGTCATGAACCAGGATTACACGCACAAGAAGCAGACCGGTGGTTCTGGCCAGTTTGCAAAGGTGCAGATGAACTTCGAGCCTTTGGATACCACCGAGGGCGAGACCTACGAGTTCGAGAACAAGGTCACTGGCGGCCACATCACCAAGGAATTCATTCCTTCGATTGATGCTGGTGTCCAGGAAGCTATGGAGTCCGGTATTCTTGCAGGCTTCCCTGTAGTAGGCGTTAAGGCTACCGTCGTTGACGGTCAGATCCACGATGTCGACTCCTCGGAAATGGCCTTCAAGATTGCAGGCTCTATGTGCTTCAAGGAGGCTGCTCCTAAGGCCAAGCCCGTCATTCTCGAGCCCATCATGGCCGTAGAAGTACGTACGCCTGAAGAGTACATGGGTGATGTCATGGGAGATATTAACTCTCGTCGTGGCAACATCCAGTCTATGACTGATGCAACCGGTGTCAAGGTAATTGATGCCAAGGTGCCACTGTCAGAGATGTTTGGTTACATTGGCGACTTGCGTTCCAAGACTCAGGGTCGCGCCATGTTCACCATGCAGATGGACTCTTATGCTGAGGTTCCTAACAGCGTCAGTGAAGAGATCATCAAGGCACAGCGCGGCGAGTAAGTTTCGCTTGACATGCCGTCAGCGGAATCTGAGCTAGCTTTCTGTCTCAAGTCAGCGTTAGACTTTCTAACGCTGACTGGGCGGAGGGCATAAGTGGCGAAGATCCCAATTACCCAGTAATATGTAGCGAGTGTCTTGTGCGTGGTTCGCACAAACAAACTACGAGACGTCCAGGAGGACAAACACAATGGCAAAGGAAAAGTACGAGCGGACTAAGCCGCACGTTAACATTGGCACCATCGGCCACGTCGATCACGGTAAGACCACCCTGACCGCCGCCATCTCCAAGGTGCTGCACGATGAGTACCCGGACATCAACCCCGAGTACGATTTCGACCAGATTGATGCTGCTCCTGAGGAGAAGGATCGTGGTATCACGATCAACATCGCTCACATTGAGTATCAGACTGAGAAGCGTCACTATGCTCACGTCGATTGCCCAGGCCACGCCGACTTCGTGAAGAACATGATCACCGGTGCTGCCCAGATGGACGGCGCTATCCTCGTGGTAGCTGCAACCGATGGCCCTATGGCTCAGACTCGCGAGCACGTTCTGCTCGCTCGCCAGGTAGGCGTGCCGAAGATCCTCGTTGCCCTGAACAAGTGCGACATGGTCGAGGACGACGAGCTCATCGAGCTCGTTGAAGAAGAAGTTCGCGATTTGCTGGACGAGAACGGTTTCGACCGCGAGTGCCCAGTCATTCGTACTTCTGCTTACGGTGCACTGCACGACGATGCTCCCGATCACGACAAGTGGGTCGAGACCGTCAAGGAACTGATGAACCAGGTCGACGAGTACATTCCTACTCCTGTCCACGATCTGGACAAGCCCTTCCTGATGCCTGTCGAGGATGTTTTCACCATCTCCGGCCGTGGCACCGTGGTTACCGGTCGTGTGGAGCGCGGCAAGCTCGCCGTCAACTCCAGCGTCGAAATCGTTGGTATCCGTGACACCCAGTCCACCACCTGCACCTCCATCGAGACTTTCCACAAGCAGATGGACGAGGCAGAGGCTGGCGATAACACTGGTCTGTTGATGCGTGGTATCGGCCGTGAAGACGTTGAGCGTGGCCAGGTTGTGGCTGCTCCCGGCTCCGTGACCCCTCACCACAAGTTCGAGGGCGAAGTCTACGTGTTGACTAAGGATGAGGGTGGACGCCACTCGCCGTTCTTCTCCAACTACCGTCCTCAGTTCTACTTCCGTACCACCGATGTCACCGGCGTTATCACCCTGCCGGAAGGTGTCGAGATGGTTCAGCCTGGCGACCACGCCACCTTCTCTGTCGAGCTGATTCAGCCCGTCGCAATGGAGGAAGGCCTGACCTTCGCAGTTCGTGAAGGCGGCCACACGGTCGGCTCAGGTCGAGTCACCAAGGTGATCGAGTAGTTCACTAGCACTTATGTGCTATAGCCGGTAAGGCTTGCATAAGGCCCCGGAGTGTCTATACGCTCCGGGGCCTTATTGTATTTCACTGTTGTATTACTCGGGTGTTCACCTACCGTGGCATAATAAGCAAGGATAGAAACGTGTCAGCGACCCGATCGGGTTTCGCACAGGCAATCCGATATAAGAGTTGCGTAAGTACAGAAGAATAAGGTGGTAACCGTGGCGCAGACTTCAAACGATATTAAGAACGGATCCGTCATCAATATTGACGGCAAGCTGTGGAGCGTAATTAAGTTCCAGCATGTGAAGCCCGGTAAGGGACCGGCTTTCGTGCGCACCACCATTAAGGATGTGCTCTCAGGCAAGATTGTAGAGCGTACCTTCAATGCCGGCATGAAGATGGAATTCGAGACCGTCGACAACCGTTCCATGCAATACACTTACCGCGATGGCGACAACTTCGTCTTCATGGATATGTCAACTTACGAGCAGGTAAACATTCCTGAGTCGTTGGTTGGATCTCAGGAAAACTTCCTGCTTGAGGGCACCGACTGCATAATATCCTTCCACGATGGCACCCCACTTTCGATTGAGCTGCCCGCTTCGGTTGTTCTCGAGATTACCCACACTGAGCCTGGTCTGCAAGGCAACCGTTCCAATGCCGGCACCAAGCCAGCCACTGTCGAAACTGGTGCTGAGATTCAGGTACCGCTCTTCGTGGGCGAAGGCGAAAAGGTGAAGGTCGACACGCGCGATGGTTCCTACCTGGGCCGCGAGAACTAAGAAAGTAGGGTGAACCCAACTCGATGGCACGTTCCACAGCTCGCAAGCGGGCGCTAAATACCCTCTATGAGGCAGACGAGAAGAGCCAAGATTTTCTTTCGCTGCTCGATGAGCGCATTGCGCACCCCGGTGCTCAAACCCCGCTACCAGAGTATGCCATTGATATCGTCAAAGGCGTAGCCGAGCATCGCAAAGAGATTGACGGCTTGCTCAACGAGCATTCGACCAGCTGGCCCGTATATCGGATGGCTGTAGTCGATCGTAACATTTTGCGTATTGCCGTATGGGAAATGCTTGATAACGCTGAGGTGCCCAATAAGGTCGCCATTGACGAAGCCTTGAGCTTAGCCAAGGTTCTCAGCGAATCTGATTCGCCTGCATTTATCCACGGTCTGCTGAGCGCAATTGACAGTGACCTGCAAGTACGGGAGCAGGAAGCTCAAGAAGTTGCTGCCCGCGCTGACTCCGCAGAGCGTATCGCTGACTTAGTTGAGCGTGAAGCAAGTGGAGAGACGGGCGACATTGCTGAAGTCGATACTGTGCAAGCTGCAGACGGCGTGCAGGCTGCCTCCTCATCTGGTGACACAACTGCTCTAGAGAGTGAAGAAAACTCCCTAGATAGTATGACTTTTGAGCCACTTTCGGCTTTGGAAGCGGAAGCAGTGCATACGCAAGCACAGCACGACGAGCAGTAGCAACTAGCACATCTGGCTTGCTCTTGGATGCCTTCTTCGAGTAAGCCAGAGGAGTGCTAGTTGATTCATCAGAGAACCTCAGACTCAGATATGGGAAGCGTACGAAGAAGTTCCTTCCATAACTGTTAAGTCAGTTCGACGGGCCAAACAGCACAATAGCCACGGGTGGGGTTACTGTATATCTTTAAGAGATGACGGATGGTAGTACGAATCTACTGCCGACAATCGAGAAGAGCAAACGAAGAGTGAGGGAAGCAGAGCGCATGAGCAGGCAAGAACAGACGGCGGAAGAGCGCACCGCGGGCAGTGCCCTATCTGCCAGTCAATCGCGGGTCTGCGAGTCAGCTCACGATCTTACCTCGGGCAAGCGCAGGCTCATCGTACTTACCGGCCCCACAGCAGTCGGGAAGGGCACGGTAGAAGCCCGTTTGCGTCAGTTGCACCCTCAAGTATGGGTTTCCGTTTCAGCTACCACTAGGGCTGCACGCCCGGGGGAGCGAGATGGCGTGACTTATTGGTTTATGAGCGAGGAAGAATTTGCTGCAAAGGAATCAAAGGGCGAGTTCTTAGAAACTGCTCTGGTTCATGGCATGTCGCATTACGGTACGCCTCTCCAGCCAGTTTTGGACCACATGGAGCAGGGCATTCCTACTATTTTAGAGATCGACCTTCAGGGGGCTCACCGGGTCCGCCAGTGCGCGCCCAGCATGGGTCTAGACGTAGTATACGTCTTTTTAGCGCCGCCGAGTTTCGGTGATTTAATCAACCGTCTTAACGGCCGCGGAACTGAAAGTGAAGACGAGAAACTCAAGCGCTTGGCTACTGCCAAAGTCGAAATGGATAGCCAATCGGAGTTTGACGTGGTTATCGTAAACGACACGGTCGATACAGCGGCCGATGCGCTGTGGCAGGTTATATGCCAAGAATACGGTATCGATGCCGACGGCCAAGCTACTCACTGAAACACTGAGGTGAAGCTGCTCGCTCTACGTTTTCAAAGCTGAGCTCACATGTGTCTGCGATCCAGATTGCGCTCTAGTCTTGCTCTGGCTTACGCTTATTGGCTCAAGCTACTGGCAAAATCGAGGCAGGGCGGTAGAATCGGGTAGATTGAATGATAGAGTCTTCCACGGATTTGGAGAGAATGTTTCATGGCATCTTTTGGTACTGACCCGCAGCCGCAGGGATTCGCGAATCCCTCTGTCGACGAACTTATGGAGCATGCAGATTCTCAGTATGCGCTCTCTATTTTTGCAGCTAAGAGGGCTCGTCAGATTAACTCATACTTTACCCAGCTCAACGAAGGCTTGCTGCAAAACGTTGGCCCTTTGGTCGAGTATCAAAACCAAGAAAAGCCTCTTTCTATTGCCTTCCGCGAGATTAACGAAGGGCTCTTGGAAGAGACCTTGGGTGAGGATGATTTGAGCGAAGGCAACTAAGCCTGCGCGCAAATTTCCTATAGGAAGTAAAGAAATCCAGCTCGAGCTGGTCGCACTTTGAAGCGGTAGGGGTAGATATGGCAGAACGGCGGTTAATTACAGCTGAATCGGTGACCGAAGGCCATCCAGACAAGGTTTGCGATCAAATATCAGACGCTATTTTGGACGATTTAATTGCCCAAGATTCGCGCTCGCACGTAGCAGTTGAAACATCGGCTGCCACTGGCATTTTCTTTGTATTCGGTGAGGTGAGTTCTCAGGGTTATACCGACATCCAGCATCAGGTGCGCTCAGTCTTGAGGCGCATTGGCTACACCAGCTCGCAAATCGGTTTGGATGCTGACTCCTGTGGCGTCACCGTTGCCATAAGTGAACAGTCTTCAGAGATTAACCAAGGCGTGGATAGACTTTCGGGAGCACAGGAGAGTGCAGCCACTCGTGAAGAGCGCTATGAGGCTCAAGGAGCCGGTGACCAGGGCGTTATGTTTGGCTATGCCTGCGACGAGACTGATGTCTTTATGCCTCTGCCTATTTATTTGGCACACCGCTTGTCGTATCGTCTGGCTCAGGTGCGCAAGGAGGGCATTGTGCCTCACCTGCGTCCTGATGGCAAGACTCAGGTCACTATTGAATACGACGAGAACGATAAACCTCGCCGTGTAGACACAGTCCTTGTTTCTACCCAGCATGATCCAGACGTGACCCGTGAATGGTTAGAAGAGCAGCTGGCCCGCGAAGTGATTAACCCGGTTCTCGACGAGGTATGCGGTTCAGCTGTGGAACACAGCGAATATCGACTACTTGTTAATCCCACGGGTTCATTCGTTTTGGGTGGTCCTGCAGCAGATGCTGGCCTAACTGGGCGCAAGATTATTGTCGATACTTACGGCGGTGCAGCCCATCATGGCGGCGGTGCCTTCTCGGGTAAAGACCCCACAAAGGTCGACCGTTCTGCTGCTTATGCTGCCCGTTGGGTAGCTAAGAATATTGTGGCCGCTGGTTTGGCCCATAAGGTCGAGGTACAGGTAGCTTACGCTATTGGTGTGGCAGAGCCAGTCTCGGTCAACGTAGAAACATTCGGTAGCGAAGAAGGCGTGACTCGCGAGCAGATTCAAGAGGCAGTGCGTCAAGTCTTCGACCTGCGTCCAGCTGCTATTATCGATGAACTCGATTTGCTGAGGCCTATTTACGCCAAGACTGCTGCATACGGGCACTTTGGCCGCAAAGATCCCGATTTCACTTGGGAACAGACCAATAAATTAGACGAATTGAAAGCAGCAATCAGCCAAGCATAAGTAGCGCTGAAGGAGGGCTTTGAGTCAACCAGAAGCGGAGCAGTTGGCGCTAGACGGGCTAGCGCCACCACGCCGCCGTGTCTCCCGTAAACGCCCTCATGAGCAGTGCGAGCAGCTACCTATTGCCCAAGTAGTGTTAGATGTGCAGGCCAGCCATTTAGGGCAGACCTTCGATTACCTAGTTGATTCCAAAGACGACAAAGTTGCCCAGCCTGGAGTTTTGGTCCGTGTACGTTTCGGTAACCAGAAGGTTAATGGCATCATCTGGTCTCGGACCGAAATGAGCCAAGCCCCGCAGACTGCTCTTAAATATATCGAACGCGTCGTAACACCCCAGCGGCTCATCTCCGATACAACCCGGCGAGACATAAGTGCTATAGCCCAGGCTTTTGGCGGTACTCGTGCCAACATTGTGCGTCTAGCATTGCCGCCGCGGGTGGCTCGCATCGACCGTGAGCAGGCTAGCGTATCAAGCGAATACTTACCCGTGTGCGATCCTGCTTGGCAACAAGCGCACGCGCCTCAGCTTGCCGCCTTAGATGCCCAAGTTGAGGCTGGTTATGGGCAATCCTCATCCTTACAAGATGCGCTTGTAAGGCAGGGCTTCGCCTCCTTTGTGCTCGACGCTCTGCCCGGACCAGACGCGCGCGAACAAGCCGCTGCCTGGATGATTGTGCATAGCTTGAAAGCTGAGCGACCGGCAGTGGTAGTCCTGCCAGATACCCGGCACATGATGTCGTTAGCAAGCAAACTGCAAGAGCTAGGCCTGCACCCCTTTGCGCCGGTGGGTAACGGTGAAGCTGGTTGGACTGGTGATTTTGTGGTGCTTGGCTCCTCGATGCCGCCGGCAGAACGCTATCGCTCTTATCTAGCCTTAGCCTCCGGTCAAGTCCGCTGCGTGCTGGGATTGCGAGCGGCTATGTATGCGCCGGTCGAAGGGCCAGCCCTCTTTGCCATTATGGATGATGCCGCATACCAATATGCAGACGGCATGATGCCCTACGCCAATGCTCGTGCGGTCTTGCGCCTGCGGGCCAAGCTCCATCAAGGCTGCTTTGTGACTTTCGGCCACGCTCGCTCGGCCCGTTCCCAATGGGAGTGCACGCCGCAAGCGCTCGAAGTGGCTTCGGGCGTGACTGGGCCTGCCCTTGCTCTCGAACCAGCTGCCGGTGCAGTGTCAAAGAGCCTGCCTTGGGTGCGCTGGCTCAATCGCGAGGAACTAGCTCGTTTGGTCGATCCCGCCATCGGCGCTCGAGTGCCGCATACTGCAGTGAGCGTCATTGCTAAGGCCCTGCAAGAAGGACCCGTGCTACTCTCCATTCCCCAAGATGGTCAGACGCAATCTCTGTCGTGTGCTTCCTGCCACCGTCAGGCCCGTTGCCCGCGTTGCACAGGGCCTCTGCTCGCAGCTGCTCCGGGCCATGCTCCCCGCTGCTCTTGGTGCGGCAGGGCAGCTGTAGGTTGGAAGTGTCCCTCCTGTAGTTGCGAGCGGATGCGGGCTATTCGAGTTGGAGCTGCCGGCACTGCCCAAGAGTTGCAAATGCTCTTTAGGGGTGTGCCGATTATGATTTCTACACCTTTCCAACCTAGGGGAGTGGTGGAACGAATCGACGACCGACCGCGATTGGTGATTGCAACGCTTGGTGCTGAGCCAAAAATTCAGCCCAGCGCGAGCAAAGCAGAGCCTCAGGGAGCTTCAAATGGTGCCTATCAGGCAGTAGCTATCTTGGATGCATGGACCTCTCTGTACGCCCAGGGAGTGGATGCTCGGCTCGATATGGCTACTGCCTGGATGCGTGTGGTAGCTTTATGCAAGCCCCGCGTAGCTGGCGGGCAAGCGCTGATTGTAGGTGAGAGCGATCCGGCCCTAGTGCAGGCTGTGATGACTTGGCATGCTAATCTGCTGGCGGCCGACGAATTAGCTGACCGCAGCGAGACTGGTTTGCCTCCCTCCACTGCTTTGGCAAGCATTTGGGGCAGTAGACAGGCTGTGGATTGGACCGTGGAGCGGATAGGCGCTGGGCTGAGTGGAGATATGGGCACTATCGCTCTAGCTGATGATGAGATTCCCAGCTTGTTAGGCCCGGTACCTATAGCTCCAGAATCCACGCTCTCTGCCCGCCCCTTAGATGGTACTGGTGACCGTGTTCGGGCCCTCGTGCGCGTGCCACTAGGTCGACGAGATGAGCTCGCTTCGAGACTTCAGAGCGCAGTATCAGCTTATGTAGCGGCTCGAGGGCGAGGAGAGTTGCGTTTCTGCATGGACCCCAAAGACCTGACTTAATTTCTCAGCTTGCACTATTGTTGTCGCACTTGATTTTGTTAAATACAAGCTTAATGGTCGCAGGCAGCGTCGAGGCAGCGTGCTTGCATAGAGCAGTAGAGAGAAGCGCTGCGCCAGCCTTGATATGAAGCCGGCCTGCGCACCCGTCTGCCAGACATAGAAATGAAGGTAGTATGAACGGTTACCCCGGTGAAGTCGAGCTTCCAGCCGACACAATAGTGGCCACAGACCTAGCTGAGACGGCCCAAGGCAAGCCCATATACAACGTGATTTTCGACTTCGGCAATGTGTTGGTGGATTGGGATCCGCGCGCCGTTTTTGTGGCTCGGTATTCGTCTGAAAGCATCGAGCAGATGATGGACAACGATATTTCGGGCTTCTATAACGCCAACGACATGATGAACGAGGGCTATAGTGGCGAAGAAGCGGTTGCTTGGGTGAGTGAGCATCGCGGCGAACCTTGGGCCAGTATGTTCCAGTATTACTGCGACAATATGGTCGATGCACTGACGGGGCCGATGGTGGGCGCTCGCAAGCTAGTTGAAGACCTGAAAGCTGCCGGCATAGGCGTTTGGGGCCTATCCAACTGGTCAGCCGAGACTTTCCCGCTAGTTTGGGAGCGTTATGAGATTCTTCACATGCTCCAAGGCAAGGTAGTTTCAGGTTACGCACACAAGCTCAAGCCGCATACTGACATCTATGAACTAGCCTTAGAAGAGTTCAATATTGAGGCGGATGGCGCGGTATTCGTGGATGACTTAGGAGTCAATATATTAGGCGCCAACTCGGCAGGTATCCGAGGTATTCGCTATGAGGATCCGTACGGCTTGCGCACCGCCCTTATCGAATCAGGTATCGACATACCTCAAGTGCAGTAGCTGGAGCGGAAGCCGAATAATCAGTGCTTGCCTGAAGTGGGCAAGAGTTACATTTAAGGAGCAGTATGAACCAGCCTTTGAAGATTGTATTTGCAGGCACCCCAATCACTGCCGTACCTGCTTTGGAGCTCTTGGCCTCAGACCCTGAACACTTCCAAGTGGTGGCCGTTCTCACGCGCCCGGATGCGCCGCAGGGGAGGGGACGTAAGCTTACGCCCAGCCCGGTTAAACAGTTCGCTCAGGAACGCGGCATTGCTGTCTTAGAATCAAATCCAGCAGAGCATGACTTTCCTGAGGTGATTCGCGCTACGGGTGCCACTTGTGGTGCCGTGGTGGCCTACGGGCGCATTCTCAAACAGCCTGTTTTGGACGCTCTCGACCAGGGTTGGTTTAATCTGCATTTTTCACTCCTGCCCCAGTGGCGAGGTGCCGCACCGGTTCAGCGGGCCATCTGGTCGGGTGAGCAAGTGAGCGGTGCTACGGTCTTCCAACTGACTCGGGGCATGGATGAAGGCCCTATCGTGGCGCAATCAACGGTTGAAATAGGGGAGCATGAGACCTCGGGAGAATTGCTCGACAGGTTGGCTCATGATGGTTCTCACCTGCTGGCCGCAGCCTTAGAAGCAGTCGCTGAGGGCAGAGCAAATCCGCAGCCGCAGCCTCAAGGCGCGTATGAGGTTGCGCAAAAAATTACCAGTAGCGATGCTCATATTCGTTTTGACGTGCCTGCTTTTGCGGCCGACCGTCACATTCGCGCCTGCACGCCAGAGCCTGGAGCTTGGTGCTACTTGCACGAACAAGCAGACAGCGAAGGCCTTCTCTTGCATGTTTTACGGGCCCAAAGCGCTGCGAGCTCCGAGCATGAACCTCCTCAATCGCTGGCAGCGGGAAAGCTGATGGCCACCAAAAAGGCTGTGTGGCTGGGCACGCAAACTGAGCCTCTGGAACTCTTGGAAGTTAAGGCTGCCGGTAAGAAAGCCATGAAAGCTGCTGATTGGGCACGGGGCGCGCGGCTGAGCGACCAAGCATACTGCGACTAGCAAGCTGGGTTCTGCTATGAGAGTCCCTAAGCAAAGGCATAAACCCGAAAGCGCTTGTGTTTGTGGGGGCAGTGAGTAGTATACGTTGTAAGGTCTTACGCTGAGTGCCGATTTTTAGTTGAGCGAGTAATATAGATAGATTCATATTGATACGAGCACGTCTATAGTATTCGTACTGAAACTTGTGAGTATAGATTCTCGAGCCATAAGAGAGGTCGTAGACGAGATGGAGTTGCGCGATTTGACCATACAGACGGCCCATATCGCTGTCGAGGCTGGCCGCCATGCCTTGCAAGATCAAATCAATCCTCACGACTTGCGAAACCAGATGCAAGCCGATAGTGATGCGCGTTTTGTGTCTGAGATAGACGATAGACTTATTCGCTACTGTCGTACCAAAATCGAAGCAGCTGATCCCTGTGACGGTTTCTGGGAAGAAGAAGGTTCAGACCGCAAACCTGGCGGGCACTATTGGTGCTTGGGACATATCGACGGTTCGATCAATTATGTGCGTAACATGGCTGAGTGGACTATTACCATATCTCTCTTCGAAGTCGATCAAGCAGGCAAACCGCGCCCCATTCTGGGCATAGTTCACTCTCCAGTTCTGGGGCTGACTTACATGGCAGCGGAAGGCCAGGGTGCTATTCGCGTGCGACGAACAACAGTAGGTGATAAGCGCGAGAAGATTATGCCTTCTACTACCAGTAGTCTCAAAGGCTCAGTAGTCAGCTTTGGCATGTCATACTTTCCACGCGAATCGGAGCGGGCCCTCAAAACGGTTGCTCAGTTGGCCGGTAGGCCAGCAGACATAAAAAGGGTAGGGCCCACCTCTCTCGACCTGTGTAGGGTGGCTGACGGGTCTTACGACGCCTACTTCGAGCCCATGCTACACTCTTGGGATATTCCTGCGGTCTCTGCTGGGGCTATCGTGGTCCGGGAGGCTCAAGGCAGACTGAGCCAGTGGAACGGCGAGCCAGTCAGTTGGGAGCATAACAACGACCTCGTAGCTTCTAATGGTCTCATCACTGAGGATCTCTTTCAATACTTACGCTAAGCTGTGCACTACTGAACAGGTAGTGGCATACAAAAGCGCCCGGACTCGTACATGAGTTCCGGGCGCTTTTGTGAGTAAACAAAGAGCTTACTTGTTGGACACAGCCTTCTTCAGCAGTGAGCCTGCGGAGATACGGACACCGTAGGATGCTGGAATCTTGATGGTCTCACCGGTGCGGGGATTGCGGCCAGTGCGGGCAGCACGCTTGACGCGCTCGGCAGAGAACAGACCGGTGAGCTTGAGGCCCTCGCCGGACTTCATGGCCTCGACGAAGACGTCTTGGAAGGCGTTGACAGCTGCTTCAGCCTGAGCCTTGGTCAGGTTCGACTTCTGAGCAATCTTCGAGACCAGATCAGATTTGTTGTATGCCATAGAAGTATCCTTCTTGTTCATGGGGCTCCCCATGCTTAGTCCGGGAAACCCAACGTTCATGTCTGATATTAGCGCAGATTGACGAAGAATACTGTGTTTATGCGGATTTTACCGACTTTTTTCCTCGAAATCCGCTAATTTCGGCAAAAATGACCTAGAAATGGGCATTATTAGGCCAATATTGGAGAGATACAGACGCTTTAGGCCGCTATAGGCTTACACCAGATTGCGTTTACCTAGCCATCGCATAGCGAGAGCGCCCAGGGGAATACGCAGCCAGTAGGTGACCACGCGGAAGACGAGGGTGCCCGAAATTGCGATACCAGAAGGTACGCCTGCGAGGCGGAAAGCTGAGAACAACACTGCTTCGATGGCTCCCAAACCGCCGGGGGTAGGCACAGCTGAACCTAAAGTATTGGCTAGCAGGAACACGAAGGTGGTCTCGAAGACGTTTGTATGCCAGCCAAACGCCATTAGGGATGCCCAGAAGCTCAGGCCCAGGGCGACGGATTGGAGCACTGCGCCCAATGCTGCTAGCAGTAGTTTTTTGGGCTGGGTCAGAATGTCGGCCAGCTGCCGGGCGTAGGAAGCGACGATGGGCAGGAACTTGTCGACGAGAAGGTGGCGGGTGTAGGGAATGGCCATGGCCAGTGCTGCCACAATTGCTACTACTCCTATAACAATTACGAGCGTATTAGTAGGAATCATGCCAGAGAGCGTATTGCGCCCGGTAAAGAGCCCAATCACGATGAGGAGGAGGAACGTGGTAGCAAACTGGACAGCTACCACTGCGCTCATAATAGCTGTCGCGAGCGTAGTGTTATAGCCAGTTCGACGCAAGTATTGCAGGTTCACAAAGGCGGGGCCTACTCCAGCAGGCATGGAGACGGATGTGAAAGAAGAGGCTACCTGGGAGATGAAAATGGAAAGCGGGTGGCGCTTGTCTTTGTCGATGAAAATGCCAAGCGTGATAGCACAACCGACCCAGGCCAAGCAGCCAAAGAAGAAGGCCAAGGCAGCCATCCAAGGATTGGCGCTGCGTACCGCTTCGATGACTTGCTGAATGTTGAGCTGGGTAAAGACGACGATAACCGCAACCACAAGCAGTGCAATGGCGAGGAAAGAGCGCAGACTAAAACGGGAGAGGGGCACTTGTGCGGAGACCGCTGCCGTCTCGGGTGGCGCTAGAGCGCGGACCTGCTCGCGTAAGTCGCTGAGTGTTTGCTTGGTCCACTGCGGCTCTAAACGGGTAGTTTTAGGGACAGCGACCATTTGGATAAAGGGAATTAATGCAACGAGACTTTCCTTGCCCCATGCTTGTTGGGCAACTTCGATAGTCGGTGCAACTCCAAGGCGGGAGGCGCACAGGGCCAAAAGCTGGACCTTGTCTAAGGCAATATTGGCCGAGGATGAAGCGCTGTCTCCGTTGTGCCATCCAGCAATGACCATGTGCCCTTTTTGGTTGCGGGCAATGGTGTCGGGAGTGATGCGACGGTGGGTGTAGCCGCGCTCGTGGGCCACGCTCAAGTAGTGCATGAGTTCTTGAGCATCTTGCGTGCTCATATCTTCTGAACCGACTGCCTCTAAGTGTTCGTCGTTGCAGAGCACGAAGATTAAGGATTCACCATTTTCAGCCAAGCCATAAGGGTGCATGGCGGGTAAACCGAGCTCTTTGAGCTCAAGCAGCATAGCCATGTGATGCTGGGCTGAATCGCGCACAGAGCGGTCGTGGCGCATGGAAACGCCCGAAAGCTTAATCCACTGCCATAGTTGCATGAGATAGCCGGCAGTATGCAGCTGGCCGTCGAGCACGGAAACAGTGTAGGAGGCGCCCGTTCGGCTCTGAGCCTGGTAGATGCGAGATGACTCGATTAAATCGTCATCAAGGGTGGGTGCGAAGGAGTTGCTATTGCTAGTAGCTGTTTCGACCCGGTTCAGGCGAATAGGATCAATGCCTATCGATTCTAGAGCGTGGGCTAGTGCAGCGCCCCAGACTCCCTTATTTTGGGTGCCTGCAGCGAAGCGGATGAGCATGCCGATAGCTCGCCCGATGAAGAAAGAAACTAATACCGCGCTGATGGAATTGGCCGAGATGACCACCATAATGAGCGCTACTACGTACAGGGCATTCCAGCCCCATTTGACGGTTGAACGCACCCTTCTAGGCCCCGCTGCGGTCAGGAAAGCGGCCATGCCGGCGTATATGTCCGGCAGCAGTACAGAAGTGCCGATAGTTGACTGCGAGCTAAAAGCACTAATTAGTGCCGCTGATTGGGAGCGGATCACCAAGGTAGAGGTGAGCCACAGGGCGCTATATCCGCAAAACATAGCTAGGGGAGCGGTGATGGACTGGAGCCACTCTTTGCTGAAGAGTAAATGAGCCAGTACCGCAATGACCACCGTGACGGTGACCACCTGCTGAAGGAAGGCTGTAGGTACGTCGGCCAGCCAATCCATCTTGCGCCCGGCATTGTGAACGTCTGACTCCACACCGGAGGCGACTCCGCGTAAATACACTGCTATTAAGGTCACCGCCACCACAACGAGGATGCTAACGACTGCACGGATTAAATCGTTGAGGTCGTGCACCCTTTGGGGAGGGGTGTCAACAATGTGGGCGGACTGCTTCCCGCTAGTGCCTTTGTTCTCGCTCATTAGGCCTCGAAATCTACCAACTTGTCGGCCAAGCCCGTGTATGTGGCGGGAGTGAGCTGGGCAAGTCGTTCCTTAACTTCGGGATCGAGCGCAAGCGAACGAATGAACTCCTCAACCTGCTCCTTGCTGATGGCTTTACCGCGCATCAGCTCTTTCACTTGCTCGTAGGGGTGTTCCATTCCGGGGCGGTTTTCCAAAGCAGCGGCGCGCATGGCGGTTTGGATGGGCTCTCCTAAGACTTCCCAGTTACCTTCCAACTCTTGGGACATGGCTAGCGTGTTGGGATGGATGCCCCTCAAACCGGTCAGGAGATTGTCGATAGCGAGCAGGCTGTGGCCTATGCCAGAACCGATGTTGCGCTGGGTAGAAGAGTCGGTCAAGTCTCGCTGCCAGCGGCTTTCCACGAGAGTTGAGGCTAGGCTTTCCAAAATGGCGCACGACATTTCCAAGTTAGCTTCCGCATTTTCAAAACGGATCGGGTTGACCTTGTGGGGCATCGTCGAAGAGCCAGTGGCACCCGTCACCGGTACTTGGGCAAAGACACCGCGAGAAATATACATCCACATGTCAACGGCTAGATTATGAAGAATCCGGTTGGTGTGAGCGATAGTGGAGTAGAGCTCGGCCTGCCAATCGTGAGATTCAATCTGTGTGGTTAAGGGGTTCCAGTCCAATCCCATGCGCTCGCTCACAAACAAGCGAGAAAGCTCAATCCAATTCACCTGATCGTTAGCGGCAAGACTGGCTCCAAAAGTACCGGTTGCGCCGTTCCACTTACCGAGGTATTCCTGCTGCTCCAAGTGCTTGAGCTGGCGGTTCAGGCGGTACACGTAGACGGCTAATTCTTTGCCGAGTGTGGTGGGCGTAGCTGGCTGACCGTGGGTCATGGCGAGCATGGGAATGGAGCGGAACTCCTGAGACATTGTAGTGAGCTCGTTTACTAGCTCCTGCAAGCGGGGAATCCACACGCGTTCTATCGCTGCCTTGACTGCCCGAGCGTAAGCGATATTGTTAATGTCTTCGCTGGTGCAGCCAAAGTGAACGAGGGCTTCGAGATGAGTCAACGATGGGTCTCGAGACAGCTGTTCATCTGCCTCTTCCATACGTCGGTCAATGAAATATTCCACGGCCTTAACATCATGGTGTGTATGAGCTTCGAACTCAGCGAGTTGTGCGATTGACGTATTGTCAAAATCAGACACCAGAGAGCGTAAGTAGTCTATCTGGGGCTCACGCAGAGGTTCCAATCCGGGCAAAACCGGCCGGAATCCATTGCTCTCATAGCCGTTGGTCAAGAGGATCATCCACTCAACCTCTATAGCGACGCGCTCACGGTTGAGACCGGCTTCACTGAGAAAGTCCACTAGTGGCGCGGTCTGCGGTCGGTAACGCCCGTCTAAGGGGCTCAAAGCGATTGCTGGTTCTATAGTGCTCAACTCCATACTTCTAGACTACGCGAGAGCCTCAACAGCCAGTACCATTTTCATCTGTACAGGCACTAGCTTTTGAAACAGTTAATGCTTCATGCGGCCTTGATAATAGTCGGTTTCTTCCAGTTCGCCCTCACTAATCTGCGCAAAATGCCGGTCATGTCTTACCTGAGAAGGCTTGCCCTGGCTGGCTGCATTCTGCCAGGCAGCGCGCTGGTAATTCATACCGTGAGAAAGCTCCCCAGTATCGGCAGCGCCCGGCACGGGTGTGTGTCCAGGTGTTGGTAGCGACTTGGGAACGGTTGAAACATTACCTCGCACCGTGAGCCAATTATCGCGGCGGGGATTCTTGTTTCCCTCTAGGCTGGAGACTATTTCATCGTCCATTTCGACAGACGTGACCCAAGTCCTACTCGGCACTGGATGGTTGCCAATAGGTGAGCCCGCACTCACGACATGGTCGATGCGATATTGGTTAACACAGTCGGCAGCTACGGTTGCTGCAACGATACCACCCTGCGAATGCCCCACCAAGGCTACGGAATCTTGGGGCTTTATCCCTGCCTCGCGCATGGCTTGCGCAACTAATCGTGCGCTGGCAGCCTGCATGCGCTGGTCTTTGCTGTTGCTCATGAGCTCGAGATTCTGCTCCCAGCCAATAGGGGAGTCGGGGTAGTTATTCGTACCAGGAATGGTAACGACCCAGCCAATACTGCCGTCTGTATGCCGGTATTTTTGTACCGCGACCGTCGAGTATTCGATACCTTGCCCGCCTTGCCCCAGCTTACTGAGATTGCCCAGCGCCTGATCAATTGAGTGAGCGCTTCCCAAAAAAGTGCCCTGAGGCTCTACACGCTTCACCTCAAGTTGATTGCCTTGCTTAAGGCGAGTCCGGGGAGCGGTGAGGGCTGCAATTTGCGAGGAAATGTCATTGACTTTGCTGCCCCTAGTAGGAGCTCCACCTTGGCCCAGTATTGAGCCAATATGTTTGTTGGCAGCGACTTTATGCGCTAACCCATCCATAAAATCTTGGTGGGTGCCGCGGGTTTTGTGAATCACATCGTAGGGGTCAATTACGCCGCCTCGGCCTTGCCGGATGCTGTCGAAGGCCGATGAAACCGTAGCGATACCTAGGCTGGCACCGCCCGCTAAGACGGGAGAGGCCCTAAAACCAGCTTTTTTCAAGCCAGACAAGATTATCAGCATGCGGTTTTCTGCGCCGGAATAGCTGGAATACGCGGTGATGAGAGCTTTGGCGGTGTCTTGCAAGTCTCGGCTGAGGCGATTGCTGAGATCACGGCACTCATCGCTAGAAGAGATGAGCTGTTCGAAAGCTATGCGGGCATGTCCTTGTGGCGGCTGTTGACTATAGACCCTGCAAGGGGCAAGGGTGAGGCGAACTCTCGTGTCTGTCATATGCATGCCCAAACGTGCATAATCGTTTCCTAAGTTTGCTAAGTCTGCGCCAGCTTGGTTGAGGGCATCGGCAGCGCCAGAGAAGGCTTGTAAATCTGCTTGGCTGAAACCTTGATCGCTCAGTGAGCTTGAGACGCGTTTACTCATAGCTGCACCTGAAAGGCAATCTGTTCAGTAGCGCTCTGTGCTAGCCGCATCTGCTCAGCTAAAGCCTGAGAACGAGCTAGTCGATTCTGGTATTGCTCAGCGGCAGCACCTGCCCAATCCAAGCTTTGACTACGCCCTATAATCTCCTGTGATTGGCCCAGTATTTGGGTGCTCTTGCTCATAGTGCGAGTGAGGGTATCATGCAAACTGCCTATATGATGATGGCAGCTGCAGGTTGGGGCTTGCTCTGGTGTTAAGAATTGCTCAGCTAAAGTTAGTGAAGTTGTCATAGCCCTATTTCACCGCAGAACCCAGCGGCAATCCAGCCAGAGAGAACTATGTGGTCGGATGTGGCAGCGCTGGCAAAAACCACTGTGGTCGAATGTGAGCCAGACTTACTCTACCAAGGCTTTACCTGACCCGGACTGGGCTGTGTAGAAGGCCGAGCGGAAGGCTGTGGATTAGCGTTTTGCAATTCTTGGTTGCGTTTGAGCATCTCTTCAACCTGCTGACGCTGCTCTTGGCTCAGGCCTTGCTGCTGCTGACTAGAGTGGCGGTTGAGCTTGTCAGCATTTGCTCCATTTTGCTGGGCGCCCGGATTGTCAATTTGCTGCTGCTGAGTCAGGGCTTTGCTGAGTTGCCTAGAAAGCTGGGCGTTATGAGCTATGGAATCTTTGGTTGCTGGTAGGAGCAGCCGTGCGCTCTGCTCAGCGTCGGTGAAGAGCGCATCAACCTGTTGCTGGGAGGCTAAGAGCTTATCGATGTCTGCCTGAGGTTGCGCTGCGGCTTTCAGGTTGTTTGACAAGCTTGCACTCGCCTCGTTGTAAACGTTCACCGCGCGGGCGTTGAGCAAACTTACCGCTCCCAAGAGCAGCAATATGAGAGCGAAGAGCGCAATCACGATCCGCAACCACAGTTTTGCTCGAGGTTGGCGAGAGCTATGGGGTCGTTTGGCTGTCATAGGAGCCTCCTCGACATGCGAATCCAATTGGCCATTTCCCAAGCGAGTAAGGCCAAGACAGCGAAGGCGAAGGGCCATACTACCGGTACTACGCGCTGGCGTTTGCTATTGCTTACGCTCACTTGATAGCGCTTAGAAATCTGGGCAGACGGGCCATTGACAGCAGTATGAGTGCTGTCGGTTCCAATATAGTACCCGCTGAGTTCGTCAGCAATTGCCTTGAGCTGGCTTTCGTCCATTACGGAAATACCGGGCTGGCCAGTTTGTGGGTCAATCACCCAGTCTTGCTGGGCGCTGCCGGGCTTCGTTATACCGTCTGCACTTACCGGTATCTTGCCGCCAGCAGTTGAGCCAACTCCTATGGTGAAAGCACTATCAACGTATGCTCGCAGGGTTGAGAAGGACTGACGATTCTTGGCGCTTGTCTGCTCTCCATCGCTAATGATATAGAGCAAGACAGCATGGTCTGGATGCTGGTCTTTGCGCTCTTTCAAGCTCAAGGTGAGAGCGTTGATAGGTGCGTCCAAACTGGATCCTGCAGAAAGAGACGTTGGCTCCGTGCTCAGATTGCTGGCCCAGTTGTTAACGGCCCGAGTATCAGGAGTTATGGGCAAATCTACGCTGGCGCTGGCTCCAAAGTGTACGGCTGCAAATGAGGCATCGGGGTAGATGTTGACGATGTCTTGTACAGCCTGCTTGGCAGCGGTCAAACGAGTAATGGTCTCATTAGAACCATAGTGAGCGTCATCGACGGCCATTGAGCCGGTGACATCGACGGCAATAAACACGTCTGTGGCATTCACAGCACGGTTGGCGACTTGCTGTACCTGGCTAGGCGTGAGAACGATCATCGCTAAGAGTGCGGTTATCAAACTGCGCCTAGCTACCGTCATCTTGCTGGCGTCGGTCGTACCCCTAGAACGTCGGTACATAATCGGGCCTGCGATAGTGAGCACTACTAAAATCGCGGCCAACAGTCCGCCTACAATCCAGCCCAGCGAGGGGGCGAGCGTCCATCCCTTCATCGCTTCAATCTCCAAACCACGAGTAGGTAAGCGCCCACCAGCAAACTCAATGCTAGAGCCCACCAACCAGGCTGGTCTATGAGGCTTGACTCTTTGGCGTGCTTAAGATCGCCACCATGTCGCCGCTCAATGTTGGTGACGAGCGAGTTAATGGAATCATTACCGGACTGCAAGAGGAAGATGCCACCCTGGCCTTCGATAAGTTGGCGCATTTGCAGGGTTTCAGGGTCTTGCTCACTTTGTTTGGGGCCCGAATAGAGTCCGTCGACACTAATGCCGGCCGCTTTGGTGAGGTTCAAACCCTCTTCAAGCGTGTAGGTGGGCTGGCCTGAAGCTACGTTGTCGGTGGCGAGCACGATTGAGGAGCTTCTGTTGGCTGATGAAACGGTATGCGCTTGCGGATCTGTTGAAAAATTGGGCAGCAGGGCCGCGCAGGAGACCAAACCATCGCCGATAAGGGAAGTGGTGTCCTTGCGATTTTGTGTGCCTTCGAGCCAGTCCGAGATAGCTTGGTATTGTTTATCGCTCATTTTGTCGATATTGTCTTGTGACTGCACACCTTCCAAGATGGTGCTGGCTTGGCTCAACTGCTTGATGACTAAATCGTAATCGTCAGTAAGGGGGAAGACGGTGCGAGAGGTGGAGTTGAAAATGCTGAGTGCGATGCGCTCGCCCTCAAAATTGCGCACTAACTTCAGATAGCTGTTGAGCACTTCTCGGTCGTAGGGCAGGGCAGAGCCTGAGACATCGAGGCAGAGCACTATATCTCGAGAGCGGCCACTTACCTGGCTTTTATCGACATTAGAAGGTCGCGCTGCCAGGAGGGTTCCTACTATTAAGCACAGGGCGAGTAGGATAGCGCCCACTCGTTTGAGCCTGCGCCACATGCGATAAGTCTTGCTGGCAGATTCGCCTTGTAAGTCTTCTACCAAGCTAAAAACGATGGCTTGACCCTGGTCAGTATCAACCTTTTGGCGGCTCTGGGCGCGCTTGGACAGCACCGTGGTTGCGAGAGCTAAGGCAATGAGCGCTAGGCCTAGAAAAGCTATGAGCCACGGCCAGCGCCAACTCAAACTAGTGGGATTCATTATTTCCACCTTTCAACCAGGGTGGAAACCCACTGAGCTGCCTCGGAAACCTGCGCTTCGTAGGCTTGCCGGTTCACTGCCGGGTCAGCGAATTCAGGAGGATAGAGAGCACTAATAGTTTGCCGTAGCAGGTCAAGCTGCTCACGGTTGCTCGCAGTTCTGGTCTGCTGGCTGAGCTCGGCGAGCGTGTGAGTGCTTAAATCGGTGCCGGTAGCTTGAGAGGCAAACTGTCGGACAATTTCAGCCAGTTGGCTCATTGCCTCAGCCTGTGAGACCTGCCCAGCTTGATGCTGTTTGACTACGCCGTCAATACGCTTATACCATTTGCTTCTGTTGGCAGAAGGGATGTGGCGGGCCTGAGGGGCCGGAGCTGCCTTGCGTGGCTTGGACAATACTACAACCACAACAATCAAGGCGACGGCCAGCAGCACAGCGCCCAATGCTACCACCACGAAGAGGTTGGCTGAGGAGAGCGGGGGCAAGACGGAGCCCTTGGGCACAGTGAGTGCCTGGTGAAGCTGTACATGGAGGGTGAATGCTGTATTCATGATTGCCGTATTGGTCATCGCAAGCCTCCCATGAGAGAGCTCCCGCTAGTTGAGATGAGTGATGCTGCTGAGAGAATGCGGACGAACTCGTTAAACATGCTCTGGCTGGAATGCGCGTGGATAAGAGTGGCACCGGTTCTAACTAAATCGCGTTTGAGGGCCGAGTTTTGGTAGTGCCTGTGGGTATCGACTTCTTGGGCAGCCATCTCTTGGCGCATGAATGCAGGCACTTGCCGTTTGCTGACGCCGTCAAGGATATGCGCAAAGCCATTGGTGGGTGAAAGCGGGTTGAGTGTAGCAACCGAGACCACGATAAGCGGATGTGTCTGCGCGATTTTTTTGATAGCAGCCAAGTGTTGCTCACCGATGGCTGTTTCATCGGTTGCAATCACAATCAGCGACTGCCGGTCGGGGATGCGAAGCGCATATTCAAGCATGGCTGTAATATTGCGCGGCTGGGACCATGAGCGGTCGAGAGCCTTGTCGAGCGTTTGATCAAAAGCTGCAAATCCGCCTTGGCTGGGTATGCGGGTAATGGCCTGTTTATTGGCAGTGACGAGCGACACTTCGTCGGAACGACGTAGCGACAATGAAGCAAACATGCGAAGGGCGTTAGCAGCTACGGCGGCAGCGCTCTCTGAACTGGCTGTAGTAGCCTGCATTTCACGGCCCATATCGATAAAGAGCCAAGCCTTGCTGGTTACTAGCCGCTCATGTTCGGCTACCATCGGTCGACCCATGCGAGCGCTCGAAGCCCAATCGATGAGACGGGCCTCGTCCCCGGCTTCATAGGTGCGAATACCCTCATAATCGTATCCGCTGCCACGCTTGCCAGAGGGGTGCTCGCCCTCCAATATGCCCAGAGCCTTGCGGACGGTGGGCAAACTCAATTGAGAGCTGAGCGCCTCGATTTTGTGGCGTATGGGGTCATGTCCTGAGGCAGGAAACATCATGGAGTAGGCACCGTGTTCACAATAGTGTCAATAATGCTATCGCTTGTAACTCCGTCGGCTAATGCCTCGAAGGTGAGCAAGATGCGGTGGCGCAAAATGTCGTGAGCAAATCCCTTGATGTCTTCGGGGATTACGTAGTCGCGGCCGCTGAGGAGGGCGTGGGCCTGCCCGATGCGGATTAAAGCGATTGAAGCGCGGGGGCTGGCACCTAGGCGCACCTTGCTGGCCAAGCCTTGGATGGGGTGACTTCCAGCTCCACGGCTGGTGGCGGCTATATCGACGGCGTAGCGCATAATCGGCTCGGCTACATGGATTCTGCGGGAGGCCATGCGCAGGAATTGCACATCTTCCAAGCTCAGCTGACCTTGGCTGCTGGTAGCTGGCATATCGCTTCCGCGGCTGGTGAGTAGCTGGAGCATCTGAATTTCTTGACCTGCCGATGGATAGGTCATCACCGCTTTCATCATAAAACGGTCCATCTGGGCCTCAGGCAGGTTGTAAGTGCCTTCTTCCTCGATGGGGTTCTGCGTAGCAATCACCATAAATGGCTGAGGAAGCGCCAGGCGCTGGCCGCCAATGGTAGTGGCCCCCTCGGCCATAGCTTCGAGCATGGCTGACTGGGTTTTGGCATTGGAGCGGTTAATCTCGTCGAGCAGCACAAAATTGGCATGAATAGGGCCCAACTGGGTGCTGAACTGCTGACGGGAGAAGTCAAAAACTTGGGTGCCCACCAAGTCAGAAGGCATCAAATCTGGGGTGCACTGGACGCGCTTGAAGGAACCAGACACGCAGGAAGCGAGGGTCTGTGCGGCAGTTGTTTTTGCCAAGCCAGGCACTGATTCAATAAGGATATGGCCCGAAGCTACCATCGTGACGAGTAGGGATTCGCGCAGTTGCTCTTGGCCCACTAGGGTGGCAGCGAAACGAGAACGAATCCGGTCCGCTAGTAAGTCTGCGCGCTGTACTTCATCGCGGGTCAGGGGGCTCAGCCCGGAGATAGGCGCCCCTGTTTGTGTAGGCGCCTGCATAGGAGCTGAAGTACTTGGAGTCTGTCTTGGAGGGAATAAAGCCATAGTCAGTACTCTAGCGGCATTTCATGACGAAAGCTGCCTGGCTTTTCTGCTAGCAGTTTAAGGCAGTCGCCAATCAACAGGGCCGGTACCCATTGATTCTAAAGCGCTATTGGCCTGCGAGAAGGGTTTTGAGCCAAAGAAGCCGTAGCGGGCGGATAGGGGAGAGGGATGTGGAGATTTGATGATGAAAGCATTGGTGAGCAGAGGTTCCAAACTCTGCGCCTGCCGTCCCCACAAAATGGCGACAAGCGGCTTTGGTTGGCCGTTTTCGTCGGTGCGGGTGTTGAGTGCCTTAATAGCTGCATCGGTAATCTCTTCCCAGCCCTTGCCCCGATGACTGGCTGGCTTACCTACCTGAACTGTTAAACAGCGGTTGAGTAAGAGCACACCTCGTTGGGTCCAGGGTGTCAAATCACCGTTGGAGGGTTGAGTAACGCCTAAATCGGTAACCATTTCTTTATATATATTGCGCAAGCTGCCGGGAATGGGGTTTACGTCGGGCTCCACACAAAAGCTCAAGCCCACTGGATTGCCTGGTGTCGGATAGGGGTCTTGGCCTACAATGAGCACCTTTACTGAATCGAAGGGGATCGTAAAAGCTCGCAATATATGCTTGTTGGCAGGTAGATAGCGGTTGCCTTGTGCCAGTTCCGAACGTAGAAAATCGCCCATCTGGTGGATTTGCGGTTCGACTGGAGTGAGGGCTCGCGCCCAACCTGGCTCGATGAGTTCTGCCAAGGGTTTGCGGTTGCCGGTCGAATCAGCGGATTGTGCTGGCGGAGCGGCAGTTCCGGAAGCGTTAGCATTGGGATTGCTGTCGTCTAGTTCAAATAAATCCATACGATATAACTATAATGCGATGTTGACGGATTAGGAAAAGTTGATAAGTCGTGCAAATTTCGTATGCAGGTATCGTCATGACCTGGCTAACGATTACACTATTGCTTACATTGCGAGAGCTCACTTGCCGTGCAGCGGGCTAGAGGGCAGAGGAAGGTTGATCTATGGCAAGCAATCGAGACGAGAACGGCTACCAGCCGTATACGCCGGACGCGTTTGATGATCCGCCGGAAGGACCAGTTGGTGTTCACCGTGGTCCGCGCTCGCTTGCCGTTCGCACCGTGCCTTTTGTCGCTATTATCATTCTGGCTATTTTGTGCGGTATTGGCGCTTGGACTGTCTTATCTGGTAGTAAATTGCCTTGGCAGCATTCGCAGACGAGCACTTCGCAGGCGAGTCAGCAGCAGACAGCTCATCAGAAGTCTTCTACAAGTAACAATACAGACTCAAGTAAGCCCAAAGAGTCCCAGACTGCTCAGCCTTCAACTTCAGCTGGCGAAAGCGAGCAGGCTGCTCCAGCACCGGCTGCCAACAAGGCTGCAGCTGTCAAGGTTGTGAACGGTACTTCCACTGCAGGTTACGCAGCTAGTAAGAAGCAGGTTTTGGAAAGTGCTGGGTATACCAACGTGACTGCAGCAAATCCAGCGGGGCAATTGCCACAGGCGAGTGTGGTCTGGTATCAGAGCGAGAGTGACAAAGTTACCGCTGAAGAGGTTGCTAAGACTTTAGGCATTGCCAGTGTTGAGCAAAGTGCTGATGCTGGAACTGGAATTGTCGCAGTTTTGCTGAATTAGTTTCATTGGACTTGGTGCTGAAAGAGTGTAAAGGCTGAGGGCCTCGGCGTTTCTTCCAGCCCTTAGTCTAAAATGAAAGTGCCGACCTGGTAGATGTGGTCAGTTTCATATCTGCCGTGACACGGCGTTTGATATTAAGGAAGTTAGTTATGGCACAAGGAACTGTGAAATTCTTCAGCGATCAAAAGGGTTATGGTTTCATTACCCCAGATGATGGCAGCGAGGAAATTTTCGTCCATTATTCTGCAATTGATTCGAATGACAATCACAAGCTTCTTCATGAGGGCGACAAGGTTGAGTACGAAGTAGAGCGTAGCGCAAAGGGGCTGCAGGCAACTTCTGCCCGCGCCGTCTGATTTGTAGCAAGCTTTTATTGCACTTTTAAGAGGGATTCCGGTACGACCGGGGTCCCTTTTTCGTATCCGCGAGTAGACCCGATTACGTTTTTCAAGCCTCGAGCATATTCGTAGTGTTGCAGGTTGGCACTCGGAGGCTTAGAGTGCTAATCTCGTACATTAGCACTCGAGGTTCGAGAGTGATAAGTCGGCAGCTGACGGCTGACTAGGCTCCTGTGCTAAGAGTGAGATTATAGACTCAAGCCATGTTGGAGGACACAGATGGCAAAAATTATTGCATACGACGAGGAAGCTCGCCAAGGAATGCTTGCCGGACTCGACAAGCTGGCAGACACTGTCAAGGTTACTCTTGGGCCAAAGGGCCGCAACGTAGTCTTGGACAAGTCTTACGGTGCACCAACCATCACGAACGATGGTGTTTCCATTGCTAAGGAAATCGACCTCGAAGATCCTTACGAGCGCATTGGTGCCGAACTGGTCAAGGAAGTTGCTAAGAAGACCGACGATGTGGCTGGCGACGGTACTACCACCGCTACGGTTCTGGCTCAGTCTTTGGTCCATGAAGGTCTGAAGAACGTCGTTGCAGGTTCCAACCCCATTGCCCTGCGCCGCGGCATTGAGAAGGCTTCTGACGCCATTGTTAAGGAGCTGATTGCTGAGTCCAAGGACGTTGAGACCAAAGACCAGATTGCTGCTACTGCTACAATTTCTGCCGCTGATCCCGAGGTGGGGGAGCAGATTGCAGAAGCTCTCGATAAGGTCGGTCAGGATGGTGTAGTGACCGTCGAAGACAACAACCGTTTCGGCTTGGACTTGGAATTCACCGAGGGTATGCGCTTCGACAAGGGCTACATTGCACCTTACTTCGTGACCAACAATGATGATCAGACCGCTGTATTAGATGATCCTTATATCTTGCTCACTTCCGGCAAGGTCTCCAGCCAGCAGGATGTCGTGCACATTGCCGAGCTTGTCATGAAGACCGGTAAGCCCTTGCTGATTATCGCTGAGGATGTTGATGGCGAGGCTCTGCCCACCCTGATTCTCAACAAGATTCGTGGTACTTTCAACTCTTGCGCTGTCAAGGCTCCAGGCTTCGGCGATCGCCGTAAGGCCATGCTGCAAGATATGGCTATCCTCACCGGTGCTCAAGTTGTCTCTGAGGAACTTGGTTTGAAGATTGACTCTATCGACACTTCTGTGCTCGGTACTGCCAAGAAGGTTATCGTTTCCAAAGACGAAACCACCATCGTTTCCGGCGCAGGTTCCAAGGAAGAAGTTCAGGCCCGCGTTGCTCAGATTCGTACTGAGATTGAGAACACGGATTCTGATTACGACCGCGAGAAGCTGCAGGAGCGCTTGGCTAAGCTCGCTGGCGGCGTTGCTGTCATCAAGGTTGGTGCTGCTACCGAGGTTGAGGCCAAGGAGCGCAAGCACCGCATTGAAGATGCCGTGCGAAACGCCAAGGCTGCTATCGAAGAAGGCTTGCTGCCTGGCGGTGGTGTAGCCCTGATTCAGGCTGCTAATAAGGTTGAGTCTGAGGTTCAGCTCGAGGGTGACGAAGCAACTGGCGCAGCCATTGTCTTCCGCGCTATCGAAGCTCCTATCAAGCAGATTGCTCAGAACTGCGGTCTGTCCGGCGATGTAGTGATTGACAAGGTTCGCTCACTGCCAACCGGCCAAGGCTTCAACGCCGCAACCAACACATACGAAGACCTGCTGGAAGCTGGCGTGGCCGATCCTGTGAAGGTAACCCGTTCTGCTCTACAGAATGCCGCTTCTATAGCTGGCCTCTTCCTGACGACTGAAGCTGTTGTGGCCAACAAGCCAGAGCCAGCAGCAGCTTCTCAGCCCAGCCCTGAGATGGGTTACTAATCGTTCATAACGATTAAACGGCTATAGATATTCGGCCGGATGCTTTCCGCTCGTGCGCATGCAGCGTACAGCCGGGGAGCATCCGGCCGAATCATATATTACGGACCGGGCGCACACTAAGGCGGTTTGCTTCGAGCTGAAAGCCAGATGGTGAATGGGGTGATTGGACTCTCCATAATTGGCACCTGTACTCTTAGGAGCTGGCGAACAGTCGGGTGGCCTGAGCTTCTGCATCTGAGTACACGTTTGAAGCTTGAGTCAGGGCGTTTTGCATGCCTTCCAAGGCCTGCTCCATCTGTTGTTGGGCGCCGCGCCACTGGTCAGCTACACCGTTGAATTGCGTAGCCGCGCCGCCCCTCCACACTGACTGCAGATTGGTTAAATTAGCAAACATGCCGTTGACTGCTTGGCGAATTGAAGAGATGGAATTCGAGACAGCACCGCTGGCTGATTGGATTCGTTCTGAATCAACTTGATACTGAGGCATAAGCCCTCCTTAATAAGACCCGATTTGGGTGTTTCTTGTGGCGGCCAGCTGTTTTGGCCAGTCGCTACAGTGGAGCTTATGACGCGAACAGATGCTGAGCATAGTTGTAGAGTCAATGTGGTCGAATGTGGCCTCAGAAAGGGCAATGTGGATAACGGCGATTGCTTGACAATAAAAAGTGGAACAGGCAGGGTTGCTTCTGTATTAGCCCTGGTAAGTGCCCTCTGCCTTTTACTATTGCTCTTAGTGCCGGCTGATTCGGCCCGTGCAGATGCTGCCAGCCCCTCGTCTGATCTCACCAGCAGCCAGGGTTCTGTGGGCATGTTAAGCGATCAGATTACCGACACGCAGAATTTACTGGGCTCTAATGTAGGAGCAGTTTCGGATGCTATTGCCCAGACGGAGCAAACTACCGGGGTGCATGTGCGCTTGCTCTATTTACCAACATTTTACCAAGGCACCAACCCCGATACCTGGGCCAGTCAGGTCTTAGAATCTTCCAAGCCCAAGGAGAACACGCTCTTGCTGGCTGTGGCTTCTAAAGACGGTAATCTTGTGGTCGCAGTCTCGGCCAATTCTGACTCCTGGCTCAAGCAACAGTCCACGGTAGATGACCTCTCCAATGCTGCCCTTGACCCTATTTCTGGTAAGGACAACCCCGATTGGGTAGGCTCTGCTCAAGCTCTAATGGAGCAAGTAAGTAAAAGCAAGGAGCAGGCCGATAGACGGACATATATCTCCTACGGGATTGTTGCAATCTTCGCAATATTGCTGGTGGTTTTGGGTGCTCTGACATACTGGCTCAGGCAAAGGAAACGTGGCGCTCACCAACGTCACAGTAAACATTCAGGAAATATTCAGACAGAGGCGGCATCCTAGAGACATGAGTAAGCCGATTGAAGCATCTATCGTCGTAGTTGACGACGAGCCCTCCATCCGCGATTTGTTGGTGGCATCCCTCCACTTTGCCGGTTTTGAGGTGGCTACTGCTGCCTCGGGATCGGAAGCGATTGAGGTCATTGAACAAACTCAGCCAGACCTCATAGTCTTAGATGTCATGCTGCCAGACATTGACGGTTTTACGGTGACCAGTAGGATTCGCCAGGCCGGAGTTGTTGCTCCCGTGCTGTTTTTGACGGCCCGCGACGACACCCAAGACAAAATTATGGGCCTTACTGTCGGCGGGGATGACTACGTGACTAAACCCTTCAGCTTGGAAGAAGTGGTGGCCCGAATTCGCGCTATTTTGCGCCGTACACACGAGCAGATGGAAGACAATCCCGTCATTAGCGTTGGTGATTTGAACATTAACGAGGATTCGCACGATGTGACCCGCGCTGGTCAACCCATCGACCTGAGCCCTACTGAATACAAACTTCTGCGTTATCTCATGGATAACGAGGGCCGGGTATTGTCCAAAGCGCAGATTCTCGACCATGTGTGGCAGTACGACTGGGGCGGGGATGCCGCTATCGTTGAGTCATACATTTCCTATTTGCGCAAAAAAGTTGATGGTGTTACCGTCACCGATGAAGACGGCGAATCCCACAAGGTGGAACCTCTAATTCAAACCAAGCGAGGTATTGGCTATATGATTCGCGGCCCTAAGAGTGTTGCGGACGATCAATGAGTTCTCCACAAGGACAGCCAGCTGCGGCACTTAGCAGCGATTCGGGCCAACAGAGTCAACAACCAGCTCAGGGTTCCAATCCCTTTATGTATCAAGGCGCTCAGGTGGCCCAACGCCAAAGGCTGGGTGTTTTTGATACCATTCCACTGACCACTAAACTTATCTCTTGCATGCTGGTTTTGCTGATCATTGGAACGTTGGGCATTTCGTTGGCGATTCGTCAGATGGCAGGAACCTACCTCCAACAAAAAACTGATACGCAACTGATTCGTCAGGCCAAGCTAGGTATCCGTAACGCTACGCTGCTCAGCCAGGAGGACCTCAACCAACGTGGTTTAGGCCCTACTGATTACTTTCTGCAGGTGCGTGATTCTAAAATGCGCATTATCAGTCAGAATTTGACCCCTGCTACTGTCAATGGCGTTTTATCTGTTCCCAGTTTGCCTGCTAACGGGCAGAACGCCGATATTGAACTCGGCGTGCCTTTCACCACCTCGTCGCAGGTGAGTATGCCGAAAAGCTCTAAGGCTGATCGGGATACACAGAGTCGAGCGCAGGCGCCTTGGAGAGTTGTGGCAATGCAGTGGAGTATGACCTCGTCTGATGGGCAGAGCAGCACTTCGGGTGTGTTGTTTATGGGCCTGTCGCTCAGTGATCAGATGGACACTATTCATGCTCTCACTCAGTACTGTTGGGTAGTTGGTATTCTTATCGTTTTGCTTGGTGCAGTAATAGCGGCCCTGCTGATTCAAAGTACCTTGGCGCCCTTAAAACGCATCGAAAAGACTGCAGCCAAGATTGCTGCCGGCGATCTTTCACGGCGTATTCCCACGGCTCCAGTTAACACCGAAGTGGGTTCTTTGGCTGCCTCTTTGAACTTGATGCTTTCGCGCATTGAACGCAGCTTCCATGAGCAAGAAGAGACTACGCGTAAGATGAAGCAGTTCGTCTCTGATGCCAGTCATGAGTTGCGCACGCCTTTGGCTGCAATCCACGGCTATGCTGAGCTTTATCGTATGCAGCGCAGCTATCCTGGTGCGTTGGAGCGCGCTGACGAATCCATTGCCCACATCGAATCGTCAAGTGCTCGTATGACCGATTTAGTAGAAGACTTACTGTCTCTGGCTAGGCTTGACGAGGGTCGGGGCATCAACACCACCCTCGATGTGGATGTGACAACGCTTGTCAATGATGCGGTCGACGACTTGCATGCTCTCGACCCAGAGCGGGCAATCAAACGCGCCCTCTTGAGTCTTCCGGTTGCCAAGAAGGGGCAGGAACTCTCCAGCAGTTTCACCTTTGAAGACGCATCCTGGCCCTTGATTGAGATGGTGGCCGACCCGACCCGCTTGCGCCAGGTAGTGACCAATATAGTTGGCAATATCCATCGCTATACGCCTGCTGACACTCCCGTTCAAATAGGTCTGGGAGTGGTACAGGCACCATTCGATCCCAATCGTTTGGCTGCCATGCCTTCTACTCGGGCTTCCTTAGACACCTTCATTCGGGAGGCGCAAACTAAGGCTGTGCCAGTCAAAAAGCGGGTCGGGGAACCGGGGGAGGCTCCGCAAGACTTTGTGGTGATGCAGTTCGTGGACCATGGTCCAGGAGCTCAGCCAGAGGCACTCCAGCGTTTATTTGAGCGTTTCTATACAGCTGATCCTTCCCGCGCTCGCGAGAAGGGCGGCACGGGTCTGGGGCTAGCGATTGTGCAGTCGATTGTGAAAGCCCACCACGGCTTGATTTGCGCCAGCGAAACGGAAGGCAATGGACTCACGTTCACGGTTGTTATTCCCCAAGGCCATCCCAATCAGCCGAGCGCCCAAACAGGAAATGAGTAGCCAAAGGGCTTTAAACCAGTGAACATAGCGCTTTGCTGGTTTAAGCTGATGAAGTTGGTATATAAGCTAGAGGCAGAGGTAGATGTCCTCTACCGAGCCTTAATGTGCGCCAATAGTCTAAAAGTCGCAAGGCCTTCATCTGTCAGGGTACTGGCTTGGGATAGACTGTTATAAGTGAATGAATTGGGTGGGCCTGAGCCTACCCAACAATAGTAGGTGCAGATGAGGGAGTGTTATCATGCCTAGCGGAAAAGTGCGTTGGTTCGATGCGAATCGTGGCTTCGGTTTCATCACCAGTGATGATGGGGAGGATGTGTTCCTGCCTGCATCTGCGCTGCCTGCTGGAGCCTCGACCCTGCGCAAGGGTAGCAAGGTTGAGTTTTCAGTTGCAGCCGGGCGTAAGGGGCCTCAAGCTTTAGATGTGCAACTCGTGGGCCCAGCGCCTTCCATTGTGAAAGCTACGCGGCCTGAACCCGATGATATGGCAGCCATCGTTGAAGACCTGATTAAGCTTCTTGACTCGGCGGGAGGCCACCTGCGTCGGCATCGCTATCCTTCCGATTCGGATGCCAGCAAACTTGCAACGCTACTGAGAGCTGTGGCAGACGACTTTGACGTGCAGTAGAGTTCCGAGTTTTATTCGGTGTAAAAGCACTAGTAGACGATGAATATGTGCCCTATAAGCTATAAGCAGGGCCAAGATGTTAAGGTGAGGTAATGCCCCAAGAACAGCTAACACCCGAGGAACTGGCCCGGCAGGTTGCCCTGTCTGTAGCCTCAGAACCCAGCGAAGTGGGCGAGTTCCTAGGTCAGAGTCCGTTGGAAGGCTCGGTCAGTGAGTTCCGCTTTGCCTCTAAAATTAAAGGTTACGAGGGCTGGCTCTGGTCAGTTACGCTCTTCCATGACACGCAAGAGAATCGATGGACGGTCGACGAATCATCGCTCATTCCGGGATCTGATTCGCTCTTGCCACCCAAGTGGGTGTCGTGGAAAGATCGCTTGCTGCCCTCTGATTTGTCCGTCACCGATGCCATGGGCACTGAATCAGACGATTCTCGCTTGGAAGTGGGCTATAGGAGTCCAGAATCGACTGACAAGGTGCTGGAAACGAACGTCAGTCGAGAAGATTCTGAAGCGTCAGGCAGCAGCGATGAATCCCCAGAAAACCAAGACGGGGCTATATTCAAGCTGGCGGACCAAAGTCAAGCAGATGAAGCTGAGAACAACTCGGAAGCCGACGATGCTTGGATTCACACTTCTCAAGATGACCTCGAGTCAACGGTAGAAGAATATGCTCTCAGTCGGCGTCACGTGCTGAGCCCGCTCGGTAGGGCAGAGACAGCCAAGCGCTGGTATGAAGGCCAGCACGGGCCTAAGTCTCTCTCTACCCGTACTGCGGACGGTAAAACATGTGAAAGCTGCGGCTTTATGATTCCTCTCCAAGGCGAGTTGGGCACAATGTTTGCCGTGTGTGCCAACCGCTGGAGTCCAGACGATGGTCGTGTTGTCTCCCTTGACCATGGCTGCGGTGAGCATTCCGAAATTGAACCGCCTCAACTGAGTAACTTGTGGGTGCAGTCCAAGCCCGCTTTCGACGACTTGCATATCGACGTGGTTCAACAGAGTGCCCGAGAAGAGGTACCGGGGGTGGAACTCATAGAACAGATTACGAATGAGAGCAGTGATCCGGTATCGCAAGAGAGTCAACCCCTACGCACACGGCGTAGAACCCGCAGTATCCGAAAAGACCGCTGAATTTGCGTTAAGAGCGCAATAGCTGTTTTCGGTGAATATTCGTCAACTTAAATCGGTAGAGTTAGTAGCAGTTTTATAGGGAAGGACATATATGTTTGAGCGGTTTACTGACCGTGCGCGGCGCGTTATCGTGCTGGCGCAGGAAGAGGCCCGAGCCCTTCAGCACAACTATATCGGTACCGAGCATCTCCTGCTTGGCCTGATTCGTGAAGGTGATGGGGTAGCGGCTAAGGCTCTTGCAGCCAAGGGTGTCGAACTCGATGCCACGCGCAAGCAGGTTGAGGAGATGATTGGTAAGGGTAATGCAGCTCCAACGGGGCACATTCCCTTCACTCCTCATGCCAAGCAGGTGCTTGAGCTTTCCTTACGTGAGGCCTTGCAGCTGGGGCACTCGTATATTGGCACTGAGCACATTCTCTTAGGTCTCATTCGTGAGGGCGAGGGCGTGGGCACGCAGGTGCTCATTAAGATGGGTGTGGATTTGGGTGAACTCAGGACTGCCACTATCGATATGATTCGCGGCAATCACGAGGGTTCAGAAGATGGCAAAGGTGATTTAGCCAATGCGGGCGGCGTACAGAGCAAGCAGAGTCAGACCGGTTCCGCTATTCTCGACCAGTTCGGCCGCAATCTTACGAAGGAAGCTGCCGAAGGTAAGCTCGACCCTGTTATCGGGCGTTCTAAAGAGATCGAGCGAGTTATGGTAGTGCTTTCAAGGCGCACCAAGAACAACCCCGTTCTCATCGGCGAGCCTGGCGTTGGCAAGACTGCCGTCGTCGAAGGCTTGGCTGAAAAGATTCATGCGGGAGATGTGCCTGAGACCCTGAAAGACAAGCAGGTCTATTCGCTCGACTTGGGTTCTATGGTAGCTGGTTCTCGCTACCGCGGCGATTTCGAGGAGCGCTTGAAGAAGGTCTTGAAGGAGATTAAGACCCGCGGCGATGTCATCCTCTTTATAGACGAGATTCACACGATTGTGGGTGCCGGTTCTGCCGACGGTGCTCTGGGTGCTTCCGACATGCTCAAGCCACTCTTGGCCCGCGGTGAGCTGCAGACCATTGGTGCTACCACGACCGACGAGTACCGCAAGTACATCGAGAAGGATGCAGCCCTTGAACGGCGCTTCCAGCCCATTCAAGTGCCGGAGCCGACCATTGCGGAGACTATCGAAATCTTGAAGGGCTTGAAAGAGCGCTACGAGAACCACCATCATGTGACTATCACCAATGGGGCTCTCCAGTCTGCTGCTGAGCTTTCTGACCGTTACATTCAGGATCGTAACCTCCCAGACAAGGCTATCGACTTGGTCGACGAAGCTGGTGCTCAGTTACGCATTAAGCGACTGACTGCGCCTCCTGAGCTCAAAGAACTGGATGGCAAGATTTCCAAGGTCAACGACCAGAAGGAAGCTGCCATCAAGGATCAAGACTTTGAAAAGGCCGCCGAGCTTCGCGACAGTCAGGAGAAGATGGAGGCTGAGCGCAAGGAGAAAGAAAAGGCTTGGCACGAGGGCGAATCCGATGTCAAGATGGTAGTGGATGAAGATGTTATCGCTCAGGTAGTCTCTTCTACAACCGGCATTCCAGTCTTCAAGCTGACTCAGGCTGAGTCTAAGAAGCTTTTGAGTATGGAAGGCGAACTCCACAAGCGCATTATTGGCCAGGATGAGGCTGTTTCTGCCCTGTCTCGCTCGATCCGTCGTACTCGCGTGGGGCTCAAAGACCCCAAGCGTCCGGCTGGCTCCTTCATCTTTGCTGGTCCCACAGGCGTGGGTAAGACTGAGCTTGCGAAGGCTTTGGCGCAGTTCCTCTTCGACGATGACGATGCGCTCATTCGTGTAGACATGTCTGAGTTCTCCGAGAAGTACGCAGCTTCCAGGCTCTTCGGTGCGCCTCCGGGCTATGTGGGCTACGAAGAGGGTGGCGAGCTTACCGAGAAGGTACGTCGCAAGCCCTTCTCTGTTGTGCTCTTCGACGAAATTGAGAAGGCTCACCCCGACATCTTCAACACCCTCTTGCAGGTTCTAGACGATGGCCACTTGACTGACGGTCAGGGCCGTACGGTGGACTTCAAGAACACGATTATCATCTTGACCACTAACTTGGGTACCCGCGACATTGCTAAGGCCGCCAACACTGGCTTCAACCTGAGTA
Source organism: Bombiscardovia apis (assembly GCF_033095945.1). Classification (NCBI taxonomy): domain Bacteria; kingdom Bacillati; phylum Actinomycetota; class Actinomycetes; order Bifidobacteriales; family Bifidobacteriaceae; genus Bombiscardovia; species Bombiscardovia apis. Next base: position 1,300,762 of record NZ_AP026800.1, on the reverse strand, counting down.
ACAACACGGAAACCTCCTACCAGCGTATGAAGGATCAGGTCACGAGCGAGCTCAAGCAGCAGTTCAGGCCCGAGTTCCTCAACCGCTTGGACGACATTATCGTCTTCCAGCAGTTGACCGAGCCTCAGGTGCGCCAGATTGTGGACTTGGATGTGGCCGATCTCAATGACCGCCTGTTCGAGCGTCACATGTCTCTTGACCTTACCGATAAGGCCAAGGATTTGCTGGCTCAGAAGGGCTTCGACCCGCTGCTGGGTGCCCGCCCCTTGCGACGCGTGATTCAGCGCGACATCGAGGATGCAGTTTCGGAGAAGATTTTGATGGGCGATTTGGAAGACAATCAGTCTATCGAGGTTGACGCCGAGGGCGAGGGCATCTTGGGTGAGTTCACCTTTACCAGCAAGCCCTATGACGGCCCCAAGCACGCTGCAGAACCTGAGGCTAAGGAGCCTGAACTGGTCGGCGCTGCGGTGGCTACGCCCGACGCTGACTTGGCTGCTAACCAGGCCGAAGCTGAGCGCGTTGCAGGTGAAGAAGCACAGCCTAGCGAGGATTCTCCAGCGGGCGAGTAAGCATTGACTAGCGTTCGCTAGATACGAGTGAGGGCCAGAACGGGTATTCGTTCTGGCCCTCAACTTATATGCGTCAAGCGGCAGTAGCGCCCTGATAAGCCTGCCGACGTTGCTGACTTACCGCCAGATGCCCAATGCAATCAGAGCGGCCAAATATACAGCAACGAGGCCCATAAACGCCCAGTCTCGGCTGTGTAGTTGAAGCCGGCGGTAGTGGGTGCGCCCTCGCCCACCCTCGTATGAGCGAGCATCGAGGGCCTGGCCCAGATTATTGGCATGGCGTAGGGCTCCAGCGAAGACGGGAACTGCTATGGCTATAGCCGCTCGCAGTCGTTGCCCGGGTCTGCCGGACTCGATGGAGCCGCCTCGGGCTGCTTGCGCGTCGACCACTGAGTGCACCTCTTGGCTGAGGGTAGGAATGAAGCGCAGGGCTAGCGACAGTACAAGCGCAATCTCACCAGTGTGAACGCCCCAGCGGGAGAGTGGCTTGAGTAAGGATTCAAAGGCATCGGTCATCTGGGTGGGAGTTGTAGATTCAACCAGCAGAGCGCCCATAAGGATGATGAGTAGGAAGCGGCTGGCGTAGAGGAGGGCTATCCATAGGCCTTGGTCGGTGACGCGCAGTGGCCCCCAGCGGGCGAGAGCCCTACCGGTTTGCGTAAAGCACAGGTTGATGGGCACTACAAGTAGTATCAAGGCGAGGAAGACTCGTACTGATTTGAGCATGCTTTTCATGGGCGCGCGCGCCGCTGTGAAAAGGGCTGCCGTTACAGCGGCTCCTGCGAGCAGTTGGGCGGGTGTGCTGATAAAGAATGAGGCAAACATCATCAGTAAGAAGCTTACAATTTTGGCCCTTGGGTCCAGCTGATTCACGAGAGAGGTGGGGGGAGAGGTGCGGGAAACTGTGGGTTTTGCTAAATCCTTAGTGCCTGCGGCTTGCGAGCGAGGCAAATCGTTCTCTTGACTGGCCTGCGTCACTTCTTCCTGGGGGCTATCTGCCAGCAGCTGATGGTAGCGTTCCAATACTTGCTGCACGGGTCCGCTTGCTAGGATTCGCCCCTGCTCTAAGAGGAGAGCTTGGTCTGCTAGAGCCAGAGCCTCCTGGTCGGAGTGGGTGTTCATAACAATAGTGACACCGCGGCGGTGGAGCTCACGTAAGAGGGCGGTAATGCGCTGGCTGGCTGCCGGATCTAAGCTAGCGGTAACTTCGTCGAGTACCAGCACTTGCGGGTTGCAGGCCACAATCCCTGCAATAGCAACAAGCCGCTGCTGGCCGCCGGAAAGCTCGAAGGGGGAGCGGTCAGCTAGGGCGGTGATGCCGAGCAGCTCAAGTGCATCGTCGACGCTCTCACTTACTTGGGCAGGACTCAATCCGAGATTGCTGGGCCCGTATGCCACATCTTGCGCCACAGTGTCGGCAAAGAGCTGGTGTTCTGGATACTGCATCACGTAGCCCACCCGCTGGCGCAGGAGCCGCATTATCTGGCGGCGCTTTCGACCCCGCTTGGAAGCTTCCTTGCCAGCTAAAGGGAGTCCTGCGAGGGCGATGGAGCCATCAGTTGGAGCGAGCAGGGCGCACAAAAGCTTAGAAAGCGTAGATTTTCCAGAGCCGTTGCGGCCCATAATTGCGAGCGTTTGGCCCGGCTCAACTTCGAAGGAAATCTGGCTGAGCGTATTGTGTTGGCTATCTGGAAAAGCGAAGGAGAGATTGTGTATCACTACAGCGGGGGAATTTGCTGGCAAATCTAGGGTTTGCTCGCGGGGTAGAACTGCTGGTTGATGCTCTTCAAGAGCTGAGAGTTGTCGGTCAGCAGTAGGGTCGAGCTCGGGGGCTGTTTGCTCCTTCTGGGCTGCAAGTATGGCTATATTGCGCTGACCCAGCACCTGCTCCGGCCTGCCAGCTGCTACGATTCGACCCCGGTCGAGCACGAGCAAGCGGTCGGCCTGGCGGGCTTCGTCGAGCAAGTGGGTTATGTGAACTACTGCTTTGCCTTGCCTGCGTAGGCGGCCCATAATCGCTAGAATGTCTTGCCTGCCAGCTGCATCGAGCATGGCTCCGGGTTCGTCCATGATGATGAGCTGGGGCTCCATAGCAAGGTTTCCGGCCACTGCCAGCCGCTGCTGTTGGCCGCCAGACATGCGGGTTGGGTCGTGGTCTGCCCGTTGCGACATGCCCACTTGAGCCAGCGCATCGTCGACCGCTTGCACAATCCGAGGGGTGGGGAAACTCAAGTTTTCGGGCCCGAAAGCCACATCGTCTCGGGCCACGGTCGTTACTATTTGGTCTTCGGGATTTTGCAAGACGATACCGATATTGTGGCGGGCCTGCCGGTAGTGTTCGGGCTGCACCCGCCCAGCATCCGCAGGCAGGCTAGCGTCAAAAACTTGCTTGCCCAAGAGTTCTACCCGGCCCAAATCAGGGGCTACCGAGCCCGCTAGAATCTTGCCCAAGGTCGACTTGCCCGAACCGTTGGCACCCAAGATGCAGACCTGTTCGCCGGGAGCGATGCTGAGCGAAATATCGTCCAAAGCCCAGCTGCGCCCGCCGTCATAAGAAAATGACACGTGTTCAAGTTGAGCCAAGGCCTCGAATGTGCTCGCAGGGGCAAAGCCGGGAGCGGATTGAACTAGGGGGGAGGGAGTCTGCTGCTTGCTCACCGGTTGACCAGCTGGGAGATGGGCTTGTATACGAGGAAGGTGACCACGCCGTGAATGGTGAACTTGAGCACGTTAAAGGGCAGCAGAATCGGCACAATCATCCCCATTACCGCCTGCACTGACATGTGCGCATAAAAGGGCGTGATGAGGATATTACACAAGATAGCCATGGCCAAAGCAGCTACAGCGCCCACCACAATCCCTAGGAGAGCGCCCTTGCGCGTGTGAACTTTACGGTAGATAAGCGCGGCCGGCAGGCTCAATGATAGGGCTACCAAAATGGCAATAAGCGCGCCAAAGGGGTCAGTAAATAAGTGGGGCAAGAAGCCCAAGACTGAGATAATGGCTGCCGCAGCGGGGCCGAAAGCAAAACCGGCGACTAAGACCACGATGCCGGAAGGGTCATATTTTAAGAAGTTGGTTCCCGGGATGATGGGGAAGGAGAAAAAGCTCACCACCATAGTAAGGGCCACAAATAGCGCGTAGACTGCGATGCGTTGGGTGGACCAGCGGCCGTAATTTGCGGCTCCGGTTGAATGAGAGTTGCTCAAATGTGCAGAGGGTGAGTTCTGCCGCTGCGGCTGATTTTGCGTATGCGAAGACATGCTCAAGCGAGCCTCGTTTCTTCCATCCGGACTCTACCGTTGGCTTCGGCCTCTCACCGAAATCAGCCGCTTGCGCGGGTCGCGGGCTCCTGGACGCGCCAGATACCGCCAGTAAGGAATTGCACCTTCCCTGAAACATAGACACTTACAACTTACCATCGCCTATATAGAGAGTCAATGATGAGTAGGGAATCGCCGGTCTGGGTAGGGCGCAATGTGCAGTGAACAAAAATAATTTGGATTGTAGCTGCAACTATTTGGTTGGCGAATGCGAATATATACCTGTGACTAAGACAAACGAGACCCGGGATGCACGGTGGATACGCCATATCCTCCTGTGGCATTCCGATCGCGCAGCAGACGAGCTGGTGAGCTGTTATTACGACGGCCTCCTAGCTTATATCTGCTCCCAAATGTCCGATAGAGAGGAGGCTAAAAACTTGGCGCAAGAAAGCTTCATCGCAGCCCTGCACTCGCTGGCCTCCTACGATCCTCGCAAGGCGGCCTTCCGCACTTGGCTCTACCGGATAGCGACCAACAAGATTATCGACTACTGGCGGCGAACCCCGGTGCAGGCCATCTCACTTGATGCTCCTCGGCATCTAGGCGAGTCAGGCGATGTGCAGGGCTGGGCCGATTCGCTTGAGCTGGCCGACCTTCGGCAGGTAGACATAGCGCAAGGCGAGGTAGAGCGTGATTTACTGCGGCGCATCCTCCAGCAAGTGGCCGCCGCCGCTCCCGAAGCGCAAGAAGTCTTCCGCCTCCACCTCTACGGGGGCTACAACTTCGCACAAATCAGCGCCATGTCTGGCGATTCGGAGAGCACGGTGAAAGCCCGCTACTACCGCTTACTAGGGCAACTGAGAAAGGACTTTAGCGATGAAAGAGCATGACTTTGACATAACGCCAATCCTCGCAGCAATTCAAGGGCAGGATTTTGAGCCCAGCTCGCGCTCTACCCAGGCCGCAGGGCGCTCGCAAAGCGCATCTCAGGGCGAGGTATTGCTTACCGAAGCTGAGCGTCGAGAGGCAATCTCTGGCATCGTGCGTAAAGGCCTACCTCGCCGGCGAGGACTCATGGGTACCGTGTTGGAGATGTCTCACACCCTAGGCTTCAAAAACCTACTTTTCGGTGTCTGGGATTGCGCATTTTTGGGCTTGCTCTTGGGGCTGCTGATTTGGTCGGCCCTCCTAGGGCTACTTCAGCAGTCCGCAGGGCGGGGGAGTAGCTGGTATATGCCGGCCTTAAGCGTTCTTGTGTTTACGCTTTCGCCGTTGTCTTACCAAGCCATGCAGCTCTTGGTGGTTTGGAAAGAGCGCTCCTTCAACACGGCTTACCTCTTGCAAACCTGCCGCTGGTCTCTTCGGCAGATTTCCAGCGTACGCATGCTCTGCTTCGGCCTACTCTCTACGGTGGCTTCGGCCCTAACCAGCGCTGCTCTAGAGGTCATGACCGGGGGAGCTCTGCCCTGGCTCAAGGTGATGGGCATTTCCTTCGCCTCCCTCTTCTTATATGCGCTCGTGCAGTTGGGCATCGACAGCATGGCGAGTGCCGACCTAGCTATGGTTCTTCCATCGCTTCTGTGGTTGGCGGCAGGCTTGGGTCTGTGGCTGGGCCGCACCCGCGTGGTTTCCTGGCTTCTTGCCCTGCCCACCGCTGTGAGTCTAGCGGCTGGCTTGCTGACTGCTGTCCTCTTCCTGTTTGCTCTGGCCTGTAAGTGCTTGCTTGAGCCGGGAGTAGGGGTGTGGCTGCGCTCTTCGCTGGGCAAGCGCAAGGCTCAACCTTGGGGGGTGGCCTTATAAAACAAACCTCATACTGCTTTGTACACCGCGCCAAGCCCGCCCTAGGGCTGAGTTCAGTGCGCCCAACCACGATTGAAGGAAACCATGTTACAACTCGAACACGTCTATAAGAGCTTCGGCTCCAAGCAAGTCACCCGCGATATGAATATTACTTTTGAGCGCGGCGTGTACGGGCTCCTGGCTCCCAACGGTGCAGGCAAGTCCACGCTGATGAAAATGATGACCACGCTTTTGCGCCCCGACAAGGGCAGCATTACTTGGGATGGCGAAGATATCATCGGCATGGATGAGCAATACCGCGGCCTCTTGGGCTACCTGCCCCAAGATTTCGGCTATTATCCCAATTATACGCCCCGCCAGTTCTTGAGCTATATCGCCGCCTTGCAAGGGCTGAGCGACAAGGAGAGCAAAGAGCGGGTTATGCACCTGTTATCGATGGTGGGATTGGAAGATGCTGCGAATAAGAAGATGAAGGCACTTTCGGGCGGTATGGTCCAGCGCGTGGGCATTGCCCAGAGTCTGTTGAACGATCCGCAGCTCTTGATTTTAGACGAGCCCACCGCCGGGCTCGACCCCAAGGAGCGCGTGCGTTTTCGCAATATTATTCACGCCCTAGCAGCCGACCGCACCGTTATACTTTCGACCCATATTGTCTCAGATATTGAGACGATTGCCTCGCAAGTGGTCATGGTCAAAGACGGGAGCCTCTACCAGCAAGATAGCCCGGCCGGATTGTGCGCGCAGTATCAGGGCCATATTTACGAGGTGCCGATGGATATGCCCATGAGCGAGGGGCAGCGGGTGCTCGACGAAGTGCAAGAGGGCGCGCAAACCCTCCAGCGCATCTACTGCCAAGAGCCGCTCAGTGGTTTTGAGCCTGTTCAGGCCAACCTCGAAGACGTCTTCCTCATGGTTTACGGAGGCTAACGATGGCAACTCAGCATAGTAAAGCAGCCCGCCGCACCCATGCCCGGCCCAGCCTGCTCCTCAACCACGAACTGCGCAAGCTGCTCGGCTCTCCGCTCCTGTGGGTCATCCTACTGGGCATGGTCGTGGTGAATGCGGGAATCGCAGCCTTAACGACCAGCGACCTGCGCGCTCCCTACAATCTGGCCTCGCAGGTGCAGCAGTCCGCCGGCCACCGAATCAACGCTACTCTCAAGCAGGAAGTGGCCTCGCAGCCCGCCAGCAACCAGCGGCAGCGCTTGAGCCAGCTACTTGGCGAGGAGCAAGATCCTTACCAGTCCTACGAGGCCAAGCGTTTGGGGCGCAACGCAGTCTACGCCCTGCAAGGCGATAAGCACGAGCAGGTAGGAGCTTTCCAACGCAGTATGGACGCTGATATGGAAGCAAAATACGAGCGCCTAGGGGAGCGCGCCCAGCATTTAGCTTCCACCGCTGCTGGCCAAGACTTATATGCTGGCACTGCTACGGTCGATGCCCACCATGAGCTCTTCGAGGTGGAGGGCCGGGCAGTGCTGTGGGAGTCCATTATTGTGACCCTGCTCATTATGGTGGTATTGCTGGGCTACGAGCGCCAGCAGGGGGTCGAGCCGGTCCTCGCTTCGACCCGCACAGGCCGCCATCTCATGCGCTGGAAGGTCCTAGCCGGACTCCTGATTTCTCTCGCCGCCTGCTGCCTGCTCAACATAGCTACCACCGGTATGTTTGCTCTCTTCCTAGACACGAGAGGGGTGTGGGGCTCCTCAGTTTCGTCTAGCTTCAACCAGCTGACCACGGCCTTCGGCAGTGAGCCCTTCATTACCTGGTTCGACTGCACGGTCGGCGGCTACTGGCTGGCCAACCTAGGCCTCGAACTGCTAGCCATCGCAGGACTCGCCCTCCTCACCGCCGCTATCCATACGGTAGTTTCCTCCACTATGGCCGCGGCAGGCTTGAGCTTCCTCATCGTCATCGCTGGCTACTTTGTTGAGTTCTTCGCCGCCTCCCGCGGTGCCTGGGGACTCTTCCAAGTCTTGAGCCTGACTCCGGGCTATCTCATACTCACCCAAGGCTCATGGTTTACCGGAATGGGCCTGCAAGCGCTCGTACCCATGCAAGAAACCATCTCCAGCCTAGTTGCGCTCGGCATCGGAGCCATCGTCTTAGGGCTGGGATTGCACTACTACCAGAAGAAGGATTTGCTATGAAATGGAATGTATTCACCGCCGAGATTAAAGCTATCTTGCGCCCTCGGCCCACGCTCATCACCGCCGTCTTGGCCCTAGGCTTTATTGGCTTGCTCTCCTCGCTCATTGGTGCGACTATGCAGCCCTCCACAGCTCCTGTAATCGCCCAATACGGCCCAACTGCCACGCCTGCTCTCATATCTGGCAGCGAAGCGCACAATGCCGAATTGGAGCGCAAGTTCCAGGCTGATTTAGCTCAACTTCAGCCGCAAGCCAGCAAGGAAGGGGTGAATGACTACCGCAGCGCTCGCAGTTTCATAGACAAGATTCAGGAGCAGATCTGGCAAGACGCTTCGGTAGCCGACGGCCCAACGGGCCAGTTGTACGACCAGATTGAAGGTCTCAACAGCTACCAGCAGCTCCTCGTGGGGCATCGTGTTGTCGACAACTATCGCGGTTGCGGAAAGCAAGGACTGGCCCAGCGCGCGGCCTCCCAGCTGGGGCTCCTATCTGCGAGCGAGCACTCAGACCTTTACCAGTATTTGGGAGATGCGAGTGCTGCCTCCAGTAAGCGAGTGGAACTGCCGAAAGCAGTAGACCAGCGAGTGAACGCTTTAGCTCAGGAATGCCAGTCGGGCATGGGCCTTACCCACCCCGACGACACGATTCAGCTGTCTCAATCCTACTTGCGTATGGTATTCCTCGTAGTTTTACTAGCCACTCTGGGCCTATGTGCTCCCTTACTCACCCGCAATCGTATGCGTAGAATGCGGCAAACTCAGTGGTCAACCCGCGTGGGCCGCAGTATTCAAGGCATTGAGATGGCTGCCGCCGCTACCGTCGCCTTCCTCGTTGCCGCAGTGTCTTACGCTCTCGCCCTGGCCCTGTGGCTGCCCAAAATCAAAGCCTACCTGCCCACGCCGGTTTTCGACGGCGCAGACCTGCCCTGGTTCAACTGGAGCGTTGGCACATATATTGCAGTCTTCCTAGCAGCCAGCTTCGCCCTCAACCTCGGCTGCGCCCTACTCATGGTTTGGTTCTCCTCCCACATGAGCACCTACATCTCGCTCCTGTTGGTCTTGGTACCCTTCGCCGTCATCGCCTTCTTCGTAGAAGCACAATGGCTCATGGTAGGCCCCTTCATTATTGGCAACGAGATAAACAGACTCCTGCCGCTAGTAGGCATCGAAGGCTACATCTGCCTAGCCGTCTTGGCTCTCGGGGCTGCTCTATGCATCGTCGGCAGTCGCAAGGTCAAACACCAGCAGCTCGCCACAGCCTAGCTCACAACAGTGTGTGCCCCTAAACCCGTTATAGGCTTAGGGGCACACACTGTTGTGAGCTGTTACCTTGCGCTGACTTGGCTGCGTCGCACAGCAGGGGAGTGCTTAAGACTCAGCTGATGCCCGGCCAGGGTGAGCCCGGCCACGAGCGAAAGTCCTAGTAGCGTAACTCCGCCCAGTCGCTGCCCTGGAATTGCTCCGGCTTCGGGCAGGGTGAAGATGTGCTGGTAGTCGTAGGGCAGGGGGTAGTCCGGTTGAGCGATGCCTCCTAGGGTCCAGTGAATGTTGGCGGTGACCCTGCCCTCGGTGTGGGCCGGTGCTGTGGTGTCCCAGGTGGGGTCGTTCCAGATGGGGGTTGGGCTGGCTTCGGTCTGGTCGAACTTGACTCCGGTGACCTTGATATCGGGAATGTCCACGGGTGCGGGCGTGTTGCGTTGATTGGTGCTGCCGTCGCCGAGTTGGCCGGAGTCGTTTTGTCCCCAGCTGTAGGCGTGGTGGTCGCCGCTGATGGCGAGGCTGTGAGCCCAGCCTGCGCTGATGCTGGTCCAAGTAGTGTTGGGTTTGCCAGTGGGGTCGTTGACGGGTACGGGCTTGCTCTGGTATGTGCCATTGCTGCCGTTGCCGAGCTGGCCAAACTGTTCGTTGCCCCAGCTGTAGGCGTGGTGGTCGCTGCTGAGGGCCAGGCTGTGATAGGTGCCTGCGCTGATACTGGTCCAGGTGATACCAGGTTTGTTGACTGGGTCGTTCACGGGTACGGGCGTGCTCTGCTGGCTGCCGTTGCCGCCGTTGCCGAGTTGGCCGGTGCCGTTGTATCCCCAGCTGTAGGCGTGGTGGTCGCTGCTAATGGCCAAGCTGTGAGCCCAGCCTGCACTGATGCTGGTCCAAGTAGTGTTGGGTTTGCCGGTGGGGTCGTTGACGGGTGCGGGCATGTTGTGGGCATTGGTGTCGCTGGTGCCGTTGCCGAGCTGGCCTCGCTCGTTGTATCCCCAGCTGTAGGCGTGACCGTCGCTGCTAATGGCGAGGTTGTGAGCGTAGCCTGCGCTGATGCTGGTCCAAGTAGTGTTGGGCTTTCCTACCGGGTCATTGACGGGCATGGGCGTGCTCTGGTCGGTGGTGGTTCCGTTGCCAAGCTGACCGGAGTCGTTCTGTCCCCAGCTGTAGGCGTGGTGGTCGCTGCTGACGGCCAGGCTGTGCCTGCTGCCTGCGCTGATGCTGGTCCAAGTAGTGTTGGGCTTTCCTGCCGGGTCGTTGACGGGCGTGGGCGTGCTGTGGGGGTTGTTGTCGCTGCTGCCGTTGCCGAGCTGGCCTCGCTCGTTGTATCCCCAGCTGTAGGCGCGGCCGTCGTCACCGATGGCCAGGCTGTGAGCGTCGCTTGCGCTGATTTGGGTGAAGTGTACACCTGCGGGCGCGTGCACTAGCACGGGCTGGCTGCGGCTGGTGGTGGTGCCGTCGCCGAGTTGGCCGTAATTGTTCTCGCCCCACGCGTAGGTGTTGCCGTCCGTGCCGATTGCCAGGCTGTGACCGCCGCCCGCGCTGACCTGGGTGAAGGTGATGCCGATGGTGGTGTCGGGTGGGGTGATGTGGATGGGGTTGCCGCCGGTGTCGGGGCCGGAGGTGGGGGAGAGCTTGAACTTCCATGCTTGCCAGGTTGCTTTGAGTGTCAGGTTGCGGGTGACGGGTTGGGTGAAGTCCCAGGCGGTACCGGTTGTGGAGTCGGCCCACCCAGTGAACCAGTGGTGTTCCCAAGCGGGGTCAGGACTGGGCCACTCGATAGGCTGAGGATCGTCGGACCATACGGTCTGGTTGGCGGGTGTGGGGCTGCTGGTGTGTCCGACCGCGTCACCTAGCGTGAACTTGACAGTGTATGCGCTGGCGTAAATGTAGTGGAGGGTGGCGGTTTCGCTGGACCCGTTGCTGACTGTGCCGCCTGCTCCGCTGAGTGCGCCGCTGACGTGGTAGGTGACGGTGACATCGACTGCTCCTGGAGCGCGTTGGGGCACGTGCATGTCCCACACGCCGGTGATGGGGTCGATCGTTTTGCGGCTGACCTCCACGCCGTCGAACTTGACCGAATCGATCACGTACTTGGGAGAAAGAGTTCGGACAGGTGTGCTGCGGCTGGTGGTGGTGCCGTCGCCCAGCTGGCCGTAATTGTTGTATCCCCATGTGTAGACTTTGCCTTGACTGCTCAGTGCTGCGGTATGGAAATAGCCTGCGCTGATGCTGGTGTAGCGCTCGCCGGCCGGTAGCTCTCCGGGCAGGACCTTGACGGGCCGGGCGGATACACCGGTGGTGGTGCCGTCGCCGAGCCGGCCTTCGCTTCTTGTTCCCCATGTGTAGACGTTGCCGTCGCTGGCCAGGGCTGCGGTATGGCTATGTCCTACGCCGATGGCGGTGAAGCGCTCTCCTGCGGGCAGCGCTCCGGGCAGGACCTTGACGGGTTGGTTCTTCCATTTGGTCGGACCGGGGCTTGTGCTTCCATCCCCGAGTTCGCCATCATAGTTGTATCCCCAGCAGTAGGCGTTGCCTTGGTCGGTGATGGCCGCGGTGTGCGCGACTCCGGCGCTGATGCTGGTGTAGCGTTCGCCTGCGGGCAGCGCTCCTTGGCCGACTTTGACGGGGCGGCGGCTGAGAGCATTGGGATTTCCGTTGCTTGTGGGGATGGTGGTGTTTCCCAGCTGTGCCCATCTGTTGTCTCCCCAGCAGTAGGCGTTGCCTTGGTCGGTGACGGCGGCGGTATAGGCCTGTCCTGCGCTGACGGCTATGTAGCGTTCGTTGTAAGGTCGTTCTCCCGCGTCTGCCTTGACGGGCGTGTTGCTGCTAACCAAGCTGTAGTTGCCGAGTTGACCGTAATTGTTCCATCCCCAGGAGTAGATGTTTCCTTTGTCGGTAAGAGCTACGGTATGGGCCTGTCCTGCGCTGATGGCGGTGAAGCGCTTCCCTGCGGGCAGTGCTCCCGCATTGACCTTGACCGGCAGCGCTCTGCTGGTAGTGGTGCCGTCGCCGAGTTGACCACTAATGTTCAATCCCCATGCGTAGGCATTGCCGTCGTCGCCTAGGGCGACGGAGTGGTAATAGCCTGTAGCGACACTGACGAACCGCACCCCGGCGGGTGCGCGCACCCGCACCGGCAAGGCGCGATCGGTGCTTGTACCGTCGCCCAGCTGGTTGCTGGAGTTCAATCCCCATGCGTAGGTGTTGCCGTCGTCGCCGATGGCAACGGAGTGTGTATACGCGGTGCTGATTTGGGTGAGGCGCAGGCCATTGATTCCTGGAGGGGTGAGCGCCGCTGTGGCGTCGGCGTTGGTGGGGCCTTTGGTGGGGGTGAGGGTGAATCCGTCTACGGTTTCGGAATTGGCGTTGTTGCCGCGTGTGTGCTGGCTTGGGGTGGTGTTTGGGGTTGGTTCAGCGTGGGCTGAGGTCGTGAGACCGATTGCCCCCCCCCCAAGGACAATCAGGGCTAGCGCTAGAGTAGCGGCGCTGGCGGTGCGGAAACCACGCATTATTCCTCCAAAAACGGACCAAACACGGCCGCTTAAAAGCAGCCAGTCCGCGTAATGCTAAAAAATGAAACGTTCAATCATTAAACTGTGAGCCGCCCAACCAGTTCCCCAACCGCAGGCCAGCACCAGCCATATCTAAGCCCAGTCTAACACCCATCCCCAAAAACTTCACACTCGGGGTGCGGAGGCGAGATTGGTATGATAGAAGGTAAGAGCTTGGCGGGCGATGGTGTAGGAGGATGCTATGGAGAGTGGGGAGCGCAGGCGGCGTTTAATGAGCGTGGCTGGGGCTATTCATTCTGCGCGTATGGAAGGCGGGGATGTGAGCCCGCAGTTCTGCCGCGATGCCCAAGACTTCATCGAAGGCCGCATCGATTCCCACGCTTTAGTCAGCACTACTCGCGCCCGCTACGGTCTGGAGTAGGCGGGGCATGCCTGCGGCCGAAGACCCGTATCTCATTCCCGGCAGTCAAGTACTGCGAAACCGGGTGGGAGCGCGTACTGCTGAGCAGCTGCTGCTGGCCGAGAATGACTTAGTCACAGCGCGTTTCCAAGAGCTCAACGAGGAGCATCTCACCGCGCAAGGTACGCTTGAACAATTGCGCTGGATTCACCATTATCTCTTTCAAGATGTGTATGACTTGGCCGGGCAAGTGCGCACTATCGACATGAGTAAGGGCGGCGGAACCGTCTTCCAACCCCTGCGGCTCTTCAATAATGGCGCTGAGTATGCTGAACGGACTTTGCGCGCCGATTGCATGCTGGTGGGATTGAAGCGAGACGAGTTCGTTAAGCGCTTGAGCGTTCACTATGACAACTTCAACATGCTTCACCCTTTTCGCGAGGGTAACGGCCGAACGCAGAGGGTGTTTTGGACGCTGGTAGCCCGTGACGCTGGCTGGGGATTGGACTGGCCTGCTGTGAGCAAAAGTGAGAATGATCGGGCTTCTATTTTGGCTCACGAGCGGGTAGATTACTCCCTGTTAGAGGCGATGTTTGCTAGGATTGCGCAGCCATTGGACCGGGAAAGCGGGCCCGCAGATTTGACTGGAGCTCAGCTCAACGACGCTCGATGGGGCGAGGAACAGCCCATCCTACAAGAGATTCTGAGCGAAGCAGATTATCAAGTTCAGCGGCGGCGATTGAGCTACCAGTTGGAAGGCGATACTCGCGATTGAAAACTGCCTGGCTGACAGTACCGGCTTGTTTCTGCTGCGCTCTGCTACCGTGATGGGCTGAACCGGCACAATACAGAGGATGACTGCCGCTTACCCTACAAGAGCCGAGTGCCGAGCTTCCTTCGTTTGCTTCCAGCTCAACCGATGCCCGGCCGCAGTAAGCCCGGCCACGAGCGAAAGGCCCAGTATCGTAACTCCGCCCAGTCGTTGCCCTGGAATCTCGCCGGCCTGCGGCATGTCCATCAGGTAGGTATATGACAGCGGATAGTCGTCTTGGGGCTGGCTGCCTAAGGTCCAGTGGATGTTGGCGGTGATTTTACCTGGGGTGTGGGCCGGGGCTGTGGTGTTCCAAGTGCTATTACCGCTGTCCCAAGATGGTGCGGGGCTGGCTTCGGTTTGGTCGAACTTGACTCCGCTGACGACGAGTTTTTGGTAGCCTACTTGGACGGGTCGGTTGCGGCTAATGTAGGTGCCGTCACCGAGCCAGCCGTCGCTATTCATTCCAGATGTGTACGCGTTGCTGTCGCTGCCGAGAGCAACGGTACGCGCGCCGCCTGCGTTGATGCTGGTGAAGTGTTCTCCTGCTGGTAGGGCGCCTTGCTGTACCTTAACCGGTGTCCAACGGTCGGTGTCGCTGCCGTCGCCGAGCCGACCGAAATCATTTCTTCCCCATCCGTAGGCGTTGTTGTCGCTGGCGAGAGCTGCTGTGTGCGCGTATCCTGCGCTGATACTGGTGTAGTGTTCTCCTGCTGGTAGGGCACCCGGCTGTACCCGAACCGGTAGAGTGCGGTCGAGGATGCTGCCGTCGCCGAGTCGACCATTCTCGTTATTGCCCCATCCGTAGGCGTTGTTGTCGCTGGCGAGAGCTGCTGTGTGTGCGTATCCTGCGCTGATGCTGGTGTAGTGTGCTCCTGCCGGTAAAGCGCCCGGCTGTACCTTAACTGGTGTCCAGCGGTCGGTGGTGCTGCCGTCGCCGAGGCGGCCGGAATCATTGTTGCCCCAAGTGTAGGCGTTGCCGTCGCTGGCGAGAGCTGCTGTGTGTGCGTATCCTGCGCTGATGCTGGTGAAATGTTCGCCTACTGGTAATGCGCCCGGTTGTACCTGAACCGGTAGAGTACGGTCGGCGATACTGCCGATACCGAGGCGGCCGGAATCATTGTTGCCCCATGCGTATGCGTTACCGTCACTGCCGAGAGCAACGGTAAACCCGTCGGCAGCGCTAATGCTGGTGTAGTGCTCGCCTGCTGGTAAGGCGCCTTGCTGTACCTTAACCGGCTGATTCCTGCTGGTGGTGGTGCCGTCGCCGAGTTGGCCGTAGGCGTTCCATCCCCATGTGTACGCGTTACCGTCGCTGTCGAGAGCAACAGTAAACCGGTCGGCGGCGTTGATGCTGGTGAAGTGTTTGCCTGCCGGGAGTGCGCCTTGCAGTACCTTAACTGGCAGGCTGCTGCTGGTGGTGGTGCCGTCGCCGAGTTGGCCGTAGGCGTTCCATCCCCATGTGTACGCGTTACCGTCACTGCCGAGGGCAACAGCATGTGCACCTCCTGCGCTGATTTGCGTGTAGCGGATGCCTTTGGGTGGTTCTGGGGCAGTGATGGATACGTTGTTGCCGCCGGTGGTGGGTCCGCCGGTTGGTTTGAGTTTGAACTCGTAGGCTTCCCATTTGGCTGTGAGGGTCATGTTGGCAGTGACTGGTGTATTGAAGTCCCAGAGCTTGCCGGCGGAGTCGGCCCACCCGTTGAGCCAGTGATGGCTTCGACTAGGCGTAGGAGTGGGGTACTGAATCGGCTGAGGATCATCCAAATACACACATTGGTCTGCTGGCTCGGTACCGCTTGCCCCACCTAGATTAAAATGCACGATGTAGGCAGTCTTGTATTCGTAGCGTAACGTCACGTTGCCGGTTTGACTACCGGGGTTGATGACAGTGCCATTATTATCGATAGCATCGATACGGTAATCGACTGTTACATTGATTGCTCCCGGATTGTGCTGTGGCACTTGCATAGTCCATACGCCGGTATTGGCGTCAACGCTTTTCTGGCTAACGCTAACACCCTCAAACGAAACAGAGTTAATCACATACTTACCCCAGAGCAACTGTACTGGAGTATCACGTTGTGTGTTGGTGCCGTCGCCGAGCTGACCGTCAATATTGCGTCCCCATGTGTATGCGGTGCTGTCGCTGCCGAGAGCAGCCGCATGCTCCCATCCCGCGCTGATACTGGTGTATCGTGCTCCGGCTGGTAGTGCGCCTTGTTGCGCTTTAACTGGCAGACTACGTTGTGTGCTGGTGCCGTCGCCGAGCTGGCCGGCAGTATTCCAGCCCCATGTGTAGGTGTTATTGTCGCTGCCAGCTGCAACCGTATGCCAGCCTCCTGCGTCAATGCTGGTGTAGTATGTTCCGGCTGGTAGTGCACCCTGTTGTCCTGCAACTGGCAGATTACGGTTTGAAGTACTGCCGTCGCCGAGCTGACCGTACTGATTGTCTCCCCATGCGTAAGCATTGCCATCGCTGCCGACTGCAACTGTATGGTTGTATCCTGTACTAATACGGCTGTAGCGTATTCCGGCTGGTAGGGCGCCTTGCTGCACTGTAACCGGTGTCCAGCGGTCTGTGTTGCTGCCGTCGCCGAGCTGGCCGGCAGTATTCCAGCCCCATGCGTAAGCCTTGTTGTTGCTGCCGAGCGCAACCGTATGCCAGCCTCCTGCGTCAATGCTGGTGTAGTATGTTCCGGCTGGTAGTGCACCCTGCTGCACTTTAACTGGTGTCCAGCGGTCTGTGTTGCTGCCGTCGCCCAGTTGGCCGGCAGTGTTCCATCCCCACGTGTAAACCTTGCCGTCGCTGCCGATTGCAGCCGTATGGTTGTATCCTGAGCTAATACGGCTGTAGCGTATTCCGGCTGGTAGTGCGCCTTGTTGTACTTTTACCGGTGTCCAACGGTCTGTGGTACTGCCGTCGCCCAGTTGGCCGTAAAGATTGTGTCCCCATGTGTAAGCCTTGCCGTCGCTGCCGAGAGCAACGGTATGGTTGCTGCCTGCGCTGATGCTAGCGTAGTGTGCTCCGGCTGGTAGTGCGCCTTGTTGCACTTTAACTGGTGTCCAGCGGTCGGTATTGGTGCCGTCGCCGAGCTGACCGTTATTATTTTTTCCCCATGTGTAAGCATTGCCGTCGCTGCCGAGAGCAACTGTATGGTTGCTACCTGCGCTGATTTGGGTGAAGTGTACACCACTGGGCGGCACTGGCGGGGTGAGTGTGGCTGTGGCATCAGCGTTGGCCGGGCCTTTGGCAGTGGAGAGGGTGAAACCGTCTACGGTTTCGGAAGCTGTGTTGCTTCCACGTGTGAGTTGGCTTGGTGTGGTGTTTTGGGCTGGGTTAGCTGCGGCTGAGCGTGCAGTTAGAGTAACCCCCCCCCCAAGGATGGTGAGAGCTAGTGCCAAAGTTGCAGCGCTAGCAGTTCGGAAACCACGCATAACTCCTCCAAAAACGGACCAAACACGGCCGCTTAAAAGCAGCCAGTCCGTGTAATACTAAAAAATGAAACGTTCAACCTTCAAACTGTAAGCTGCCCAACCAGTTCCCCAACCGCAGGCTAGCTCCAGTCATATATACGCTCAGTCTAACACCCAATCCCAGAAAAGCTGCAACTCGTAGCGTTCTGGGGGAGTGTGAGCATACAAGTTCGGCCCAGCAATATTGGTGCCGGGCCGAACTATAGGGGGGAGGAAGGGGGAAGGGGATTGCCCCCCCCCCCCGTTCAGGACTAGACGGCGATTGTGCCGTGTTTGCCTGCACGCTTGTGTTTGCGGCTCAACTGGTAGCCGGCGATGGTGAGGGAAGAAAAGATAGTGAGGCCTATCATGACTCCGCCGCCCAGTCGGTATAGGGGAATAGAGCCTGCACTGGGAATGGGCATCAGATAGGTATACGACAGTGGGTAGTTGTCGTAGGCTACACCCCCCAAAGTCCAGTGGATGCTGACGTCGACTCGGCCGGGGAGGTGAGCTTGAGGTTTTACATTCCAAGCCTGATTGTCACCATCCCAAACGGGAGCGGGTGAAACTTCAACCTGGTCAAACTCAACAGCGGTGACAACGAGTTTTTGCAGCCCAACCTGTACCGATACGTTGTGGTCAAGGTCAGAGTCGTTGCCCAGCTGGCCTGTATTGTTGTGGCCCCAAGCGCCAGTGTGCTTGTTGCTGACGTTTGCGACGGTGTGCGTGCCTCCTGCGCTTACGTTGGTATAGTGCTGCCCAGCAGGTAGTGCACCCTGCGCAATAGCATCAGGCGCGTTGCGGTCAGCATTTGCGCCGTCGCCGAGCTGACCAAAATCGTTGCGACCCCACGCGTATATAGCGTTATTGCTGCTTAAAGCTACGCTGTGCCAGCCTCCCGCGCTGATACTGGTGAAGTGCTCGCCGGCGGGTAGGGTTCCTCGACTTACCTGAACTGGTGCGTTGCGGTCAGTGTTGCTGCCGTCGCCGAGTTGTCCGTGGTCGTTGTTGCCCCATGCGTATGCTTCGTTGTTGCTGGCAAGGGTCAGGGTGTGGTTGGTTCCTGCACTGATTGCAGTATGGCGTTCTCCTGCCGGTAAGTCTCCTTGGCTCACCTGAACTGGTGCATTGCTGTCATTTGTGGTGCCGTTGCCGATCTGGCCTTGTGCGTTGTCTCCCCAAGCGTAGGCGAGATTATCAGAGTCGATAGCAGCTGTATGGGATCCTCCGGCGCTTACACTGGCGAAATACTGGCCCATAGGCAGTGCGCCTTGGCTGACTCTTACTGGTTTGTTGCGGTTGGTATTGCTGCCGTCGCCGAGCTGGCCGTGGTCATTGTTGCCCCACGTGAATGTCTTGCGGTTGGAGCTAATGGCAATATTGTGATTCCAGCCCGCGCTGATATCCATATAGAAGTGTCCTGCGGGCAGGGTTATACGGTTGACCTGAATTGGCGTATTGCGGCTGGTGTTGCTGCCGTCGCCGAGCTGGCCGTAGGTGTTGTCTCCCCAAGCGTAAAGGTTGTTGTCTGTTCCGAGCGCGAGGGTGTGATTCTTGCCCGCGCTAACGCTTACAAATCGTACTCCCGAGGGTGTAGCTACTCGCACTGGTAACGCGCTGTGGCTGCTGGTGCTGCCGTCGCCCAGCTGACCGGAAGTGTTACTACCCCAAGCATAGGTGTTGCCATCGGATCCAATGGCAACGCTGTGTTCATATCCCGCGCTTACCGAAGTATATACGATGCTTTGAGGAGAGTTTGGCGCAATTACTGACACCGTATTGCCGCCGATAGTTGGGCCAGAGTTGGGGTCAAGCTTAAACTGGTAGGACTCCCATTTAGCGGTGAGGGTCATGTTACTGGTTACTGGGGTATGGAAATCCCAGAGTTTGCCGTCGGGTGCGGTCCATCCAATGAACCAGTGGCCGCTCCAAGTTGGGTTGAAACTAGGGTAAAGAATAGGCTGCGGGTCGTCTGAAAATACGTATTGAGCGTCGGGTGAGGGGCTGTTGGTGGAGCCGGTTGCCTCTCCTAACTCGAAGTTAACGTCATATATGGGCGCATAAGTGTAGTGAAGAGTAGCGGTTCGTGTGGGGCCTTCTAGTATGGTTCCATTAATAATAACTCCTGCTGTGTGATAGGAAACGATGACTTCGATCGTTCCTGGTCCGCGTTCTGGCACGTCGAAGGTCATGACACCTGTATCTTGATCGAAATCTTTATGCCCGACTGTGCTGCCGTCGAATGTAACGGAGTCAATTATATATTTGGGTTTTCGCGTTCGCACCGGCGTGCTGTGATCAACTGTATCTCCGGCACCGAGTTGGCCTATATCGTTTCTACCCCAACTCATAACTGTACCTCGGTTGGTTACAGCAAGACCTTGAGCAACTCCAAATACAGAGCTGATATAGTGCTCGCCTGCTGGCAAGTCTCCAGTTTCGATTTTGCCTGGTATACTGCGATCGTTGTGAGTTCCGTCTCCTAGCTGTCCGCGATTGTTGTCTCCCCATGTGTAAAGGTTGCCTTTATCTGTAATTGCTGCGGAGGTTTCATATTCTGAACTGGCGTAGATGAAGTGTTCATCTGGGGGTAAAACGTTCGGTGCTATTTTGCCAGGCGTTCTGCGATTGTTGTGAGTTCCGTCTCCTAGCTGTCCGTGAGCGTTTTCTCCCCATGTGTAAAGGTTGCCTTTATCTGTAACTGCTAAGAGGGAAGCTGCACCCATACCCATAGCAGTGACATGTTCGTCTGCAGGAATGTCGCCTTGTAAAACTTTAACAGGTCGAGTTTTACCCCACGGTTCTACGGAGTTTACGGTGCCATCGCCAAGTTGGCCAGATGAATTTCCTCCCCATGCATACATGTTGCCTTTGTTGGTTAAGGCTGCGGATGTGACATTTGCTGCAACGATGTCGGAGTAGTATTCGCCTGCAGGAAGGTTTTCTAGTAACACTCTGGTGGGCTCATAAGCATCTCTTAGATGCCCTTTGCCTAGCTGTCCAAATTCGTTCCAACCCCAAGCATATACATTATGGCGGTTGGTAAGAGCGACGGTGTGGTTAGCACCTGCTTGGACTTTGATGTAGTATTCGCCCGGGGGCAAATCGCCTTGCACAGTTTTTGTAGGCGTATCCAAATAGCCCCCTCGACTTCCGGTGCCTAGATGCCCATATGAGTTGTCACCCCATGAGTAGATGTTACCGTCATCGCCGACAGCGGCAATGTGGGCAAGGCCTGCGGCCACATCAACAAATTGTACGTCAGGTGGGGTTTGCGCTTGGATAGGTAGGGTGCTGGCATCGAAGCGGGTATCGCCCATTGCGCCTTGGTAGTTCAAACCCCATGTATATATGTTGCCATCCTGGCCGAGACCAACGGAAAACAACTCTGCTGAAGAGACCTTAGAAAATGCGACGCCACTTGGCGGTACTGGCGGCGTGAGAGTGGTAATGGCAGGCCTGAGGGAGGGACCTTTAGAGGGGGAGAGTGCGAATCCATGAACTGTTTCCGAAGGGGGAATGCTGCCACGTATAAGCTGGCTTTGCGTACTGTTTTGGGCTGGTTCAGCTGCGGCCGAGCGGACTAAATCGAGTCCCCCCCCCCCAGGTTTGCTAAAGCTAGCGCGAACGCAACGACGCTGGCAGTACGGAAACTACTCATTACCCCTCCATGCGGGCCTTACAAGTCCGCGCGAAAAAGCGGCTGGCCCGTGTTTAATCTAAACAGGTTAGTCATTATGTCAAGCTGCGAGCTACCTATTCCAGTTCCCCCAACCTAGGCATTCCAGCTCTATCTAAAATTCAGTCTAGCAGCAAGGCCTGGAATCTGAGTAATCTTTGGTGTGTGCTGCTCGAAAACAGTGTTTCTGGTTTTGATAGCAGCGGTTAAAACGGTATCGGGGCCTTGCTCGGTTTGCGTGAGAGTTGATAGCATGATGGAAAGGAAAGCTTCAACATGCACGCATCAACGATGAAAAAGACCGCTGTATCGCGATTGGTCATACTGGTTTGTGCTGGAACTCTCAGCTTTAAGCTTTTCCAAAGAAATAGCGCGAGAACTACTGTGCAGCGTGAAGAATTAGGGGTTGATTCCGATGTAAAGAAAGCTGTTGACTCGTATTCGGCACTGCTCAAGTCTATATATTTGCAAGATGAATCTGAAATTGCGAAACATCCGGCTGGTGAAATCAACGCAGTTAGACCACAAGCGGACATGATACAAAAAAGTTTCACTGATTATGGCATGAACATAGTGGACGCAACTGTTGAGTCAACTATTGAAAAAGTTGATATTAAAGCAGACGAAAAAACTATTCAGGTTCTCGTGCAAACAAGAATACAGTCCATGATTCCTGGACTCAGCGATTTCGAGGAAAAGCAAGAATCCACCTGGAATGACATTCACACTCTTATATATGAAACCAGAGGACTGAATCATGCGGTCGAAGAAGATTTACTGAAGAAAGACCTCACTGTTTTGGAAGCTAGAATAAGCTAACGTAACGCTCACGCCCTTAACCGTTGGTAAGCAAATGATATGGGAATGGTGCCGGGAGCGCAAAAGTTGCGGGGGAATGCCACAATGGGGGTATGGCACAAACGTTGAATAAAGCGGCCCTGGTGGTCGTGACTTATAAGAGGCAAGAACTGCTGGCGGGATTGTTTGATTCTATCTTGCAACTCACCCAGGCTCCCTGGCGGATTGTGGTGGTAGACAACGAGAATTCGCCCGAAACTGAGGCGATGGTTCGCCAGTTTGCCGAGCGTGTGACCGGGCGTTGGGGCAAGACCATTATCGACAGCTCCGGCAACCAAGAGCGCGTCGTGTACTTCCCTCAGGACCACAACAGCGGGGGAGCGGGCGGCTTCTCGGCGGGAGTGAAGAGGGCCTACGATTTGGGTGCCAACTGGTTCTGGGTGATGGACGACGACGTGGCAGTTGAGCCCAAGGGCCTCGACCTGCTCACTAAGTGGACTGACCGCTATCAGGTAATTCAGGGCTCGCGGCTGGACTACGACGGTGGCCCCTTCTACTGGCAGTACCACTTCCTGACTTCGCTGGGCATTCCCGATCCCATCGCGCCGGCCGCTTTTGGGCCTTCAGGCACTAAAACTATGAACACCATGTGCTTCGAGGGCGCCTTCTTCTCCCGGCAGATAGTCGAGAAAATTGGCCTGCCCGATCCGCGCTTCTTCATCTACTGGGATGACACTTTGTATGGCTATTTGGCTTCGAAGGTGACGCAGCCGGTCGTGGTTTCCGACGTGGTAATGCGCCGCACCCGCGAGATTGGCAACTGGAATATTGCCGGAGTGCGCCAGCTCAACTCCACCTCAGACATGAACCGCTATCACATTATGCGTAATCGCGGCTACATGGCCCGCTACTTTATGGCTCACGGCGACTACAGGCCGGTTCTCTTCGCAGCTGGCACGCTGGCCACCGCCGCCAAGGAAGTTATCCGCCTAGTCGCAGTGGACCGCAAGAGCCTCATGACAGGCATACCCCAGCTCTTCCACGGCTGGCTAGACTCGCGCAAACTCATGCACGACCCCGAGTGGAAGCCCATGCCCCCGCTTAAGTAGGGTGAGCACCGCCTTCGCGCTGCGCTATGCTGTTGTCTCATAGTCGGCTAGTCAGCGCGAAGGCTTGCAAACACAGGCACAGTGCAGTGCAAGGAGTGTCGAGATGGTAAGCAATCTGAGAGTGAACCTGCTCAAGGGAGCGATGCTTGCTTGCTGCGCGGCGCTCGTACTGGTCAATAGTGGCCCTCTGGCTAAGAGTGAGCCCATGCTGCCTGAGACGGCAGCGATTATTAAGGCTGTCGAAAGATATGGCAGGCAGATTCAAGCCAGTTATGATCCAGAGCAAGAGCGTATGCTGCCCACCGACGTGCAGGGGCGCTTAGCTCGGAAAAACGGAGTCGAGACTGACGTTTCGAGCCGGATAGGTTTCACTAGAGCCGGTGTCGATGTATCGACAAAAGTTATTTCGATAGCGCGCGATGGCCTCGCAAACACGGTAGTTGCTGACATCACGACTAACATTCACTTGGTACCCTTGCCCGGGGCTGAGATTCATATTGCCGGAGAAAACAGAGACAGGTTGAACTCAAGCTACACCGAGCAGCATGTACTCACCATGGAACGCGAAAGCACTCATACAGATACCTTCACAGTGACCAAAGATAGGCTGAAAGAATACGTGATAACTCCCTAGGTGGCGTTCCGTGATGAGTTTACTCAATACTTTTGTGCATAGGAATATTGGAAGACAGCTATGTCGACAGTTTAATTTGTTGAGTCGTCTCTACTGAATTCTTTTATCTTAAATGGTGTTTTGTCAAAGCATGAAACAATATCTGTTAATCTGGAGGAGGGGCCGATTTATGAAAGTGTTCTAACAATGTCGTAGAGAGAACTTCAAATGATAAAAAAAAGATGTAAAACAAATATTGTTAAAAGTGTCTTGGTCATAGCTTGTACGCTTTTTATAGTGTTGAGCAGTGGATTTTTACCCAAAGCTACTGCAGTACCTCTTGATGACGAAATCAACAAAGTGGTTGCTTTGTATGGGCAACAGATTCAAGATAGCTATAGCATGATTAAATCGAGATCGCTTCCTTCTGACAGTCAAGGAATGTTGGCGCGGAAGAATGGTATAGAGTCAGACACCTCGGCTGAACAAGGTATGGATAACAGCAATGTTCGTGTGTCTACAAATGTTGTCTCGTCAACAGTAAGCAGCTCAACAAAAACAATCGTCGCTGATATTACTACTTCTATTACGGCTGTGCCTAAACCTGGAGCTGTAATTCATATCGCAGGAGAGAACAGAGACAGTTTGGAGTCGAGCTATACCGAACGGCATGTACTTACTGTGAAACAAAAAAGTGAGGCAGGTGCGAAAGAATTAGCGATAACTCAGGATGTTATCGAAGAACCCACTACCGACGAGACCGATGCCGAAGCGGTATCCTTCCCGGATAGGCAGAAAAACGACTCTTTTGGATTTTCTCCGCGTCTTCAAACGTATGGAGGAAGCGCTAATTCAGTAGGGTTGGATTATATTAAAATGGCTCAGTATGCGGAACTATGGACCGATCCTGCACATGCAAATACTATGAATCCTAAGTATCCTGTATATGATCAAAATTGCGCCAATTTTGTATCACAAGCACTAGAGTATGGTGGTTTAGGGACTACGTCCGCGAATATGGCCAATAAAAATGATGAAAATCGTTGGACCGGATGGATCTGGGGCTCATGGAAGGCTTCAACGCGAACGTGGCATAATGCTGAAATGAATTACCGGTATATGGCAAATCATTCTAAATCTTTTTATAGAAGCGATATACGGTACACTGCCGGTGGTGGTTTAGCTTATGCTGATTGGCATAATAATGGGCAAATTGACCATGCTATGGTTGTCGTGGGCTATATAGGTTATGGTTCGGAACTGGGCCCTGTTGTGTGTGGGAAAACCAATAATTCTCACGATGTACCTCTTGCACAAATTACCCGCCGACATCCGGGTATGCGATGGCATGGTCTCCAATGGAGATATTAATAATATTTAGTGTAGTTTAAACGCCTGCATCGCCATAATTACGGCTAAACTGAGTGAATAGGTATGTGTTGTGTCTTATGCCTATTCGCTCAGCTTTTTTGATTCTCTTCTATGTATTTATGTCAACCTTTTAATGCTTTATCGTGCAGGTGTTGAAACTCATGGAATCAGGCCAAGCCTTGGTCGAAGTATTTGGTGGAGGCTATTTCGCCGTCGATACTGAAACCGGTGGGGCTGTATGTGAGGCGGGTGACGGAGTTGTTGTGGAAGGAGGGCATGGGCACTCGGTCCTGCTTGAGGGTGAGTAGAAAGAGTTCAATGGAGGAGCCGGAGCTGACGACGAGGACGTTGCCGCCGCCGCGCTGGAGGGCATCTTGGCCAATGCGGGTGAGGGCCTGCTCCATGCGCTGGGCCACCTGCTGGCTGGTTTCTGCCCGCTCTTCGGCCTCAAGACTTGTGCCGAGCGCGTTGTCTTGGTCGAGCCGGTGAATCTCGTCTTGAAGCTTGGCAGTGCCATCCCAACCGAGCTGCCGGCGGACTTCGGCAAGGCGGTTTAAGTCCTTACGCCCCAACACTTGTTCTATGAGCTTGGCGGAGCTGTAGCCCTCAAAGGAGCCGAAATTGGCTTCGCGCAAATCGGGGTCGATGCTCACCTGAACCTGCTCGTTGCCCGAATTGTCGAGCGCATTGCGGGCTGTGCGATATTGGCGGGTGAGGTTGCCGCTGTAGGCCGCAGTAAAGCGAATTCCTGCTAAGCCTCGGCCCAGCTGCTTGGTGCCTTCGACTCCCGGCGTGGTTAAGGGGAAGTCGGACCAGCCCTGCATGAGGCGCATAACGTTGGCTGTGGTCTGGCCATGGCGGGTGAGATAGATGGTGACTGCTTGCTGTGAAACTGCTTCTTGTTCGCTCATAAGACCTATTGTGGCCCGCCTTCGAGACCACTTTCACAACTTACGAATTCACAAGCTGGCGAAAATGCGCTATACTGCGTATCGTACCGGTTCGATACCCTGAATAAAGCAAAGGAGCAGTAGATGATTGAAACGGCCCAAGCGTTTGGTATAGATATAGGTGGCTCGGGCATAAAAGCTGCTCCGGTAGACCTCGTCGTGGGAGATTTTGCCGAACCACGTAAAAAGATTTTGACGCCTGAGCATTCCACTCCTGAAGCAGTGGGTAAGGTAGCCCGCCAGCTCCTAGACATGTTTGAAGTGCCGGAGAGCGCCCCGGTTGGAGTTGCTTTCCCGGCTCCTGTGCGCCCCGGCCACCCGATTGAGTTTATGGCCAACTTGGATCAGGCCTGGGTGGGCGAAGACGTATGGGAAGTCTTCTCGGAGGCTTGCGGCCGCCCGGTTTCCGTGGTCAACGATGCCGATGCTGCTGGCTTGGCAGAAGTGCGTTACGGTGCTGCTAAGGGTCAAGACGGTCTGGTGATTGCTACTACGCTGGGTACTGGCATTGGTTCTGCGCTTATTTACAACGGTGTGCTTGTACCGAACTCCGAGCTGGGGCATCTGATTTTGGATGGGAAAGACGCGGAGAAATACGCGGCCTCGTCGGTCAAAGACAAAAAGAAACTCTCTTACAAAAAGTGGGCTGGCCGACTCACTAAGTATTACTCCTTGCTAGAGCAGTACTTCACCCCTGACTACTTCGTGGTCGGCGGTGGTGTGAGCCGTATGAGTGAGAAGTTCCTGCCCTACATCGATGTGAAAACGCCAATCGTGCCGGCCGCCTTGCGCAACCAGGCCGGAATTGTGGGCGCGGCCTACTACGCCTCTTACATCGACGAGAAGGAAGCCCAAGCGTAAGGACTGCGGTCGCTAGGTGGGAGCAATCTGAAAGCTAGGTAAGTTGCCGGGCTTGAGGAGATGGGTGCATGCAGTTTTCTAACCGAACAGGTTCGACTCGGCTCAACCCCATCGCCCAAGCCCAGGCTCGGGCTTCGCAAGAGGGGCGGGCCCTGCGCTCGCTCAACGATTCAAACCCCACCAAACACGGGCTCGGCCTGCCGCAATTAGGGGTGTACGGGGCTGAGCCGAGAGGTCCATTAACTGCGCGGCAAGCTCTCGCCGATTTTTTGAGCCAACGTGGCGGTTCGGTGAGTCCGGGCGACGTGTATCTCTTAAGCTCCACCTCTCAGGCTTACTCCTGGCTGATGAAACTCCTATGCAATCCCGGCGATATAGTGCTTGAGCCGAGGCCGGGCTATCCGCTTATTGAGTCCATTGCCCAGCTTGAAGGCTTGGAAACTCGTTCCTATCTCTTGCAATACGATGGTTCTTGGACCATAGATTTAGCTCGACTCACCCAGCTGATTGAGGGGTCAGACGGCTCTCGGGTGCGGGCAATAGTGCTCATAAATCCCAACAATCCCACCGGTTCATACTTGCATGGTCCAGAGCGCGAGCGCATCGTAGAGCTCTGCCGAGAGCACGATATTGCCATTATTGCCGACGAAGTCTTTTACGATTACAGCCTCCAGCCCCTTCCTAGGCGTGGGCGCTTGGCAGGCGAGCAGGGCGTGCTCACCTTTGCGCTTGACGGCTTCTCAAAAATACTGGCAGCGCCCCAGGCCAAGGTCGGGTGGATTCAAGTTTCTGGGCTTAGCAACGAGGTGGAGGAGGCCAAGCGCCGGCTTGACCTCATAGCCGACGACTATTTGCCTATGAGTTCCATCGTTGCAGACCAGATTCCTGCCTTGCTCAGTCAGGTTCCTGCGCAAACACACTTGGTGCAGGAGCGCTGCTTGGCTAATCTAGGACGCTTGCAAGCCTTATTGGCGGCTCCGCAATGTCCTGTTTCGCTCCTGCATCCGGAAGCGGGTTGGAATGTGCTCCTACGCTTCCCTGCGGTAATAGATGAAAATGAACTCATCTTGTATCTCATTGAGCGTTATGGTCTTACCGGTCAGCCTGGCTACTTTTTTGATATGAGCGCCAACGGTTATATTGCCTTGTCTCTATTGCCGGAGCCCAGTGCTTTCGAGGAAGGGGTGCGCAGCTTCCTGGAGGCGGTTGAGGCTTTGCTGTCGTAAGCTTTGCTCCTTTGGTATCTGCGGTGGGGTTCAAGAGCTTAGAGGGCAGTGAACCAGGCTTGCACTTGCGCGAAGAGTGGATTAGATTTCAGCTCGACCAGACCTGCCGCGCATGCCAACACGACTGTAGCTAGTAAGCACAGCAAGAGGACGGTTCGAATGATGTAGACTCCCTTGCTGCTGGGCTGGAAGCTGCTGCCGGTGCTCGCCGCAATGGGCAGGGCAGCGACCAAGGCGAGCAACCAGGAGAAATCGAGCATGTAGCGGGCATCGTATCCTGCGATATAGGCAGTGAAGAGCATGAGGCCGATGGCCAGTAGGAGCATGCTGGCAATCAAGGGCAGACTCTGCGCAGCTTTGAGCTTGCGCCGTACCGCAGGTAGGAGCAGAAGGAGGAGGGCTAGGGCCACGATGGGTGCCAAGACGAAGAGACCACCTAGGCCGGGCTCAGTATATTGCCAAACCGATAGCGGGGCAGGGGAGCGCTGCAAGTAGGGGAAGCTTGAGGTTGGTGTGAGCGGCAGAGCGAGATAGTAGACCACGAGCCAAGCCAAATTGCGCATGGGCGGTTTGTATGTGTTTAGGTCTACGACCGTAATTTGGTAGGTGTTACCAAAGTTGAATGCCGAACCGAAACGCCAGGCGTTGTAAGCCAAGAGCGGAGCTATGACTGCCATTACGGGCAGGAGAGCGGTGGTGAGTATGGCTGCCGAACGAGAGCGGCTAAAAGCAGGGCGAATCTGCTGGCTGGCGGCCTTACGCCGGGCTGGACGCACGCCTGCCCACATGGCTTTGAACTCGTCGGCGAAGATAGGGAAGGCGAGCAAACCGCTAAGAATAAAAGTCTGCCGGCAGCCTAGGGTGGCACTAATGGCTACAGCGCCTGCAGCAAGGCGGGGCAAGGAAAGATAGACCTGCGCATTGGCATAAGCGCTGTGGTGCTGGTGGTCCAAATCTGAAGCGGTCCAGGCCCGGGAAGTTTTCGAGTTGGCGATGCGCACTCGGCGGGCACCCAGCCAGAACCAGAGGCCCAAGCTTACCAGCAGGAGGGAGGCGTCGAAGGGAACCGTGTAAAAGTTGTTGCGGAACCACAGGTAGACCACTTGCGAGCCGGCAGTAAAGGTGAGCAGGGCCATAATAGTGGCAGCTAGGCTGGCTTCGGGTAGGAAGCGGCGAATCAGTCGCACCACCAGCAGGGAAGAAAAGATTGTGAAGCCAGCTATAAGTAAGGCGCAGGCGGCGGGCGTGGGTAGCATGAGGCCACCGGGCACGAAGAGGGATGTGACTAGCCGGTAGGGGGCGAAAATGAGCAGGGCTGGCAGGGGGCCAAAGTAGGAATACCAATGGCCTTCGTAGAATACGTGATCCCAAAAAATGGGCTCTTCGCCAGTTGCGAGTAGGCGTTCGCGGGCGTACACGTCGTAAGGGTTGATAGAGGAAAGATGGTCGGGCACGGGCAGGTTGAGCCAAGATTGGCCGGAAATAAAAGCGTCTGCCAAGTGACCATACTGGTTGAAATCGTAAGTGTATGCGCCCGGATCATGGTAGGTCCTGACCGTAAAGCCGTTTACTTGAGTGGCAACGGTGGAAGCGCACCATAGAACCATAGCTAGGAGCGGCACCCACAGTGCCCAGCGTTGGGTTCGGCTGCCGGTGTTGAGACGCACCCGCCAGAGCTTGGAACGTGGTGACAGGGCAATGATAAGCGCTGCAAACAAGGCCATAAGCACTACCCGAGCCAGATTGAAAGAGAAAGGAATGCGCGGGTTGACTTCGAGTGAGTCAAGGGCTACCACAGCCTTATATTCTTCACTAATCCATAAACGCACCCGCTGAGCCTGGTCAATCTGGCTGCGGTTCTTTACATAGAGCGAGCCGGGCACGGTGGGATTGACCATGCTCGAACCGGCTGGCTCCCATTGCTGAGAAGACTTGGGTTGTACATCGAGGCGAATATGGACCTTCCAAACGGCGTGTTTGTTTTCGTCTGCGGTGAGTTTGAGCCTACCTCCGTCTGCTGTTTGGGCTGGAACTACTTGCACATAGTTCAAAGATTGAGCGCCCGGAGCCTCTATATAAGCCTGAGTGGGGTCGGAAACGAGCAAGGCCCCATCTTTGAGACGGACCAAGCCCTTGCCCAAAGCTATTTGAGACTGGCTGGCCGAAGTTGAGTTGGCCGAAGCATTGGCATTGGCAGAGGCCAAGGAACGCCAGTGGGGCAGGTTGAAAACCGCGCATTCGATAGTGAGAATAATCAACAGCGCAAGGAGTGCCTTGCGGGCCCAGCTTGGCGCCGATCGGGGGTGAGATAAAGCTATGTGCACATCTTTATTCTATAAGCTGGATGTCTGGAAGACCGGGGAGAATGAAAATATGGCGAGTAGCAAGTCGATTTCAGACGGAATGGCGAACTTCGGGCGCAAGTTGGCCCGGGAGTTGCGCGGCGCGGTGCAAACCGGTTTTAAGGGGCGGCCCGACCCCAGTGAAGAGCAGCCTTTAGCAGGCGCGATCCAAGACATTGCTCGGGCTATGAACGCTAGCGGTCAGATGCTCAGTCCCGAGCAGGTGCACGCCTTCTTATCCCAGCGCGCTCGCCCCTTACATCCCTTCGATAAACGGCGTGTCTTGCATCACATGGAGGGCGTACCTCAAGATTTAGAACTCGGCTGGGTTCAATATCCAGATTCGCGAGGAGCTTGTTTCTCTCTGGGCATTTTTACTAGTAAAACTCATTTTGCTCAGATTGCTTTGGCTGATGATCGAGGCCGAGTATTCGTAGGTGAGAAAGCCGATATGGACACCTTGGGGCTTGAGCCGGTTTTCATGTTTGGCAAAGAACGCACCGTTCACATTCCCTATGGTCGGCGCTTCGGTAAGGAGAGCGACGGGCAGGCGGCGTCGGCAGTTGACGCTATCCAGGGCGGCATCATTGGGAAAGACGATACCGGTCACATGTCTTGGTTGGCTTCTTGGCTTAAACGAGACAACCGCTACACGCTTGAGCAAATGCGTCCTCATTTGCCATCAGATATGCGTTATGACTTGGAATACCGAGATGCCATATCTATAGCTTTCTTTAGCGCTTACATGTTGCCCCGAATTGCGGGCAGGCTCATGGGCTTTGGTGCTGGCAACATCTTCCGGCGTCTCAACCGAGAAGCACCTATGGGTGCTATACGCCGCTCGGTTAGCGACAGTTTGCAAGCTCACGCCGAGGGCATGCGCACTTCTGGCCTCGAAGATTACTTTGGCGACCTTATGCGCGAGGCCGGTGCGCTCGATCCTATTCCGGGGCTGGAAGCCGTTCACGGAGCCGAACCCATGCACTTGTACGCCTCCTCCTATTCAGGGGCTTACGTCTTTTCTTGGGACAGCGGCATGGATATGTCGGCAGCCCTGCGAGCCCTACGCATTGAAGGCAACCTCAACCGCTTTGCCTCCGTTTCCAGCTGGCTTGAGCGCAACGCTCGCCTCGGCGCATACCCAACCGAAGATACGGTAAACCGTGTGCAGGCCGCCCAGCTAGACCAAGCCCTGCTCGACAATCCTGCCATTAGTGCTTTGCAGATGGAAGAGGACTTCCCACTCGACTTTGATCCAGTAGAAGGAGATGGCCGCCAAGCTGCCGTGCTACTCGTCGACAAAGCGCGTACAATGGCTACTTCCGTAGCCTCAGAGAACCCCAATCCGGTAGAAGAGTCGCAGAGTCGCTTTGCCAGCAAGAACCAAGGCAGTTCAGAATGGCTCTACCGCAAGACGTTCTCTACGCTTTTACGCAGCTTGCGGCTGCCCTTCCGCTTCGATGTGGATTTCCGATCTCATGTGAGTGAAGGCCAAGTGGCTATCGCCTTTACCAGTGCCGGACGCTCTATGATGCCTTCTTCTCGTTTTGAAAGCAGCCGCAACGGTTGGGTGGACTTGAGTGAATCTGAGCGCTCCCAGATGAGTGCTGACTACAATCTGCGCGTGGGCATGATGATGGCAGCCCTGGCTTTTGGCGTAGACGACTCTGTCTCGCAAGTTTCTTTGCATATTGACTCTTTGGGTTTGGAAGAAGCCCAAGCTCAGCAAGACTCCGCCATTTCCGAGATGATGGCCCAGGCTCTCGCGGCTTTTGAACGCGCTCGCACCGGTGGCGGTGCCGTAACTGGCTCTAAGGGAGACCCTAAGGATGGAGATATTCACGGCGATCCCAACCACTTGATGACCCGTGATAGTGCCCCAGGCGTTGTTAACCAGGGTGCCGAAGCTCCCCAAAGTGGTGCTCCCTCTGCTGCTGAGACAAGACAAGGAGAAACTGAGGCTACGTATTCTACCCAAAGTGAGCCGCAGGGTCCAGTAGACCCAGACGATGCCCAGGCAGTCAACCAAGAGTTTGCTGACCTGATGCAGGGTATCGACTTGGATTCGATGACCTTTGCTAGCCCCGCAGATTCGCAAGATAGCGTAGATGGGCTCGACCAAGATAGTGACAATCTGGGCGAGTTTGGCGAGCAAAAAGACGGCGATCCACTTTCGGCCTTAAGACGGAACCCGACCGTGCGCAATTTGGTTACCGTCACCTTCACCCGTGAACTTTTCTTAGCCCAGCTTCGCCAGCATGGTTTGGAAGATCCGAAGAGCTTCTACCGTTTCTTCGATGCCAGCATGGATGTGGATTCAGAAGGCGGATTAGAGCCGGTCAGTGCCGAATTCGATATGCGAGATGGGCGCTTTGCTCCACGCGGCTCCCAAGATGAGCCCGAGCTTGAGGATTTGGAATTTAGTCAGCCTATCGCTCAGATTGTGGGTGCCGAACACGTGACTGGCCTCTCTATCCAGCGAGCTGACCTGCTGGAACGAGCAATGGCTGATTTTAGGCGCCTGTCGGACAGCCAAGATTTAGGTGCTGCTGCTAAAGCTCACGAAGCTATGAACGTTGTAACTCGCATCGGTGACCCTGAACTGAGCGAATTGGCCCCGCAGGTCACCAGCGCTTTGATTGATACTAAAGCCATGCCCGACTTGCATTTTGCCCTCTCCGATCAGCTTGACAGTGAACGAGTGAAGGCTCGCGACCTGCTTTTCTCAGGGGAGGTAGGTGCCGCCCTCCAGCTGGAGTCTGAGGCCGTTGCCAAGGTAGATGCGCTCTTCGCCTCTAGTAATGACACCCACAGCGTGCCACGCTATTTCAATTCGTATGCCGAACGTGTGGTCTACAACCGCCTCTTCGCCATTCCCGGCGAGCGCACGCTCCTCATCCCCGACAACCTGTTCTATGCTCATCTGGAGCTGTCAGATTTGCTGACCCAGTTTAAGCAGGGCACTCAAGCCTTGCAGCATTTGAACACTATGGTCGCCTATGCGCCGGCCTATCCATTGTCGCACCTGAAACTGGCTGTGCAACTGGCTCGCAACGAGGATTGGACGGGAGCCCGGGCTGCCACTCTCAATGCGCTCAACGTAGCCTTGGACCGTTCGGATGCAGCTTTCGCATACTACCGCTTTGCTTACGCGGCGTGGATGCGAGACGAGTTTGCAGTGGCAGCAGCAGCCTACCTTATGGCTGAACACATCAGTCCTGGCCGCATTTCGGCCCTGCGCAGCGAGTTCGAAGAGCTTGCGGCACGCGCGGACTCGCAGTGCATTCCCATCCCTAGAGACTATGATGATGCACGACTGGTTTTGCAGGAGGAAGGGCTGCCAGTTTGGCCGCATACTAAGGTTGCGACCATCGTTCGTCAGGCTGCCCGAGTCTTAGTAGATGCTGGTCAGTTCGTGCCTGCGCGCACCCTGTCGGTCGCTGCGGCACGCATGAATGACGAAGAGAGCGATGGTCTGGATATGGTAGAGGTGCAGTTTTTGCAATCACTAAGTGCGTGAAACTTTGGGAGGAGAGTTGACTAACGTGCAAGCAGACCATATAACAATAGGTAGTGATGAGTGGATTTCTGGTCTGAAACCAGATGATGCTGATGCTATGAAGTTGGGACAATTAGACGTCTCTAGTTTGAGCGCATCACAAGCCCAACGACTGTGGGCTCGACTGGCCTCGTGGGTAGAGTCAGACCAAATTGCTTATTATGTCAACAATTCTCCGGTTTCATCCGACGCTGCCTACGACGCGCGTATGCGCTGCCTACAGGCGCTCGAAGCTGACTTTCCGAGCCTAGACACTCCGCAGTCTCCAACTCACCGGGTGGGTGGATCCTTCTCGAATGAGTTCACTTCTGTACGCCATCCCACGCGGATGATGAGCTTGGATGATGTCTTTTCAATCGACGAGCTGCGCGAATGGTATCAAGGTGTACGCGAAGATTTGAATTGGCCCGAAAATAAGCCTTTGGCCATGACTTCGGAGGTGAAAATTGACGGCTTGGCCCTCAACCTTCTCTACCGCAACGGCGTACTAGTTCAAGGGCTCACCCGCGGCGATGGCGTAACCGGTGAAGATATTACGCTCAATGTGCGCACGATTAGCTCGATTCCGCAGAATTTGGGCGGCTCTCCGGCCGATATTCCAGAGTTTGTAGAGATTCGCGGCGAAGTCTTTATGCGTTTTGAAGATTTTGATGAACTCAACCGTCAGCAGGAAGCCAACGGCAAGCCGCCTTTCGCTAACCCTCGCAATGCTGCCGCCGGTTCATTGCGGCAAAAAGACCCGCATGTAACCGCTCAGCGCAGCCTGAGTTTCTATGCACATGGCATTGGACGTCTGACATGGGGGCCTAAGCATCCTGAGGGCAGCCACGACGAGGTAGTGGACCAGTCGCAAGCCTACGAGCTGTATACCAAGTGGGGCATTCCTGTCTCGCCATACAATCGCATCGTCAACTCTTTCGATGAGATTCTTGAGATGATTGACCATTACGGCAAGCATCGCAGCGAGATTGAGCATGCGCTCGACGGCATTGTGGTCAAGGTAGAAGACATTGCTTTACAGCGCCGCTTGGGTTCGACTTCACGGGCTCCTCGCTGGGCTATTGCTTACAAATACCCGCCTGAAGAGGTCAATACTGAGCTCCTCAACATCACCGTACAGGTGGGCAGAACTGGCCGCATTACACCAGTGGCCATCTTGAAACCCGTGTATGTGGCGGGCTCAACAGTCTCTCGTACCACCCTGCACAACCCTTCTGAGGTCAAGCGCAAGGGCATTTTGATCGGCGATACGGTCGTGGTGCGCAAGGCTGGAGACGTGATTCCTGAGCTGGTAGGGCCGGTTTTGGAAAAGCGCAAGGGGCGCGAGGACCAGCTGCGCGAGTTCGTTATGCCTCAAAATTGCCCTTCCTGCGGTGCAAAATTGGCTCCAGCGAAGGAGAACGACAAGGATATTCGCTGCCCCAATGTGGAATCCTGCCCGGCCCAGCTAACAGAGCGCATTATCCACTTGGCTTCGCGCAAGGCTTTCGACATTGAGCACTTGGGGGAGCAGGCGGCTATTGCTCTGACCAATCCTGAGGAGAATCGCCCGGAGTCGGTCGATGTGTATACGCCCAATATGCGCGCAATCATTGTGAAAGCTGGGCAGGAGCCCGTTCCTTATACACCTCCCGAGGGTACTGAACTGCCGCCGATTCAGGAGCCAGTCTTGAAGAGCGAGGCCGGGCTGTTTTCTCTCAAGATTGAAGACCTCAAAGAGGTAACTGCTTGGCGGCAGGTGCCGATTTTGGAGGAGACTACCATCGAGGGCGAAAAGTGGCGCACGATTCGCCGCAAGATTGGCGACTCTGGTCTGTGGTACCAGGCTCCGGCCTTCTATAATCTGCCCAAGTTCGATGCTTCTGAGGCTTCTGAGGCTTCTGAGGCTTCTGAGGCTGCTGAAATAGAGCAAGAGAGCGCTACAACTGACGATTCTGCTGGGGTTCAAGCAAGCCAAGAGACCAACAAAAGTACTGACACTCAGCCGGCTGAGACTACACAAGAACAAGAGACTGCCCAGGAGCCCGCTATCCAGGAGCCAGTCGGATACTTGCTGCGTGAGGGTCAGGGTGAGCCGGGGCGCAACACCCTACTCATGCTCGAAGAGATCGACAAAGCACGCTCAGCAGACCTCTGGAGGGTGCTGGTGGCCCTCTCTATCCGCCACTTAGGTCCAACGTCGGCCAGGGTCATAGCCCGGCGCTACACCTCGCTTGAGGCCCTTGAACATGCCGACGAGGAAGAGTTGGCTGAGCTGGATGGCGTGGGCCCCGAAATTGCCCACTCCGTGGCTTCGTGGTTTGAAGGAGCCCGCCAAGAAGGTGATTGGCGCGGGCAGATTTTGCAGGCTTGGAAAGCGGCAGGCGTGGGCAACCACACCGAGCAGATTACCAAACCTCAAATATTGGAAGGCATGACTATCGTTGTGACCGGTACCCTTGAACACTTCTCTCGCGACTCAGCTAAGGAATCCATCATTGAGCGCGGCGGCAAGGCTTCGGGATCAGTCAGTAAAAAGACCACTTACGTAGTCTTGGGGGCTAATCCCGGTTCTAAGGCAGCCAAGGCTGAGAGTTTAAATGTGCCCACTTTGAACGAGGAGCAGTTCAAGCAGCTCATAGAGACTGGCAACCCTGGCGAACTGTCGCAGTCTGAAGAAGAAGGCACTGAGCCAAAGGCGCAGTAATCATTACCTTGTCTCGCAGTTGAGCCGTGCTGGCTGCGAGACAAGAAGGCTCTGGCGGGCTTGGCTTGCAGCGGCTAGGCTGGATGCAATACTAGTTCGCTTCCGGGCGAGCTGGTTGGCGAAAACTTTACAGGCAGCGCTAGGGCGCACGAGGAGGGTCATGCTGGCACAATCCGATTTGGAAGCTTACGCTAGGCGGATTAAGTCCGACGTTTTCGCTCGTCTCAGTCAGGTTATCGACCCCGAACTTGGGCGCTCAGTCACTGATTTAGGGATGATTACCGATATAGAAGTTGAGCCTGCCGGTATCGGCCCAGAAAGCATCGGCGGCCCCACTCAGCCCATTTTCGACGTGACGGTCTATGTAGAACTCACCATTGAGGGCTGCCCGCTGACCGCAACCATAGCCGAGCGCATCAATACTGCGGTCACCTCTTATCCCAAAGCTATATTGCGCCCCCGTCAAGAAGTTTCGTCGATGAGTCAGGAAAAGCTCAGCGGTTTAGTGGACCAACTCAAGGCCGAACGCCGGGCCAATCCCTTCACGAAGTCCAACAGCAAGACGCGCATTTTCGCCGTTGCATCAGGCAAGGGGGGAGTAGGTAAATCTTCGGTTGCTGCCAATCTTGCTGCCACCTTCGCAGCCTTGGGATACGACACCGCTGCAATCGACGCTGACATTTACGGCTTCTCCCTGCCCGGACTCTTCGGCGTTCATTCCCAGCCCACCAACTTGAACGGTATGCTTATGCCAGTTACTGCTTGGGGGGTCAAACTTATCTCCATTGGCATGTTTGCTGGCGCTGAGCGGGCCATACTTTGGCGGGGGCCTCGGCTGCAACGCTCCCTTGAACAATTCTTGAGCGACGTGTGGTGGGGAGAGCCCGACGTTTTAGTCTTAGATTTGGCCCCCGGCACCGGAGATATGGCTATTTCTGTGGCCCAAGCCCTGCCCAATGCCGAACTAGTCATAGTGACCACTCCTCAGCCTTCGGCCTCTGATGTTGCCGTGCGCAGTGGCTTAGTGGCCCTTCAGGTGCCTACGACGGTGCGGGGCGTGGTAGAGAACATGTCTTGGTATGACCATGAAGGCGAGTGCCTGCGCATCTTTGGACAGGGCGGCGGCCAGCGGGTGGCTGACCAGCTGACGCAAGCCTTAGACTACCAAGTGCCGCTTATGGCCCAGCTGCCCTTGGAGCCGAGTGTCAGAACGGTAGGGGAGTCGGGGCGACCTGCGGTCTTGCGTGCAGACGGCTCGCTCGACAGCAGTGCCTTGGCAGATCAGTTTAAGCACTTGGCTAAGCAGCTGATGGAATCTGGTGCAAGCGCTCAACCTGAGTAGGTTGTGCAGAGTGTGCACATTCGACCACATTCTCAGCTTCCATGTCCGCTCGCCCCAACTTATGCATACACTGGAAGCTAAAGATGCAAGACTTGAGAAGGGGAGGTTGATATGAGCCGACCAGAGGGCGGAAGCCATATCAGTGAGGACTCGGCTGAAAGTGAGGCCGGGCGCTCCAAGCGGCGGATAGTGCTGCTGTGCATTGTTGCTGTTGTGGTGATTGCAGCGGGTGCTACTAGCGCTTGGGCTGTGAGCTCACACAACTCCCAAGTTCAAGCTCAAGCCTCGGCTTCGGCAAGTGAGAGTTCTCGAAAAGCTTCTGAAAAAGCTCAGGCTTCGCAAAAGGCCAAGACCCAAGCATCAGATTCTGCGCTGAAGGTAAATCCGGCATCTCCTACTAGTAGCGCGCAACCCTCAGATCCATCTTCGGCTGGTCAAACCGATCCTGGTGCGCCTCAGCCTGATCCGGGCGCGCCTCAGCCGGACCCAGCAGGCAACTGTGCTGCCTATCAGGGCACCTATGTCAATGCTCAGGGCGGTAAGGCCAGCTTGGCCGTGAACTGCTCTATTGAAGCAGACAGCTTCGGCAGCCATATTCAGAGCGTGCAGACGGGAGGGCCGGGAGCTTCAGGGCAGGTGGCCGGCGCACTCGAATTGATTATGGAGCCTCACAATGGCAACGCCGTAGCCTATACGCTCTTCCCTCAGGGTGTGGGCGCAGGGTATCCGGGTGAAGATACCAGCCACAACCGCTTAATCAACCATTCTGGCGGCCCTATATCGGTTATGTCTTATCAAGACTTCATGAATGCGGTATACATCTTGCAATAAGCCCAAGCCCAGCTTTGTGCTTGCAAAAGCCCGGCAGTCCTTGCGATTGCCGGGCTTTCTTGTATGCACTTTTCGCTCCCAGCAAAGTCTAAGGTAAGGCTCAGCTAGCTTCCGGTTAACTCTAGGCTAGCTCCCGGTTAGCTCCAATAGTGTAACTTTGGTCACCAAAAATGACACGAACGCTGAAACGATGAAGGGGATATGACTTGTATATCTTTACCAACGCACTCAAAAATATATGGAGGAATAAGGGTAAAAACCTACTCTTTGCTCTTATTGCTCTCGCCATAATCATTATCTCGACCATGGGCTTGCTCATTCGCGGGGCCTCCAGCGAGTTGATTACCAACTACCGCAACCAATACGGCTCCAAGGTCACGCTCTCGCCCGACTTCGACAAAGTGGGGCCGGGTAAGCAGCAGACAGGAGGGCCGCCTTCTCCTAAGCAGGTTGTAGATTTTGGTAAGTCCTCGCTCATTCAAAAAAGCATCTATACTGCCAATATCCCGGTAAATCCTGATAATCTTAAGATGGTGGATCAGGATGCTGATAATGGTGGGGGGAAGACCATTATGAGCTCCGGTGATTCCATGGGCTCCCCTGAGGGCAAAGATGTGACGATGCCCACCGGCAAGATTTTGGGATATAACAGCCCCTCAATTTCAGATGATTTCACTTCTGGCAAGCGGCAGATTCGCGAAGGCAAGATGTATTCAGCTAAAGATGACTGCCTGATTAGCGAAGATGTGGCCAAGCTCAACAATCTCAAAATTGGCGACAAGATTACCGTTAAGGGCATGGATAAGAAGTCTACGCCTTCTACCCTACGCATTTCGGGCATTTATGCGGATGCTACGACCTCCAAGCAAGATATGCCCTTCAAGGATGCTTTCTCTAATCGTAAAAACGAAATCATCACCTCGCAAGACACCGCTCTTGGCTTGAGCATCTTCGGCAATTCCGGCACCATGGAAGCGGACTACTACTTGAAGAACCCTGACATGTTAGACGACTTCCGCAAGGAAATTGTCAAGAAGGGTTTGCCAGACACCTACAAGGTTACGACCGACGAAGCAGCCTATCGCAAGGCCACAGCCCCCTTGGAGAGCTTGCAAAAGGTGACGACCATCTTCCTGATTCTGGTAGTTGCTCTGGGCGCTATTGTGCTCCTGCTGCTTTCGATTATGTCGATGCGCTCTCGCCGCTACGAAATCGGCGTTTTGCGGGCTATCGGTATGAAGAAGGGCAAGGTCAGCCTCGGTCTGGTCAGCGAAGTTGTAGTGATTGTGGCTCTGTGCTTAGCGGTCGGATTGGGAATCGGTGCCAGCGCTACTCAGCCTGTGGCAGATTCCATGCTCTCGGGCCAAGTATCCTCCTATGAGAAGGAAGAAGAAGCCAAGAAGA
The DNA here is from genome assembly GCF_033095945.1 of Bombiscardovia apis. NCBI lineage: Bacteria > Bacillati > Actinomycetota > Actinomycetes > Bifidobacteriales > Bifidobacteriaceae > Bombiscardovia > Bombiscardovia apis. The sequence goes on along the minus strand of NZ_AP026800.1, from coordinate 1,260,765 downwards.
AGAGTCCGGGGGAAGGTGGCATGGTCATCGTGGGGCCCAATACTTCCGAAGCTGCCGAGGTGAAGCCACCCAAGATTGAAACGCGCTTAACCGGTCAGACCGCTGGCCAAATCGTAGGAGTCTCACTGGGCATCGTTTTACTGTCTAGCTTGGTGAGCGTGGCCACTACCAACCGGTGGGAGCCCAGGAGAATTCTTTCGGAAGGAAACTAAGGAACGAACATGAGCATTTTAGCCTTAGATAAATTGTCTTACCACTACGGCAAATACAATAATCAAGTACTCAAGAACATCACCGCCTCCTTCGACGAGGGCAGTTTAGTTTCGATTATGGGCCGCTCTGGCGCAGGCAAAACAACTCTGCTCTCCTTAGTTTCGGGGCTTGACACCGCTACTGGCGGGCGGGTCTTGTATCGCGATCAAGACGTGAGCAAGCTAGACCGCGACGACTATCGGGCAAAGAGCGTGGGCCTTATTTTCCAGGGTTATAACCTGCTGACGAACGCTTCAGCCCTGGAAAACGTCGTGCTTTCCATGCAGATAAGCGGTGTGAAAAGCAAGGATAAGAAGGGCGATGCTCTAGCTCTGCTGGCCAAACTAGGTATTGACGAGCCGACTGCTAAGCGCAAGGTACTCAAGATGTCTGGCGGTGAGCAGCAGCGTGTGGGTATTGCTCGGGCTCTGGCCCATGATCCAGACGTGATCATCGCCGACGAGCCCACTGGCAACCTTGATGAAGAGTCCGAGCGCATTATTATGGATATTCTTGCCAAGCTGGCCCACGACGAGGGTAAGTGCGTGCTGGTAGTTACGCACTCGCAGTCGGTAGCCAATTATGCCGACAAAACTTGGCGCTTGCGAGAAGGCAAGCTGGAGCAGAAAGGGCCGGTTAAGGTCTCAGTCTCGCGCAGCTAGATGTAATAAGTGCCGACAGGTTAAGCCTGAGCTCGCCTGTCGGCACTCTTGTATGTAGTCTCTTTAAGCCGTGGGCACCGGGCTTGCATTTGTGTCCGTCTGTGAGGGCAAACGAATGGCCAGCAGCCAAGGCAGCGAGCAGATAAGCAAGGCAACCGCGCAGGTGGAGAGCAGGGGAAGAACCGTTTTCCTATCAAGGATGAAGGAGGCGAATAGGGGACCAAAAATGTACCCTAAAGATTGGGCCATGTTAATGAAGCCAAAGAGGCGACCGCTAAAACGAGGGCCTGCTAGCTTGGCAGCCACCACCGGCTGGGAAATGCCGAGCATAACTTCGCCCAGCCCAAAGACGGCGATACCGAAGCAGGCAATAGCCAAGGCAAGCATGGGTTGAGGGCGTGATAAGCCGAAGTCAACGAGGAACCAGGCAGCTGCCCAGAACAAGGGAACCGAGCGCAGAATTCGTATGTGGTTTTTATTCTTGAGCCTAGGCAAGAAGATCACATTGAGCGTTACTACTGCTGCAGTGTTAAAGACATCTACCAAAGCCAGCGACCACGACGGAATGTGAGCGTCAGAGATGATAGTGGTGACGAGCCCTGCGTCGATTTGAGAATAGCCGAAGATATTCATAAACAAGGCGGCGATAGTCAGCATACCCATTGTCAGCATAACGCGGGGGAGTGGGCCTGCGCCAGCAATGGTTGGGTGCTCGCCCTGAGACGGAGCTGCTGCGCCTGATACCGAGATCTGTCGAGCTTGGAACATCCTGTTAGCAGTGATGGTTCGAAGCTGGTAGTGCCTGTCTAAAAACATAAGTGCTACGACTACGAAAGCGAAGCCCGCAGCTCGGCCAGCAAAGCTCAATCGGTAGAGGAGATCGGAACCGCTCGCAGCGACGAGACCGCCCACAGCAGCGCCAAGGCCAACGCCCAGATTCATCTCCGCCTGGTTAATGCCGTAGACGATGGAGTGGTTCTCCTCACTTGAAATCTGGGTCAAAATGCTGGTCCAAGCCGTGGCCTGTCCGATGCCCAAGCCAGAGATGAAGGCAGCCACTAAGGCTACCGGGAAGGTCTGCGCAAGAGCAAAAATGAGCGGGCCGATGATGGCGAAAGTCATAGCTAAATACATAGCAGTCCAAGCTGAGCGCTTGTCGGAAAGCCAGCCCACAACCGGATTGGAAATAAGCGCACCGACAGCACTACAGGTGACCGTGATAGTCGCCTGACTCATGCTGGCGCCCAAGGAGTGGGTAGCGAACAGGAGCTCGATAGGCCAGACGAGCCCGGAGCCAAAACTGCATATCAGATCAACGATGAGCATAGAGCGCAGGTAAACCGGCAAACTCATAAACTCTCTCAACCAGCGCACTTAGGCACTCCTTTACTTACAAATACTTACAAATGTGTGTTGATGTAGCTACGAAAAAGGCCCCCGGTCCAGCTTAGACCAGGGGCTTCTATAATTGCGTTGCCAGCCTAAATCTGGAAATACAGCTCGTATTCTAGCGGAGTTGGAGCCAGGCGGGCCTGCTCAATTTCGCCGCGCTTTAAGTCAATCCAAGTTTCAATCAGATCTTCAGTAAAAACGTCGCCCTCAGTCAGGAAGTCATGGTCTTCTTCCAGAGCATTCATAGCTTCTTCAAGCGAGGCGGGCACCTGCTTAATCTGGTCATGCTCTTCGGGCGGAAGCTCGTAGAGGTCCTTGTCGATGGGTGCCGGGGGCTCGATATGGTTCAAAATGCCATCCAAGCCTGCCATCAGCTGGGCAGAGAAGGCCAAGTAGGGGTTGCAGGAAGGATCTGGTGCGCGGAACTCGATACGCTTGGCGGCAGGCGAAGTACCAGCCAGAGGAATGCGGATAGCGGCCGAGCGGTTGCGGGCTGAGTAGACCAAATTGACAGGAGCCTCATAGCCGGGAACCAATCGCTTGTATGAGTTGAGCGTGGGGTTGGTAAAGGCCAAAACTGCCGAAGAGTGCGCAATAAGACCACCCACATACCAGCGCGCGATATCAGAGAGACCGCCGTAGCCCTTCTCATCGTAGAAGAGGGGAGAACCCGAGCGCCACAGGGACTGATGGCAGTGCATACCAGTACCGTTATCTCCTGCGATGGGCTTGGGCATGAAGGTCGCGGCCTTGCCGTTGAGAGCGGCAGTTTCATGGACCACATACTTGTATTTCATGAGATCGTCAGCTGCGTGCATGAGCGTGTTATACCGGTAGTTAATCTCCTGCTGGCCGGCACCGCCCACTTCGTGATGGGAACGCTCCAAAATTAGCCCGACCTGCTGGAGGTTAGAGACCATGTCGTCGCGCAAGTCTTGATAGTGATCGACTGGAGGTACGGGGAAGTAGCCGCGCTTCACGCGATTCTTGAAACCGATGTTGGGGCTGCCGTCTTCTTCGCTGTCAATGCCAGAGTTCCAAGGGGCTTCGATCGAGTCTACCTCATAGAAGGAGCGGCGCATGGAGTTTTCGAAGCGAACCTTGTCGAAAAGGAAGAACTCAGCTTCGGGTGCAAAGGAAGCAGTGTCAGCGATGCCGGTGGACTTGAGGTAAGCTTCGGCCTTGGCGGCGACCTGGCGGGGATCGCGAGAATAGGGTTCGTTCGTAACCGGGTCAACGATGGAGAAGACTACAACGAGGGTCTTGTGCTTGCGGAAGGGGTCGATGTATGCGGTAGTGGGATCGGGCACCAGCTTCATGTCCGATTCGTTGATAGCTTGGAAGCCCTCCATCGAAGACCCGTCGAAAGCCATGCCGTCGGTAAAGGCATTGTCGACAAACTCGCTGGCGGGTACCGTAATGTGCTGGAGCACACCGAGTAGGTCAGTAAAACGGATGGAAACGTATTCCACCTGCTCCTGGTCAATCAGCGCCTGGCAGTCTTCCTTGGTCTTGAGTTCGGTCACCGGACCGCTCCTTTCATCGCAATCAATTCATACTAGTCTAGGGGGCTAAGAGGTCTACACACGCAACTGGCAGGTTACGAAAGTGTTTCTTTTCGTAACCTGCCAGTCGTATAAGCGCTTAAATGCGTCTTGCAGCTCAGAATGACTGTTTACTTACCTCGCAAAGCTCGGCGAGACATGTGAGCCTTGGTGGGGTCAATACCCTTGGGCATGTTTAGAGCATTCTGCCGCATTTGCAAGGTATTCAAACGGCCCTTGAGCTGGTCCAGCTCTGTAGGGGTGAGCTTGACCTTCTTACGAATTACCGTCTTTTGCAACTTCTCCAGTGGTACTTGGTTGTCTCCGTGACCCACGCTGATTTTGTAGAGAGGAATAGCAGAGCCGCGAGTAATGCGGTTAATCTCTTCTTCTTGGCGAACCATTGCCTTCATCACGCGCCCATAATCGCCTTCGCCAATCAAGAAAATCCCCGAGCGACCAGTTCCGCGCCAAATGGCGTCCTTGGTCTTTGGGTCAATCCAAACCGGTTCTTGGGGGAAGGTGAATCCAGCCTTGGAAATATTAGACAAGACTGCGGCACTAGCTCCTGGCCGTCCGTCCATCTTTCGGTAACCTACCGAGTCTGAGCGCCGAGTCAGGGTCATCATAGCCAGCAAAACGCCCACCATAATGCCCAAAACGACAATCATAATCCAAGAGAGCCAGCCGAACTTAAAGACGAATCCGCACACGATGGCTACGATGATGGGCACGAAGAAGGCACCAGCAATCAGCCAGGGCAGCATCTTGTCTTCTGAGTAAGTGAAGGAAAAAATCTGCTTGAGCTGTGAGAGTGTGCTCGACTTTTTCTTCTTCTTAACCTTCTTGCTTTCTTCAGCCATGCCTATCCTTTACCGTATTGGCGTTGTATCCAGTTGACTAGTTTAGCGCATATGCAGCGGGCGACCATCTGCTTTGAGCAGGGCCTCTCCCAAGCTTTCGCTAAAAGTGGGGTGGGGGTGAATGAGTCTGGCCGCCTGACTCACGGGTATACGGTTGCCCACAATTTGCTCAGCCTCAGCTATGAGTTCAGCGGCTTCGGGTGCTACTAAGTGCACGCCCACTACTATGCGTTCGCCTGGTTTGCTGTGCTCGCAAGCGGTAACCACGCTCAATGAACCGCCACTGCCGCTCATACGCATACGAGCGTTGGCTAGCATGGGGTAAGGGGTTTCTTCTACTTGAGTCAAGTCTTCTTGGGCTTGGGCCTGCTGACGGGTGTATCCCACGCAAGCGGCCTGCGGGGTAGAGAAAACCACCTGTGGTATGGTTTCTTCCTTGACAGGAGAGGGTTTGAGCCCAGCTATGCTTTCGGCGATGACCATGCCCTGTTCGAAGGCGCGATGGGCAAAGTGGTAGCCGGGTGTGATGTCTCCCAAGGCCCAAATGTCCTTGACACTAGTGCGGCCCCAAGGGTCGGTCACTAGCAGGTTGTGGTCGTCGGTGTCGATTCCAACTTGTTTAAACCAATCACTATCAGTATTGGGGGTGCGGCCTATAGCAACGAGCACTTTGTCGGCGCTGATAGATTCGCTGGTCTGCCCGGTTTCATCATCGAGAGAGCTATACGACACGCTGAGCTTGCCCTGACTTCCCTCTACCTTAGTGCACTGCGAACCGGTAATGACTCGAATGCCTTGTTTTTTTAGCTCTCGGGTCAGGGTAACTCCGGTCCTGCGATCCCAACCAGAGAGCACCCTATCCTTGCGGATAATGAGCGTTACTTGACTGCCAGCTGCCTGCCAGATGGAAGCGAACTCTACGGCCACAGCCCCGGCTCCAATAATGACGGGGTGCTGGGGGAACCTTTCCAAGGTGAGCGCTCGGTCGGAGTCGATAATGTCGTCTGAAAATGCCAGATTGGGCAAGGCCATAGAGCGGGCACCGGTGGCGATGACGATATTGCGGGCGTGCAGTTTGCGACTGCTGCCATCGCTGCCAGTCACTTCCACTAGGCCATCTTGGGCGATGCGGCCTTCGCCATGAATAAGTCTGACTTTGCGCTGCTGCAAGAGGTCAGATAAACCGCCGGTCATAGCGTCGACACTTGCCTGGCGGAAGGCTCCTAGCTTGGCGAAGTCAATTCCGTCGAAGCTGCTTTGAATTCCTAATTCGCGAGCGTGGGCCGAGGCTGTGATGGTCGAAGTTGCAGTCATGAGGGCTTTAGTGGGAATGCAGCCGCGGTTGAGGCATGTGCCGCCCACTACTGAATCACGTTCGACAAGAGCTACGCGTGCGCCCAGCTGAGCCGAGCGTAAGGCTGTGGAATAGCCGCCGGGGCCAGAACCAATAATGACCAAGTCGAAGCTATCTGCCTCAACTTGGTCATTAAAAGAATGCTTACCTGCTTGCTGCTCCGTCTTGCTCGTATCCATACCTTCTATAGTAGAGACAAGGCCGGGCAAAAGCGAGAGTTTATTCAGGCCAATGGCCTCGTTTGGGGTATTTGGGCTTAGGAATACGCCAACGGCGCATCTGCCAAGCACGCATCCAAGCGTAGGAAGCCGAACGGGAACCGCGAGCTACAGCGCGCTCGCCGTACTTCTCGATAAGTTTCTTCTTGAGCTTGAACCACATGAAGGCTAAATCAATCACTACGGCAATGGCGTAAGCGTAAATAAAAATCGTAGCTGCGAGATACAGAGGCTGTGAGAAGAAAGCTGCAATCAAAGTAAAGACGAAGAACACCAAGATTACTGGCATGGTGAGCTCAGAGATGCCGAAGCGGGCATCAACGTAGTCACGAATGTAAATACGCCAAGGTAAGCGCTCAGCCTTGGGCATGTTCGTAATGTCGCCGGTGCGCATAGCTTCATATTGCGCGTCTTCCTTAGCACGCATACGCTCTTTTGCGGCCTTACGACTAGCTTTGCGATCCTTAGGAACCAAAGGGCGCAAGTTCTTTTCTTCGGCCTGCTTACGTTTGGGAGTTGGACGTCCCTTACCCTCGCCGTTGCTCTCTTGGCTTGGAGTAGTGGCGCTGGCTTGGGTGTCTGATTCGTCAGAATTCTTGCCCTTAAATAGCTTCCATGTCATGCGAACAGATTACGGTGACACCTAGACGCACGCGGGCGCAAAGGGCCACGCAAGGCGGTCTTGATAAGGAGGCAAACATGGCAGAGGTAACCGCTCAAAGTATCCGTTCGCGGGTCCAGCACGACTGGGATCGTGTAGTTGCATTGTTGAGCCAAAAAGTGGCTCTACATTCCGTTTCTGCCGAGGGTATCACCGGCGATCACATGAAGCGTTCGGCCCAATTTGTGGCCGATGAGCTGAAAAAGGTGGGCGTTGATGCTCGCGTAGTTCAGTCCAGCAATCCTGACGGTACGCCGGGTGCTTACGAGGTAGTTGGTACCAAGATGGTAGATCCATCTGCGCCCACCGTTTTGCTTTATGCGCACCACGATGTGCAACCCGCTCCCAACAACGGACAGTGGGAGAGCGACCCCTTCACCGCGACGCAAAAGGACGGACGTCTTTACGGGCGCGGTGTAGCAGACGATGGCGGCGGTATTGCTATTCATTCGGGCGCTTTGGCTGCCTTGGGCGAAGATCTCAACGTTAACATTAAGGTCTTTATCGAGGGTGAAGAAGAGATGGGGTCACCTTCGTTTATTCCCTTCATTGAAGCCCACCGCGAAGAGTTCGCCTCCGACGTTATTATCGTGGCCGATTCGGGCAATTGGGCCTGGGATGTGCCCAGCCTCACCACTTCTCTGCGCGGCAATCTCGATGTTGATGTGAGTGTAAAGGTCTTGGAACACCCGGTGCATTCTGGCCAATTTGGCGGCCCGATTCTAGATGCTAATACGCTCGCTGCAATGTTGATTGCTTCCATGTACGACGAGCAGGGTGATTTGGCTGTGCCCGGCGTCAAGGCCGACAAGCCCATCGGCGGTTTGCAACGGGATTTGGAAGAGACTCAGGTGCGCGCTGATGCTGGAATCGTTGACTCTTACCGTTTAGCTGGTACCGGTTCCTTGGCTGAGCGCATGTGGACCAAGCCTTCCGCTTCCATCATTGGTTTTGACGCTCACCCGGTAGAGGGCTCCTTCAATGTGATTGCCGATACCTCGCGCTTCCGTATCTCCTTGCGTACGGCCCCCACGCAAGAGCCCGGTGAAGCCCAGCAAGCTCTCATTGACTTCTTGGTTTCCCATGCTCCCTTCGGCGCTCAGGTGAGCGTTGAGCCCATTGATACGGGCATGGGTTGGGCTATGGATGCCAGTTCTGATGCCGTACAAGACGCTGAGGCTGCGATGGAAGAGGCTTTCGGTGTGGCTCCAGTCAACAAGGGTGAAGGCGGCTCAATCCCCTTCATTCCCGAACTTAAGCGCATCTTCCCAGATGCTCAAGTGCTCGTGACTGGCCCCGAGGATCCTCAGACCAACGCTCACAGCCCCAACGAGTCGATTTCTTTGAAAGGCTTGGAACACAATATTGTGACTGAAGCTCTTCTGCTCGATAAGTTGGCGCAATCTAAGTAATACAAGTGGCTACTGCCGCGAGGGTGAGTTAAGACTAGGGCTTCACCTAGGATGGAAATTGACACGGGGGCTGCGTGCTTCAAGGTGAAACTTGGGGCGCGCGGCTGAGATGAGGCCAAGCCTCAACCGGACGAACGTATACCGGGTAATGCCGGCGCACGGATGTTAACTTCCCGTGCCTTATTGCAAGTGTGCAGCTGGATGGTCCAGCGCGCGATGACGAAAGGCACAATAATGGCGCAACAGTATGCTCCAAATAGTCAATCAACTCCCAAGCAAAGTAGCATTCGGCCCCATAGATTCCGCTGGCGAGTAGCAGATATTGCTGTCGCTTCAGTTATCGGAGTGGCCTCAGCTCTTATATACTGGCTCATTGCCCTAGTTTCTGCAGCTCCTTGGCCAATTTTAGAGGCCATAATCCCGGGTTTGGGTGGACTCTTTAATGGTTTTTGGCTCTTCGCGGGCCCTCTGGCTCTGGTTATCGTGCGTAAGCCCGGCGCTGGTGTATACGCAGAAGTGGTTGCGGCCGTTTTAGAATCTCTCTGGGGCAGCCAGTGGGTGCCAGTCGAGACTTTCCTGATTGGTCTCTTACAAGGCGCGATGGCCGAAGCGGCCTTCCTTATATACGCTTATCGCAAGTGGAATCTTGGAACTACCGTGCTTTCCGGTGTGCTCTCTGGCATCGGCTGCTGGCTCTACAGCTTTTTCACTCATCTACAGGCCATCAATCTTGTAGGTCCGTACGGTGTTTTCTATGTGATTGCAACGATTATTTCTGGTGCTGTTATAGCCGGTGCCTTGGTCTGGTATCTCTATCTTGCAATTGCAAAAACTGGAGCCTTAGACCACTTTGAATCGGGCCGTATAGCCCGTGCTGCTGCTGGCGCAAAGGTAGTGTGAAGCCGGTGAATCAAGCATCTTCTTTGGGGCAGCCTGCTTCCTTAGATTTTCAAGGCTGGGGCTACCAGCATGCTTCACGAGATTACTACGCAGTCCATGATTTGGATCTGAGCATACCTGCTGGCCAGCGGGTCTTGCTTTTAGGAGCTTCTGGTATTGGTAAATCGACCCTCTTGCAGGGAGCAGCTGGCTTACTGGGGGCGAGTGAGGGCGAATCTGCTTCAGCGAGTGAAGGGTTCGACGGCGGCTCTGCTTCCAGCGTGGAAGATGCAGACGGCGGGCTGACTCAGGGGCGCATTCTGGTCGGTGGGCAGCCAGTTGACCAGTCGCTGGGACAAGTGGGATTAGTTCTACAAGATCCAGATGCTCAAGCCATCTTCCAAAGGGTTGGCGATAACGTTGCTTTTGGGCCCGAAAATATGGACCTGCCCCGTGAGCTGATTTGGCAGCGGGTGGAGGAAAGTATGGCAGCTGTAGGTTTGAGTGACCTGCAGCTGCATAGGTCGGTTACGCATTTGAGCGGTGGTCAGATGCAAAGACTGGCCCTAGCTGGTGCCTTAGCGATGCGACCGGGCGTGCTTTTACTCGACGAACCTACGGCCAATCTTGACCCTAGGGGAGTGGAGCAAATCGTGGGCGCTGTCAAAGACGTGCTTGATGAGCAGGGCTCAACGCTGGTGCTCGTCGAGCACAGGGCTCAGCCTTGGATTGACTTGATTGAGCGCGTTGTAGTCCTCGGCTTAGGTGATGAGCAGCCCAACGGTTTGCGCAAGACGCTTGTCGTAGCTGATGGCACTCCCGAACAAGTCTTTACTCATTCCCAGATTGATTTCGCGGCTTTAGGTATTTGGGTACCTGACCGCTACTCTGGCAGCAGTAAGCAAGTTGAGCCTATCAAGCTCGAACCCGAGCCCAACTATTCAGCTGCTTGTGGCTATGGGCCTGCGGTGCTTTCGGCTCGTAATGTTGCTATCGGACGAGCAGGGAAGGCCATTGCCCAGGGCGTTAACCTTGATTTTCACGCCGGGCAAATTACCGCTCTGGTGGGAGACAACGGTGCTGGTAAGTCAACGCTCTCTCTCACACTCGCCGGTCTCTTAGAGCCACTGGCAGGGCAGGTGGAAGCTTCTGAGGCTTTGCGTGGCAGCGGCTCTGGGGCTGCGCAGTCGAGCAACCCCTTCGAGTGGAATTCCAAGATTTTAGCCAGTCGCATCTCCTATGTGTTCCAAAATCCTGAGCACCAGTTCGCGCGCGGCTCTGTATTGGAAGAGGTCATGCTTGCCCCCTTGCGAACGGGAATGGAGGAAGTGCAGGCCGAGGAACGTGCTCGGGCCCTACTCAAGCGATTCAACCTGCTTCAATATGCTCAGGCTAATCCCTATACGCTTTCTGGCGGTGAAAAGCGACGACTAACTGTGGCCTCGGCCTTAGCAGCAGCGCCCAAAGTACTCATCCTAGACGAGCCCACTTTCGGTCAGGACCGGCTGACTTGGACCAGCATGGCACAGCTGATAGCCGGACTGCGTGGCGATGGTATTTGCGTGATTGTGGTTACTCATGACCGTCAGTTGGTTCATGTCCTAGGGGCGCGTGTGGTAGAACTCACGCCGCAAGGTTCCTCTGGCAGCTGGGATATGCCAAGGCAGGCACCGGGAAACACTGAACAACCGCTTGCAGATTCTTCTACAAGCGCTGAGTCTCATATACCAGTTCAAGCCATGAACCTGCGAGTGGAAGAACAGCGGCAAGCCAGTCGCTCGGCTTATCTCGCCTCAATCAATCCCTCATATCGGTTGATTGGTGCTTTCGTTTTGGCCCTGCCCCTCTTCTTTAGTTTGGATTGGCTTTCGGCATTAACAGCGCTCGGCATCGAAGTGGTGTTGCTGATGGCAGCAGGCTTTTCTCCTTGGCGGATTGTGCGCTCTACTTGGCCGCTGTTCCTTGGAGCTCCGGGCTCTGCCATTGCGGTCTTGCTCTATGGCAAATCGGGTGGCGCGGTGCTCTGGCAGTGGGGGCTGATGCATGTGACTGAGCGCTCAGCTGTGCTTGCAGGAGCCACAGCCTTGCGTATTCTCGCCATTGGTATTCCCGCTATCATCATGATGCTCGGTATCGATGCTACGGATTTAGCAGATTCCTTCAGCCAGGTGCTCCACCTACCAGATCGCTTCGTCTACGGCGGTTTAGCAGGTATGCGCCTGTTCTCAGTTCTGCAAGATGACTGGTCAGCACTCACTGCCTCCCGGCGCTCGCGAGGTTTGGGGGATGAGAGCAAGGTCAAAGCCTTCTTACCACAGGCATTTGCTCTACTGGTGCTCTCTATCCGGCGCTCAACCATGCTGGCCGAAGCTATGGAAGCCCGCGGCTTTGGTGGGCTAAGTCCACGATCGCACGCCCGTGTTTCGCAGGTGAGAGCCCGAGATTACTGCTTCCTTGCCATCTGCCTAGCCGTTCCCCTAGTGGCCTTGAGCGTTGCCTGGTGGTCTGGTACTTTTTCCTTCTTTGGCAATTAGGGCATAACTCAGGAGCCCCTCCTACTGAAAAAAGACAGAAAAGCCGCTCGATGCTTTGCGATATGCATCGAGCGGCTTTCTTGCATAAGCGCTGTAGCCAAGCAAAAACTTGATTACAACGACAAAGAAGTGCTTACTTTACCAAAATGGTGTTCAGGTTGCGTACCTCGTCGAAGCGCTTGGAAGCATCTTCCCAGTTGACGATGTTCCACCAGGCCTTCACGTAGTCGGCGCGCACGTTCTGGTAATCCAGATAGTAGGCGTGCTCCCAAAGATCGAGCATAACCAGCGGGAAGATAGTGACAGGCAGGTTGCCCTGGTGATCGTACATTTGCAAGGTTACCAGGCGCTCGCCCAAGGCATCCCAAGCGAGTACGGCCCAGCCGGAGCCCTGAATGCCTGCGCACATGGATTCGAAGTAGGTCTGGAAGCCTTGGAAACTGCCGAACTGCTCTTCAATAGCGGCCTTGAGTTCGCCTGTGGGCTCTTCGTCTTGAGCCGGAGCCATGTTCTTCCAGAAGATGGTGTGGTTCTTGTGACCGGCCAAGTTGAAGGCCAGGTTCTTTTCGAGCATATTGGACTGGGCCACGTTGCCGGACTCAGCTGCATCGTGAATTTGCTCCAGGGCCTGGTTGGCTCCGTTCACGTAAGCCTGATGGTGCTTATCGTGGTGGAGTTCCATAATCTTACCGGAGATAAATGGCTCGAGAGCCGAATAATCATAGGGCAGGTCAGGCAAAGTATAAACAGGCATGACGCCTCCTTCTTGTATGAAATGCCGCCGTGTGAGCGCCTTCGCTCGGCGCGCAAGGGCACAGCATGTCTGCGTTACGCAAGTCGACTTGGCTTGTACTTTAAGCCTAGTCCTTGCCCAGCCCCCTGCCAAGGCGAAGGGGCCGCTTCTTTTCGTGAGATATCACACACTCACCGCTTGCTCCATCTGCTTGTTCGTTGAGCGCTGGCCTTGTGTAAGTAAGGTTGTGCCGGTCAGTTTCCCTCTGCGTTTTGCTTGGCTTGGCTGCTCACTAGAGTGGAAGCTATGCCTGAATACCGTGAAATTATAGACAATCCTCGCTCTGAGCGTATTCGCCGAATTGCTGAACTCAGTGAGCGCCGTCGCCGCCAACGCTACGGGCGTTTTATGATTGAAGGACCGCAGTGTGTGCGCGAAGCCGTAGCCTGCCAGCCTCAGTGCCTGCTCGACATTTACGTGGAGGTCGAGCCGGATGCGGGAATGAAACCTGTTTCGACCGCAGCAGCCCAGATTCGCAACTCTGCTCTTAAAGCAGCGCCCCGGGCCTACATTCACTACGTCAGCTCCCGCACTATGCAAGCCATCAGCAAGGATGCACAGGGGATTGTTGCCGTAGGTAGGTTAGAAGATTTGCAAGTGCAGGCCAATAGTTTGTTGTTGCCGCAGGATCAGACTGGACAGGCAGAATCTGTGCAGGTTGCAGCCCTGTGGCAGGTTCGCGACCCGGGCAATGAGGGTACGATTATCCGCACGGCCGATGCTGCAGGTTTGCAAGCCTTACTTTTGGTAGATGACTGCGTTGACCCCTTTAGCCCCAAAGTCCTGCGGGCTACTGCCGGTTCTATCTTCCATATCCCAGTTGTTCAGGTCTCCACCGATGAGTTCTTCACTTGGGTGCAGACTAGGCAGCTTCCGGTAGTAGCTGCAGATGTGTATGGCACCAGTGACCGCGTTCCGGTGAGTTTGCCTGATATGTTGGCCCAAAGTAAAGAAGCAGCATCTGGGCTAGCCCTGCTCTTTGGCAACGAAGCTCGCGGGCTGCCTACTGCTCTGTTGGAACGCAGCGACAGCATCGTTTCCATTCCCATATACGGCAAGGCTGAATCGCTCAACTTAGCGATGTCGGCAGCGGTCCTCCTATATTCCCTGGCTATGTCGAGTCGTCTTGGGAGAATGTGAAGACAGCGAAAAGACTGGTAGATAGCAGTTTTTGCGGGTTCGCGCTCGCGTAGAAAGGGCTCAAATTGGCAGATGCGCAATTCGATCCAGCGGCAGTCACCGACGAGGTCGCCGAGGGTATTGAGAAAATTCGCAACGCTTCCACTCTGGAGGAGTTGAAGGCCCTGAAGGCGCAATTTGCGGGTGCCGAATCTGCAATGGGCCAAGCCAGTCGCGCCATTGGCTCGCTGCCTCCCGAAGCTAAAAAGGGTGCTGGCCAGCTTATGGGCAAGCTCAAGGCTGATTTCGGCCGAGCATATGGCCTCAAAGAGAACGTGCTGCAAGCTCAAGCCGAACAGAGCAAGTTGGCAGCCGAGCAGGTCGACATGACTCTGCCCATTGAGCGTCGCCCGCTCGGCGCTCGACACCCCCTGGCTAAGCTGATGGAAGACGTTGAGGATTTCTTTGTCTCAATGGGTTGGCAGATTTCATCTGGGCCTGAAGTTGAAAGTGAATGGTATAACTTCGACGCGCTCAATCTTAGCCCGGACCACCCTGCTCGACAGATGCAGGACACCTTCTACGTTAAGGGCAATCAAACCAAGGATGCTGCCGGTTTTGTGGGGTCCAATTTGGTGATGCGAACGCAGACTTCGACAGATCAGGTGCGCGGTCTCATAAATCGTGGTGTGCCACTCTATATTGCCAGTCCAGGACGCGTTTTTCGTACCGATGAGCTCGATGCTACACACACGCCTGTCTTCCACCAGTGTGAGGCAATTGCCGTAGATAAAGGTCTGACTATGGCCGACTTGAAGGGTGTACTCGATAAGTTGGCTGTCGCTATGTTTGGCGAAGGTGCTCGTACCCGTTTGCGTCCTTCTTACTTCCCTTTCACTGAGCCTTCTGCTGAAATGGACTTGTGGTTCCCTGATAAGAAGGGTGGCCCCGGCTGGATCGAGTGGGGCGGCTGCGGTATGGTCAATCCCAACGTGCTGCGGGCTGCAGATATTGATCCGGAAATATACTCCGGCTTTGCTTTTGGTGTGGGCATGGAGCGTACCTTGCTCTTGCGCCACGATATTAACGATATGCACGACCTGGTAGAGGGCGACGTGCGCTTCAGCGACCAGTTTGTGATGGGGGAGTGATCAGCGATGCCGATGGTAGACATTGATTGGCTCAAGGAGCACGTTCAGGTACCAGCTGAGTTGTCATACGAGCAGCTGGCTCAAGATTTGGTTCAGGTTGGTCTGGAAGAGGAAGAGATTCACCGCTCCTCAGTTACCGGCCCTATCGTGGTGGGCTACGTAGTTGACGCTACGCCAGAACCGCAGAAGAATGGCAAGGTCATTAACTGGTGCCATGTTGACGTGGGTGAGCAATACAATGCCGTAGACGATGAGGGCCATAAGGTTCCTCGTGGTATCGTCTGCGGAGCTCCCAACATGGCGGCCGGCGAAAAAGTGGTTGTCACTTTGCCTGGCGCTGTTCTGCCCGGAGATTTCAAGATTGAACCGCGCAAGACTTACGGACATATCTCAGATGGTATGTGTGCTTCTGAGCGTGAGCTAGGCCTCGGTTCTGACCACAACGGCATTATCCTCCTTCGCCAGTATGGGTTCACCCCAAAAGAATATGAAGCGTTGAAGCCCGGCGACGATGCGATGGAATTGTTGCATCTCGACAATCCTCTCTTGGAAATTAACATCACTCCAGACCGTGGATATGCCCTGTCCTATCGCGGTGTGGCCCGTGAATTCCATCATTCGACTGGTGCTAGCTACCAAGACCCAGTCGAAAGCCTCAACGCTAAGATTGACGCTAAGGTTGACGCGAGCCAAGCTCCCGTGCAGGTTGAGATTGACGACCGTAATCCCATCTACGGCCAGGTGGGTTGCGACCGCTACTATCTGCGTGCAGTGCGAGGATACAATGCTGCTAGCGCTACCCCTAATTGGATGCGTCGCAGGCTTATCCGCGCCGGCATGCGCTCGCTTTCTCTGGCTGTTGACGTCACTAACTATGTCATGCTCGACTTGGGGCAGCCCTTACATGCCTACGATTTGGACAAGATTGAAGGCCCAATTGTGGTACGCCGAGCTCAAGAGGGTGAGCACCTGACTACCCTCGATGGCAAAGAGCGTGAGCTGAGTCCTGAGGACTTACTGATTACCGATTCGCCTGAGGGCAAGCGCGGCTCTCGTGTGCTTGGTATAGCGGGCGTGATGGGCGGTCTCTACGGCGAAGTTACCGACGAGACTACTAACATTTTGATTGAGGCTGCTCACTTCGACACCGTTTCCATTGCACGCTCGGCACGCAGGCACAAATTGCCCTCTGAGGCTTCTCGTCGCTTTGAACGCGGCGTTGACTACGCCATACAGCCGGCAGCTGCTCAAATGGCAGTCGATTTGCTAACTCAGTATGGCCAGGCTCAAGCCGATTCGGTGGCAATTGATATTGATAGCACCCAATCGCCGGCTGCAATCGATTTCCCTGTGAGCACTGTAAAGCGTTTAGTAGATCTCGATACTGACCGAGACACCATCGTTGCCCTGCTCGAAGATATCGGATGCAGTGTCGAGTCTGTTAGCGAAAACGAACTCAGGGTCACTCCACCGAGCTGGCGGCCGGACTTAGTTCAGCCCTGCGATTTGGTCGAAGAAGTTGCTCGATTGGTGGGCTATGACCAGATTCCGGTCAACGTTCCTTCTCCTCACGTAGCAGGAGCGGTTGGATTAACTCCTGAGCAGAGTCGTCAGCGTTGGGTAGCCGATACCTTAGCTGAATACGGTCTCACCGAGGTGTTGAACTACCCGTTCGTGGGTGACGCTGATTTTAAGGTCTTCGACTACGACATTGACGAGATTAAGCCAGTCAGTGTTGAGCTAGCGAATCCTATGGCTGCTGACAGGCCTTACTTGCGCCGGGAATTACTCTTACCCTTGGCCAATACCGCTCAGCGAAATATCCGCCGAGGCAATGAAAATGTCCGTATTTTTGAGCTCGGGTCAATTTTCAAGAACGATCCAAATGCTCCAGCGATTCCAGCTCTCCCTGGTGGCCAGCGGCCGACCGACGAGCAGCTTGCTCAACTAGATGCAGGCCTGCCCGAGCAGAAGCTCCATGTGGCTGCCTTACTTTCGGGATTGGCCGTTGAAGATGGCTGGCTGGGAGATAAACGCGCTATTGACTGGTCTGATGCTGTTGAGAGCGTACGACGTGTCTTGGAT
Source organism: Bombiscardovia apis (assembly GCF_033095945.1). Lineage (NCBI taxonomy): Bacteria > Bacillati > Actinomycetota > Actinomycetes > Bifidobacteriales > Bifidobacteriaceae > Bombiscardovia > Bombiscardovia apis. The sequence continues at coordinate 1,243,846 of NZ_AP026800.1, read as the reverse complement.
CGTCTAGGGGCAACTTATGAGTTTCAACAGCCTGAGCCAGCGGCAGTTCCAGTCCAATGGCATCCGGGCCGCATGGCTCAAATCTTTATGGGGGGTTCACCGGTAGGCGTGGTTGGAGAACTTCATCCTCACATCGTGGATACCCTCGGCCTGCCCGAGCATACGGCAGCCTTCGAGCTCGATCTTGATGCTGTCTTTGACCACATCGACTTTAAGCCCTTGCAGGCAAAGGCCATTTCGACCTTCCCGCCGGTAAAACAGGATCTAGCGTTCACTGTTCCTGACTCAGTGAGTGCTGCCCAATTGACCGCAGCCATTGAGCAGGCCTGTGGGCCCATGCTTGAGACTATCGAGCTCTTCGATGTCTTTACCGGAGATCAGATAGGTGAGGGTGCTAAGTCATTAGCCTTCGCCGTGACTTTCCGAGCACCAGACCGCACACTTACTTCAGAGGACAGCGAGCACCTTCGCCAGGCGATTGTTGAACAGACCGCCTCGCTGGGAGCGCAACTACGAGCCTGACGGTATAGACTGGCCTCAGCAAGACAAAAGGAGCTACTACGGATACTCAGCAGAACAGACCAGCTGGCGATTACAACGCCGCACAAGGCTCTACTGAGCCCCAGCAACCGGCGTACGGGCAGCAAACGCAGCCCGAATACGGCGCGCTTTCCAACCAGTATCCAGGTTGGAATCCTTATGTTTTTGGTCAGCCAGAGCCTGAAGCTGCCCAGCCTCAAGAGGGGCAGTCGGCTTCGGTTCAGCCCAATCAGCCGGGTCAGCCAATGGTAATCCCTACGGGCTCTCAGCAGGTAAATGGGCAGAATCAGGGACAGGGCTACCAGCCTTACGCTCAGCCTGGAAATATGCAGCAGCCTCCCTTTCAGCAGGCCAGTAATCCGGGAGCAGCCAACAGGGGCAAGCATATTATCAATGGCATTGACCTTGACGACCCTCAGCAGAATCCTGCCTATGGTCACTGGGATCCTTACGCTGTGCTCTCGCTCATTATGGCCATTTGTTTCCCAATACCGCTGATTTCAGCCTTTATGGGTGCTATTGCTATCCACCGTACCCGCACCTTCCACATGAAAGGTTTCGGCTTAGCAGTGGCAGCAGTTGTTATTAACCTGCTCTACAGCTTGATGATTCTATGGATGGCAATGTCTGGCATATCTGTTGATGACCTCTACCAGCAAATGATGCAGGTCATGCCCAATACGGGCGGCACTGGAGGCGACCAGATAAGCGCATAGCTGTCTGGTGTAGCCCGAGCTTTTTGTAACTAGTGTTACTGGGGGAACTTGCGCAGCTTGACCGTTTGCGCAAGGCTGTCGAAATACGCCCGTAGACTGGGGAGCAGTTTACGTTAAGGAGAAGCCTATGCGACCTACGAATAAAGCCGCCCGGCTCGATGCCGTACGTCAAATAGTAAGACAGGGGATAGTGACTTCTCAGGGAGAACTAGCCCGCCTGCTATCCCTACAAGATATTGTCGTGACTCAGGCTACGCTCAGTCGTGATCTCGATGAGCTTCACGCAGCCAAGATGCGCTACCCAGACGGGGCGATCGGTTATTGGATACCCGATTCCGGCGATCAGAGCTTACTTGAAGTGGCGTCTTTAGCTATGACCAACGCCGCCGACTCCAGCAAGACTGACCAGTATTTGTCTCGCGTGCTGACGGGCTTGATTACTTCAGTGAAGCAAGCAAAGAATCTCTTAGTTGTGCGCACACCTTCTGGGGCGGCACAATACGCAGCAAGCGCGCTCGATCGTCAGCCAATAGTCGGTGTATTAGGCACCATTGCTGGCGACGATACCGTACTCGTCATTACCAGCGACGACGAAGAAGCAGCGGAGCGGGCTCAGTGGCTGATTAATATCACCTCCGGTGAGTCTTCTGCCAAGGCCCAGCATAAGCAAGAAAACGGTGCTAAAGCCGCTGCGAAATAGCGGTTTTGTGTCTGCCGTACCTGCGAGAATGAAGCCGTCGTATTAGATATATATTTGAATTCGATAGGGAGTAACTATCTTATGGCTAAGGTCACTGATTTCAAGGAAGCGGGCTTCGATTCGCTCTTTGACGAGCTCAAGTGGCGAGGGCTCATCGCGCAGTGCACCGATGAAGCTGAGCTCAACAAAAAACTGAGCGATCAAGAAGTTACCTACTACTGCGGTTTTGACCCTACAGCGCCTTCCCTCCATGTGGGAAACTTGGTGCAGCTGCTCAACATGCGTCACTTGCAGGCAGCCGGGCATCATCCTATCGCTTTGGTTGGTGGCGCTACTGGTCTGATTGGAGACCCCCGTCAGTCTGGCGAGCGCACCCTCAACCCTAAGGAGACGGTGGCAGCTTGGGCGGACCAGCTTCAAGCGCAAATTGGTCGTTTCTTAGCTACTGAAGGCGCTAACCCAGTGCGCTTTGTGAGCAACTACGAGTGGACCGGCTCCATGAGTGTCATCGACTTTTTGCGAGATATTGGCAAGAACTTCCGCATGGGCACCATGCTCGCTAAAGACACTGTGTCTCGCAGGCTGAATTCAGAAGAAGGCATCTCCTTTACCGAGTTCAGTTATCAGGTTTTGCAAGGTAACGATTTCCTAGAATTGTTTGACCGCTACGACTGCCAGCTTCAGCTGGGCGGCAGCGATCAGTGGGGCAACCTTACCAGCGGTTTAGACCTTATTCGTAAGGTGCGTGGTAAGGCTGTTCAGGTCATGACCAGCCCGCTCATTACCGATGCACAGGGCAAGAAGTTCGGCAAGTCAGAGGGCAATGCTGTCTGGCTGAACCCCACAATGTTCTCGCCTTACCGCTTCTACCAGTTCTGGTTTAACCAGCCCGATGACCAAGTCGTCAAGCTCTTAAAGACCTTCACCTTCCTCACTAAGACTGAGATTGAGCGTTTGGAAGAGGAAGTGAATGCCAATCCTGGTGCCCGCGAGGCTCAGCGAGTTCTGGCCTGGGAAGTCACATCTTACGTTCACGGAGACAAGGCTGCCCAAGGTGCTGTAGACGCAGCAGGTGCGCTCTTTGGGCGCGGCCAGCTCTCTGATTTAGATGCCGATGCGCTTGAGGGTGCCCTCCAAGGTTTGAAGATTGACGACAGCGAGGGCAACAAGAGCTTCGCTGCAGCAAAGGTCGGCGATAGGTTAGTTGATGCCGCGGTAGGGGCTGGTTTGTTTAGCTCGATTTCCGAGGCCCGCAAGACTATCAAGTCGGGCGGTGTCTATCTCAACAATGAGCGCGTGAGTGACCAGGACCAACTCCTGCAAGAAGCTGATTTCTTGAGCGGCCGTTTTGCTTTGGTGAGGCGAGGCAAGAAAGCCCTAGGCGCCCTCGAAAAGCAGTAAATGCCCATCTTTTGTACGAAAACTAATAACAGCATAGCGTTGTAACAGAGGTCTTGCGCACGAAGTGTAAGGCCTGAAGATTTGAGGATATTGATATGGCAGACGAAGCTAGGAACAACCGCGGACATGAAGGCGGCAACCACCGCGGTTCAGGTTATGGACATTCGGGTGGATCTCATCGCGGAAATCAAGGCCACGGCGGTTTTAAGGGCCGTGGTTCCCGAGGGGATCACTATGGTAACCGTGGTTCCGGCTACCGTTCCCACGACCGCAATGATCAGGGAAATGACTCCGGTGAGGGCCGCTATTCTGAGCGGAAATCGCAAGGCAATTTCCGCAGGGATGACCGGCAGGGATACCGCGGACACGACGAGCATCGTTCAAACTACCGCAATGGCGACGACCGCCGTTCTGGTTACCAGGGTCGCGACGACCGCAAGGGCGGCTATAAGGGCCGTGATGACCAGCGCTCCGGTTACCAAGGTCAAGACCGTGGTGAGCGCAGGGGCGGTTACCAGCGTTTCAACAAGGATGACCGCGGCCAGCGCGATGACCGCCGTGGCAGCTACCAGCGTTATGATCGCGATGATCGCCAGGGTGGTTACCAGCGCCGCGACCATGATGACCGTCGCGGTAACTATCAGCATCGTGATCATGACGACCGTCGCGGTGGTTATCAGCGTCACGATCGCGATGATCGCCAGAGTGGTTACAACCGCAACGGTCGCGATGACCGCAGGGGTGGATTCAACCGCGGTGGCAAAGACAACAGCAAGTGGGAAGACCGTCGCAACCACAACAGCCAAGGTGAGCGTGGTCATTCTTACCGTGACCGTGACCAGCATCGCGATGGCGGCCGTTCGTATGATCGCCGTGGCGAGCAAGGCCGTGACTTCCGCCGTGATGATCGCAGGCAGGGCTCAGGCCGCAGAGATTGGCAAGAGCGCAGCGGACAAGACCGTCGCAACAATGGCCGCAATTTCGACCGTAATAACAGCTACCAGGACGGCCCAAGGCGCAATTCCGACGGTACGGTCTCATATCCTTCTCAGAATCCATATACGGATGCGCGTCCAGGCGAACCGTCCATGCCTAAGGGCTTGGAGTGGTCCATGCTTTCCAAAGACGACAAAGAGCGTTTACGCGGTTTAAGCAAGGAGCATGCCGAAAATATCGGTTTGCACATCCTCGCCGCTTATGCTTTGGAAGAGAGCGAGCCGGACCGGGCGTTGGACCATGCTAAGTGGGTAGCTCGTCAGGCTTCACGTGTAGACATTGCTCGTGAGACCTTGGCCTTGGTTGCATACCGTCAGGGCGATTACAAGCTTGCTTTGCGCGAGTTTAGGACTGCCTTCCGTATGAACGGATACTTGGATTATCTACCATTTATCGCCGATTGCGAACGCGGTTTGGGTAATCCCCGCAAGGCTATTGAAGAGGCAACCAGCTACGAAGCCAAGGCCCTGCGTGGTGAGTCCAAGGCTGAGATGTTCTTGGTTTATGCCGGTGCTCTGGCTGATTTGGGCCTGTTCGATCAGGCTGTTCAAACCGTGCATCAGCTGGCTGGCGCCAAGGGGCTTAACGGAGACTACCGGATGCGGGCAGTGCAAGCCGAACAATTCTTCTTGGACCAGGCCGGCCATAGCGACCAGGCCCAGTCTTTGGATTCGCTCCTCGACAAGCTGGAGGCACAATACGCTGACGAGGACGATGATGAAGACTCCGAGATGGAAATCATCGTCGACAATGACCTTGAGCACGCTAATGATGCCATGTTTGAAAGTCTCGATATTCTTACCGAGAAGGAATATTACAAGCAGCACCGCTATGAGCCTGTCGATGAAGATGATGCAGATGAGGCAGAAAATACAAGCGAACCTGTTGAAGAGGTAGCAGTTGGCGAAACTCTTGATCAAGATGCTCAGTCAGAGAATTCGCAGGAGTCTGACGAGCAAGCTGAGCAAGAGACGACGCCTACCGAGTCGACTGCCGAATCTCTCGAATCAGATCAGCCTCAAGCTGTAGCTATTCAAGAAGAAGTGAGCGACGAAGCAACTCAGACGCCGGTCCAGTTAGTGGTGCCGGCTCTCGATCCGTCCGATCAGACTTCAGCTAACGAGGTTTCAGCGTCGACTGAACAGGGCGCAGATGGCGCTAGCAAGGATTCCGAGCAGGAAGCATGAGTGTTAGCTATCTCAAGGGGAGCCAGGAGGCGCTGAGTCAAGCCTACCGTTTAGCTCTACTCGATTTAGACGGAGTAGTGTATAGGGGTTCGCAGCCAGTCGAGCATGCGGCTCAGGCCATTTCAATGGCTTCGGGCCATGGCATGCAGATGGTTTACACTACGAACAATCCTTCGCGCTATCCTTCGGTTGTGGCTCAGCAGCTGCGCTCTTACGGCATAGAGCTCAGCGATAGTCAGGTGATTACCTCGGCTACGGTGGGTGCTCGTATGCTTAGGAAGCACCTGCCAGCTGGGGCAGCAGTGTATGTCATCGGTTCGGACCATTTGCGCGATGAGCTGCGTGCAAACGATTTGCGAGTTGTGCAATCAAACCGCGACCAGCCTGAAGCTGTTATTCAATCGTGGTATCCCGAGCTTACACTCAACGATTTAGCTCAGGCTGCCTATGCCATTGAAAACGGCGCCCGGTATTTTGTAACAAATCGTGACTTGACTATCCCTCGCGAAGACGGCATAGCGCCCGGCAACGGAGCTATGCAACTTCCGGTCATTGCGGCCAGTGGTAAGGAGCCCGAAGACTCTGCCGGAAAGCCTGAACCAGGATTGTATGACGTGGCGCGCGGCCTATTTTCAGATGACGGGAAACCGATGGTAACCCAGGTCTGCCTGCCCATCGGAGACCGATTAGACACCGATATCGAAGCTGCCTACAAGGGTGGTTACGACAGCGCTGTAGTGCTTACGGGTGTGGCAACGCCTGAGGCAATCCTTCAAGCTGAAGTACGGTTAAGGCCTAGCTATATTCTGGCCGATTTGCGCGGCTTGCAAGATGCACAGCCTCAACCGGTCAAAGCACCAAATGGCAGTTGGGTCTGTTGCTCGTGCACTGCCCAAGTGGTTGACGGACGGTTGCAACTCTCTGCTCACGATGCAGCTGGCAAAGAGCTAGATCCGCTCCTCCAACTAGATGCCGTGCGCGCTGCTGCTTGCGCATGCTGGGAAGCGACGGACGCTGGCGTAGATATGAGCCGCATAGATATACCGGTGTTTCACATAAGTGAGTAGGGGAGGGGCAGTATGGCAGAGCAGAATCATCTTCCAGAAGGTGGTCCAGCTACCGGTGCGCCTACTGGCAGCGAAGAGCTTCTCAAGGAGCGCTTTCCCCAACTGGCGCATATTTCTCAACAAGCTCTCGTCCAGCAGGTCAGCCTCTATCGTGAGGTCCTAGCGCAATTGCAAGAGCAGCTTCACGCCGCAGAATAAGAGGATTCTTCACCGCTATGCCAATGTACGATGCCGAACCATCAAGTGAGCCTGTTCGCCTCGACCAGGCCCTAGTTGAGTGCGCGTTAGTGGGGTCGCGCTCCCGTGCTTCTGCACTGATTAAGCGCGGAGCCGTTCTGCTCAACGGTGAGGTCTGCACGAAGCCGTCTCGTTTGATTGCCGACAGCGATGTGCTCAGCGTCGACAAAGGCGAAGATTACGTATCTCGTGGCGCTTTTAAGCTCCTCGGCGCGCTGGAAGCGTTTTCTACTTTGGGGCTGCCAAGTCCACAGGGCAAGCTGTGTTTAGACATAGGCGCTTCCACAGGCGGTTTTAGCGATGTACTGCTGAGGCAGGGGGCCGAGCGTGTTATTGCTCTCGACGTTGGCCATGATCAGCTGGCCGAGCGCATCGCAAGAGACGAGCGCGTGTGCGAGCTTAGCGGTGTCAATATTCGACAGGTTGAGCCGGCAGACTTGCCTTTTGCCCCTGACTATATAGTCTCCGATGTGTCGTTTATCTCATTGACATACGTTATTCCGGTAATCGCCCGCATTGCCCAACCGGGCGCTGACTGCCTACTCTTAGTTAAGCCTCAATTTGAAGTTGGTCGTGGCAAGCTTGGACACGGTGGTGTAGTCCGTCAGGAGGCCCGCCGGTTGGAAGCACTTGAGCGGGTGAAAACGTGTGCCTTAGGCGAGGGGCTGTTGGTGCGAGGCCAAGCCCCGTCGCCTATTGCGGGTATGCACGGCAATGAGGAATACTTACTCTGGCTCAGTCTGCCGGCTGAAGAGTAAGCGAATTAAATCTCTCAGCTCTCGTATCTATTGGATTTTGTGCCAGACTTAATATCCGGCCACGTGCAAGCGTTTGGCACCTCCTAGGGTCATAACGGCTGCCGATTTCTTGTCTGTCGTGATGGTGTCTGTGCATACGGCATCATAGACGAACGTACCTTCTCGAAGATTTATGATATTTGACTGTACTAAATTGCATCCGCACTTGTGCAGCTCGGCATAGTGGCAGATTAAGGTGCCTATTTCGCTATGGCGCACCATCCATTTTACATCTTTGAGTGGCACTACTTTAGGGTGCATGGTCTCGATTCGCACGTGTGAGGCGAGGAGCGTTTCAACGTGAATTACACCGAGTATGCTGACATCTCGGGATACGATATTGGTCTGGCCTTCCATGAGGCCGCAAAATTTGAGATAGCGTTTAGCTATGATGCGCCCTTCGGTGTTTATCAACCCTTCTATATCAATGCAATCGGCATAGATGTCTCCCTGGCCTAGAACGCGTCCTCGCCCGTGCAGGTTGAAGACTCGCAGGCTGCCGGTTGGCAAGTGCAGGCTGCCGTTGAGGTGTAGAGAGCTGCCAATCATATCGCTGCCCACCAGGTCGCCGTCGATATTCATGGTGCGAAAACGAACTCCTGGTTCCATACATACATTACCGCGGGCTTCGATGTGTCCGTATGTGCCCGTTGGTATGGTTCCGCCGTCGGTTAGGGTGAGGTTAGGGATCATATCAGCTCTCCTTTGACTGAATATGTGTGTTTGGCGATACCGCGCCATTTTGGGCGTTACCTTCCAAGACACCAGCTGCATAACTTTTTCCCCATTCCCCTATGGTGGTAAAAGGTTATATACAAGGTATAGATGTGAGAGTCGATAATTATTCATAAAATATACAGATGCACGCATAATATTCGCATAATTATAAATAAGGGTGGTAGGTCTATACGACACTCCGTATTGATGAGGAGGGCAAAGTGCGCTACTATAGATGAGTTGTCGCAGTGAGCAATCGCAAAGACGACATGCGCCAGTAGCCCAGTGGATTAGAGCAGCTGACTACGGATCAGCAGGTCGCAGGTTCGAATCCTGTCTGGCGCACGAGAAGACAATGGTTCCAAGGCTTAACGGCCTCGGGACCATTCTTGTTTTCGGAATCGGGCTCATTTCGGGCACATCGTATAAGCAGGGTGCCCCCCCCCCTCAGGCTCACTCCGGCCGTACCGTGTTGCGGAGTATCAGGTCCGCAACATCCTCGGGCCGGTATCTGACCAGGCGCCCTATATGCACATACGGAAGCCCGGTTCTCTGCGCCCTCCATGCGTTCAGCGGGCTCACTGGTATCACGAGGATCTCCGCTGCCTCGGCCGGCGTCGCGGCCGGATTGTCGTTCGTCGTTTTCTGTGTTTCGCTCATACCTGTTCCTATGCGTCAGCGTGCGCCGCCGTGCTCTGGTGCTGGTTATCGCTAATAGGAACGGGTTGTTGTCTGACGCATAGAGGCTGGTATGTCAAAAGCATGGATACACGACAAGTGGCTGAAGTACGCCCAGGTCACGACGGCGGACGGGCATTGCACGAAGATGGAGCCCCCGCCCTCCGCGAAGCATTCGTTGGCGATGTTCGCCGACGAGCAGGGGAAGGCGAAAGTGTCGCACAACAGGGCCGTCCAACGGCGAATATACCTGACCCCGCAGGAGATCAAAACCATCGCGGGGCAGATGGACGAGGCCAACGCCACAGTCGTCTACCTGCTCGCGTACACGGGACTGCGCATCGGCGAGGCCCTGGCCCTGCGGTGCGGGGACGTGGATCTGGGCCGGAACCGGATCAACGTCCTGCGCACCCAGTCGGTCGATGCCAACTACCTCCTGGTGGAGACTCTGCCGAAGGGAAACAGGACCAGGTTCGTGCCGATTCCCAGCCAGCTGCTGCCCAGGGTCGAAGCCCTGCTGGACGGGCATGGTCCCGAGGACTACCTGCTGCGCGGGCCTTGGGGAGGAAGGCAGAACACCGCAAACTGGCGGAACCGGGTGTGGGCCCCGGCCCTGCAGGACGCTGGCATGAAGGACATAGAGGGCCTGGTCATCCACTCCCTGCGCCACACCTACGCCTCCCTGGCCATCAAGGCCGGCGGGACGTGAAGACCCTCCAGGCCGTACTGGGCCACGCCTCGGCCACCGAGACCCAGGACACCTACGCGGACCTATGGCCCAACCGCACCGGGGAGGTGGCGGAGGTAATCGGCCAGGATCTCCAAATCTGAACAGCACGGTGGTGTCTCCGTGCAGAGAACATGCCGATAAGCAGATTGTGCCTCAGCGGGGCCACAATACTCAGATGGCGCTACCGCTTTACTAAGAAGAAGCGCCATCTGAGTTTCCGTGACACTTGCCGATTATTCTTTTACTCAACTGTGTTTGTTGTCGGATAAACCGGTGTGCAGACAGGCCGATATGAGCAGGCCATGAGTAACCCCAGAACAGGGAGTATCAACATTTTGCGGTTGTTTGAGTGTGCCCTTTGGCTACGGTTCCGAGGATGCTGCCTAATGTGCCGAATCCCATGATGAACCTACAATAGTAAAGGGCCGGTTCGTGCTTTCTGAGTATAAAGTACAGGATCTGCGCGGTTGAGCCCAAGACAAGGTGTTCCAGACAAACGTCGGAAAAAGCTTGTAAGTTCTTATAATCCCCAAACAGCAGTGGGGGAGAGAAGCATTATCTGATGGGTGGGATTCCTAAGTAAAAAGGCCCGAATCTATGACGAGACCAATATTGTAGACGGTTTTTATGAAGGTGGAACTCCCTCATTATCAGAGATGTCTGTGAACTGAAGTGGGAGAACTATATGAAATCGAAGCTTTTAATCGTTTGTCTTTCCTGGGGCTACCAACTTTTGCTGGAGATGATTCGAAGCAGCTTAGGCGACTAATAGAAGAAGTTATGCGTGGTGATTTTATTCAAACGTTCGATTATGCGTACAAAGTTCTTAACCCAGACTTAGACGGAATGGGGAAAGCGGTTCAATTAATTAGTCAGCTGGTCGAATCTGATTAGATAGTATTGACAATTACTTCGTTATTGTTAATAATGTTAGGTACGACTATTCGGGGATGGTTGTGGCCGATACAACAACTTTGTAACGCTGGTGTATTGGTGGATGTAGAAGTGTATAGATCTGAATTATCAAATGCAGATCGGTACAATAGGCAGCAATTGTACTTTTCAATGTTGAACCTTCATTCAGGAATAAGTGCACAAAGCTGTGCAAAAAAACTTGCTTCTTCCACAATTGCAATAATGGGGTTTGGCGGTATTGGATCTAATTGTGCTTTACAGTTAGCAAATAGTGGAATACAAGGACTCATTCTTTGTGATTGTGACAAAGTTGAAGACACAAATCTTGTCAGACAGTTTCTGTACAGAAACAAAGATATTTCAAGTTTTAAGACTTCAGCAGCTTTGAGAAATCTAAATGAGATCAGGAATGACCTACACGTCCGAACGGTAAATAAAGCAATGAATACGACTGAGGATGCGAAGAAAGTGATTGAAGGTGCCGATTGCGTAATCTGTACAATGGATAATCCTCCAGATTTGATAAAGCGTGTAGTCAATGAAGCTTGTATTGAGGAAAAAATTCCGGTTATTTTTGCAGGTTTCTCTGAGCATATGGGGCTAGCCGGACCTCTGGTTGTTCCTTATCTTTCCCCTTGCTATGAATGCCAAAGGGCTCAATTGCCAACAACTAATACTTCCGTTCGGATGAATGCCGATATTGTCACACCGTCATTTGGCCCGCTGTGCATGGCAATTTCTGCTGTTACAGTTGATGAGGTCATTAGATATGTTTCTGGTTATGCGACCCCCGGGCTTATTGGCAAAACACTGATGATGAATGGAAATGATTATACGACTACAACCAGCCAATGGTTGCGATCCTTATCATGTCCAGTGTGCGGCAAAACTGAAGGGACGGTTTGAATGTCATATATGAGGATTTCCAATTATATTCAGGAGCTTCGAAACGCTTTTGCATTATTCGGTGTCGATTACAAAGAAAAGGTGCTTGGCAAGAGTGCCGAGGGGAGAAACATAATCTCGTTTTTGCTTCCTAGGATGGAAGTATCGAATTTAATCATGGGTTTTCCACATCCAAATGAACCTTTGTCTCAAGTCATGATGATGCAAATAGCTCGTAAGGCGGAGCAGTTTCAGAATCAGGGCAATGAATTCTGGTTTCTTATTCCTGTTTGGGATATTGATGGTGCAATTAGAAATCAAGACTGGTTCCTAAATGCGGACAGCATAGTTGAAATGGTGAACGGCTGGTACAGGCCTGCTGCAAACAGGCAAGTGGAATGGGATTTCCCACTCGAATCTGGGGGTTATAAGCACAGTTCAAGCTTGCCGGAAACTGAGATAATCAAGAATTTACTTGATGAAGTTCATCCTCAACGTCTGATCTCATTACACAACGGCATTGTTGGTAATGCTTATTGCTATATATCGCAAGGTTTACATGATAAAGCCAGGGATTTATCCAAGGCATTACAGCTGTCTGGACTTGATATTGCTGAAGAACCACCCGTGCCATACAGCGAAGTTATAGACCTGGGGCTTTTTCGCTACCTTATGCCGCTAAACAGATTGATTGGCTAAAGAAGACAGCAGGATCCATTCCCGATGATATCGGTGGAGCTGCGAGTTTTGAATACGCTAGAGACTATAGCTCTTCCATAGTGTCGGAACTTCCAGCTTTTCGGATTGAAAGTGATTTGCACTTGGACCGTTCGCGGAAGATAGCCGATATTGAAAGTTTTTGGTCTATCTTTATGCGTGATTTAGACAGAGTTTTCGAAGGTAGCGGTGGACCGGGGTCGAATGTCTATCTCTCTTCTCCTTATGAATATTACATATTGCAAGAGAGTGATTTTTCATTCCTGCAAGAGGAGATCAAGCGGCAGTGGAATACGTCTGAAAAATCATTTAATAGTTTTTATCTCTCTCGTATCTGCATCATGGCTTTTCAATATTCACAAATGAAGAAAAGCTCGCTAAATGCAGAGTTTCCAAATTATAAATCGCTTCTTTCTGAGTTAGCTTATCTAAGCCCTCGCGTGTCGGCTATAAAACCGGTTGCGATAGAAAGATTCACCGAAAAGCTCATGGAGTCTTTATTATGAATGGTGCAGAGCCCGAGATAAATGCTGGAGATAGGGTTGATCTATCTTCTTTAAGTTTGACGGAAGAAAAAGACGGATCGTATATTCTGGGGACAGGTTCGACTTTTCTTGCAATTCCGCCTATAGGTGCTGATGTTGTTCGTCTATTGGATGGAACTCGACCTGTTTATGAAGTAGAAAAAATTATAGAGAGCAAATCTTCAACCGCTGTGGATGTCTTAGGCTTTTTAAGAACATTGTCCAGCAATGGGCTGATTGGTGTTGCTCCAGAGGGAAAAAACATATTTGATAAGATACCAGCCGTGTTGTTAGTTTTTTGATGTACGGTGTATTGCTCAATGTCTAGATAGCAGTTGTGTATCCTTTACCTCTCTGCGACAGTTGGGTGCGATTTTGTATGCCTCATTGTATTGCGGGTATACGCCAAAATGTGTGTCCGCTAGTCTGTGGTGTTGGGGTATTTGTTGATCTCCTGATATATGCGTTCGATATTGGCAATACCATGGTTGCACGAGGCTCTGCCGAGTTCGGCATACATTGGCTTGTGAAGGGCGGGGGAACTTGGGTGATTCGGTCTGTGCTTAGAATGAGAGTAAAGACTAGGGGAGGTGGGGGCTTTGGACAACAGCGATAAGGGAGGCAAGAGCTTTCAAGACCAGCTGCTCGACTTTCTCGAAGCGATTAAGCCGGATGGTGCAGAGCAGGAGGCTTGCCAAGAGTCAAGCGAACCCAAGGCTCCGTTACCCTACCGTATTTTGCCCGAGCCTGTCGAAAGCGAGACTAAGAGCAGGGCAACAGTTTGGGCCGGATTCGCATCTTTCATGCTCGAACTATGCTGCAAGATAGTATTCGCGGGTCTTGTGCCTTGGCTGACTGCTATTTGGCTGGCGCAAACCCTACCGGCTGCGGGCTACCACGGTAGTTTGGCCCGTCTGGCTGATTGGTATCGGCCCACTCAGCTGTTCGGATACTGGCTATTTGCAGACCTCATCATATACGGGATACTCCACAATAGAATTGCTGAAGGTGCGCTTGACGGATCCCACAAAATTTAGGGTTAATGGCCAAAATTTAATGAGAATCATCAGAAAATGGTGGAGTAAATTATCTCCAAGCCTGTATCATTCATGGAATTCTCAATGGAGTCTAACTTTAGGTTTAAAGTACGGTACAAACTAAGTTGTCCTTGATTTTATAAGCGCACCAATTATAGCCTACCAGCAAACACCAATCTGCTCGACCTAGAATACAAGCACGATGATACCCGCGGACAACGATCGAGCTGAGCATCTGAACAGCTCATACCTGCACAAATCCTAGCCGGTGTCATCTTAACTCTCATGGGTGAAGACTCAGATGGAGGTCGGTAACTCTGCCTCTTTCAATAAGCTTCTACTGTGGCATCAATCCAACACACACTTGCAGAGATGTCCTCCTCTATAGTAACCAAAGAGAATAACAACGCTTACGAAGCTGAACCCAAACGCAATCAATCCATCTAACGACGACTCTAGACCTGAATAAACCCTGTACGACGGAAATGACTTACGTAAACCAATTTGTTAAGTAACAAGAGAATAAAATAATGGACTAGTCTTAGGCTTAGTATTTGTCTAAAACAGTATTTGAAAGTGCAATCGTAATGAGTACACTTGCGAAGAGGAGTATTGATATACAGAGACCAGGAATGCCACCAGCAATGGACAAAACTGGGTCATTTGCTGAGTAAATGAAACATAAGATTATTCCGACGACACCGCTTACTAACAGCGAAACGCTCCAGAATGTACGGATCTTTTTCGACCGTAAATCGAAGAGACAGGTACCGACCCCGTTAACCCCAGGCATTACAACTCGTCGAGATCTTGACGCACTATAGGCAAAATATAGAAAAGATGTCGAAACAACTAGTAAGAAAATATTACCTGAGTTTAGCCATATTCTATTATTGGGATCAGTATGCGCACTTGATAAGCCAGTGCAAAGAGCGCCAAGGTAACCATCCGATCCGAGAAGGATTAGTGTAATTACGTCTGTAATTACACTATTTTTTTGTGTCTCTTTTAAGACTGGCTGAATAGATATGCCGGAGAGAGTTAAAATGAACAGGGAAATTGGTATTACAAGTGTTTCATTAATCGAGCCCCAACGATCTACCTCTCCGTGCATATTCCAATGTAAAGCTACGGGACCGCTCGATTCTCGGAATTTAAGCACAGCGAAAAGCAACACAATAGTTGACCAAGCCAATGTTGCGATACTGCAAGCATTAATTTTCGATTTCATAACACCTCTGCCGTTGATGGTTTACTAATAAGTATATCGAAGAATTCTTTTATTTTTAATCGGTTCAGAAACCCAGTATGGCCAGTAGTAAAGCAGTAATCCAATTTCGCGATTAGCGTATAATGAGCTATGCTTAGACTGTTGTGCTGGTAGAAAGTGCGAAGAAGGGCTGTACCGCTGGAACTTTTACACAGGAGGATTGCAATGAATGTAAAATCAGACAGTTCACGGGATATAGTAGAGTCTCTACGAGAAATACGGGAATTAATTTTAACTGATGATCAGGCTAAAATAAGTTCGAGCAAGATCCCTCGAACTTCTTAAAAGCAGTAGACTTGGATTTCAGATTAACTGATAACAGTGAAGATTTGACTTATCTGAGTGATTATCTTATGACTGCGCCAGAAGGTATGCGACTTGTTGTGCTAGAGTCAGCGCTGACGGGGTTAAAACCTGTAGAAAGTAAAGCTCCTGCTGCAGTAGATGAAAAACCAGAGATTCAGCCATTTTGGGGTATCTTGGCGAATGTAGTGGCTAATTTCAATCTTGCAGCAAATGTCAACTGGGTGGCTAATGCATGGTGGGGTGCTAATCTTCACTATGGGGCTAATGCTAACTATCGTGTTAATGCAAACGGATATGGCAACCCTGGTGTTGAAATGTCTGATCGGGTCCAGCTCCCCATCACCTTCTCTGAGCAATATCTAAATTCAGATTTACATAAGCTCTTCGAGAGTAGAGGGTTAAGTGAAAGCCGAGAACGAGCTATAGTGCGTAGTACTCTGCGGAAGCAAGCGCTTGGTAAAAAGGGACAGTTTCAAGAATTTCAAATTTCGTTTGACATTGAGCGAGTATCTGAAGGATTAGTACTAGTCGACGGTGTCGTTAATGAGGAAAAGTCGCCAGAATCATCGACTCTGCAACGAATTGAACAATAGATAAGAATCTATGATCTAGAGTTAGTTGACGGATGGTTCCTATTATAAAAGATTCAATTCCGGTAATTGGCAGCATTCTGACCCCATAATATTATAACACGTGGAAGGAGGAAACATGGTAGTTTCCACTGGTGGTGAACATGATAATTTGCGTCTTTATTCCAATAAGTTTGTATATGAACTCGCTATAGCAACTACAGATGAATGCCCTATTCGTTGCGCTCATTGCTTAATGAAATCTGGTCCCGAGCGTAAAGAACGTTTAACAAGCTCGGAAATAATTGAGTATATAGATTTTGTGCGTTCTTCTAATCCTTTGAAAGTGGTTGTCTTTACTGGCGGCGAGTCCACCCTCCTTGGTGATGAACTTCTTGAAGCGATAGCGTACTGTTCTGAGACTGGATTGAGCACTAGAATTGTAACAAATGCATACTGGGCAACTGATGATAGTAAATCGGAAGAAATTATAAATGACCTGAGAGATGCAGGATTATCTGAAATCAATATTTCAACTGATGATTTTCATGCAGTATGGGTTCCTCTCGATAATGTTAAGCGCGCATGGAACGCTTCTAAACACAAAGGGTTCGAAACTGTTCTTATTGCTGTGTGCAGAGGTCCTCGCAGTAAAGTCACAGCAGATATGCTCAAGGAGTTTCTGGGAGAACCTGGTTCACTCATTTTTGAGGAAAGTAATGGCAGGAGCCAATTGCCTGATAGATCGGCCGATGGAACTGTTTACGGAATATCCAACACAAAAATCGCTAGGCTAGGAAGAGGCCGCAGACTTAAAAACCAATATTTCGAAGATAATCAATCTGGTGTTGGGCTCTTCGGTGGATGCAACGGGATTTTTAGACCAATTACACTAATGGCTGATGGAACAGGAGGAGTTTGCTGCGGAATAAATGCTGAGGGGAACAACGTACTATCGTTGGGAAGAGTTTTTAAAAAAACTGGTGGGGTTGATATCCCCCGCCCTAGTAGCGAGCAGCAAGCACTTTTAAATGCTATAGGCGTGTTGGGTCCTGCTTACCTTTATCAACTAGCGACAGGAACCGATAATGAGTTTATCCGACAGAAATTTCACCCTGTGTGTGAACTCTGCGAAGAAGTAACGACTAATAATGATTTGTTACAAATCCTTTACGCGAATCTTAATCAAATTCTTGCTGATACAGCAGCTATGAAAATCATGAAGGAAGCGGTACGTTAATATGGTACAGAGATTGCTAAGAATATTTGATCATAACGCCATTCCTTCCGCTGCAGGGAGAAAGATATTTGAAGCTCTGGAAAATGCTGGTTATATAGATTTAACATCCTCAGTTTCTCCTACAAACGATGCCTCAATAGAATTACTGCCGCTGATAAGATCTCTTCCCGCTAATCTTCAAAAAATATGCTCCTTATTGCTATACGGGGGAAATATTGTCATTGACGATTCGATCTTAGAAACAATTGAACCCTTTCGCGAACTTCAGACAGCAGGATTGGTGACGATTGAGAATGACAGAATTTATCTGAACGGTCTCTGTCTATATGCAATTCATGGACTACTCTATTTTGCTGATTTTCCCAATGGGCGTCAGCCCTTATATTATGGCACTGATTCGGAAGCTCTTGTGACAAGATTACCAGCATATTGCGGTTTTGGTAAACGAGTTCTCGATTATTGTTCAGGTCCCGGTATACAAGGACTTGTTTGCGCGAAAATGGGTTGTTCAAGTGTAACAGGAGTTGAAATCAACCCAGTTGCTGCTGAGCTTGCGCGGTGTAATGCCGTTCTGAATGGTCTTGAAGCGCAATATCGCGTTTTGAACACAAGTATTAGGGACAGCTCAAGTGCGTTATCTGGCGATACATTTGATTTAATTTGTGCGAACCCCCCTCTTTTGCCGGTGCCTGCCGAGTTATGCTATCCGATCGTTGGTGACGGCGGAGAAGATGGAGTAGATATTACGCGAGATATTATTGCTGCTGGAGTACCTTTACTGAGCAGTACGGGTCATTTGCTTTCTCTGGGCATGTCTGCCTGTTATGGTTCGAAAATAGCTATAGAAGAGCTAATTACTGGAGCAGTAGAAAGATACAAGGTTAACGCAAATCTAATCCTGCTATCCGAAGTTGTAATTAAAGATGGCTGCGAGTGGACACGTTCTATGGCGGATTCCATAAATCTATATTTAGTTGACGATAACAAGATTCAGCAATCATCTGTTTATGAAGCTTACCGCAAGGCTGGCGTTTCGAAAGTGCTAAGTTATTCATTTTCAATAGCTGCAGATAATGAGAGAGACTGCCATACTCACTCAATCGTCGATTATAGAAAGGCACGGTCAAACGTACTGAGTTGGTGGGTCTAAACACGCGAGAAGGTTTGTTCAACACGTTACTTATTCCAGAGCTTCACAAGTGTGGAATGCCTTTCCTGGGATTGTCTATTTTAGAGAATTGTGCTATGCAAGATAAAGGACAGTAAGACTAAAGACCGTCTAGCAAGGTTTGGTAGACCACCACAAATGATTTTCATAGCCCTTCTGATATCTATGAATCTACAATGTAAAGTCGGTACCGGATTCCACCTATGTTGTATTTTGGGATAGGAGTACGAGATGAAGAATTCTCATTCTATATGGAAGTACATTGAAGGACATGCAGGCATATATTTTTTCTGCCTAATATTGGGGGTGATAAACCAGATTTTAACTCTAGCGCAGCCCACGCTGAGTGGGTGTTTAATAGCTGGAGTACAGCAGAAGATATCTGTAACCAATATTGCGATGATTCTGGGAATTCTCGCAATATTAGGAGCGATGCTAGCTGCCGTTCAGCAGGCTCTAATAGGTAAAATAGGTGAACAAAAGGTATATTCAACCCGAAACCGTATGGTAGAAAAATTCTTCCGTATGCGGTTACTTGATCGTGAAGTCAAACCTCCCGCATGGTATTCCCAGAGAATTGCAGGCGACGCTGCATTGATAAAGTCGATTCCCATTCAATTTCTTGGAATCATACAGTCTGCGATTTTGCTCGTAGGATCTGGGACGGCTTTGGTTAAAATCAATCTTCTGTTTTTTGCAATAATTATCGTTCCATCCTTTATTTCTGTATTGTGTGTATTTGTTGTATCTAAGCCAATCAAAAAGTGGCAAAATGACGTGCAGGACGCATCAATGGGTATGACTTTAAATATACAAGAGTCAGCTTCTGCAATGAGAATGCTTAAAGCATATAATGCTATAGAAGGAGAGAAGAGGAAACTCTATGATACGATATCGCAGGCATTCCATTCTGGAAAAAAATTAATCTATCTATATAGCAGTTTAGGTCCGATTACTCAAATCCTATCCCAACTTGGTAATGTCCTTGCTATCCTTTACGGAGCGTATCAAGTTGCTTCTGGCAGCATGGAATTTGCTACTCTTGTCATGTTTCTGATGTACTTTTCCTATTTTTCATCAGCAACTACATCGATAGCTTCTGCTGTAGGTCAATTCCAGCAAGCTTTGGTCGGCGCGCAGAGAGTTGACGAATTCATGATGATGGAAGAGGAAGAAAATGATGCAAGATCTTGCGCGGTAACACTAATTGAAGCACCGGTTGTTAGTTTTAACAATGTATACCATCAATATTCGCTTGGACAAAATTATTCTTTGAAGGCAGTAAGTTTTAACGTACCCGCTGGGAAAATTACGGCACTTGTTGGAGAATCTGGTGGAGGAAAAACAACATGCCTTGGTCTGATGGAACGATTCTTTATGCCGACCAGTGGGAAAATTACTATTAATGGCAATAATCTTTCCGAACTGGATATTTCAGAGTTAAGGAATTGCGTAGCTTTCGTTGAGCAAGAACCTTGTATTCTTACTGGCACTATCAGAGATAATGTTAAATTAGGAAAGCAAACAGCTACAGATGAAGAGATCACCTTTGCTCTGGCTCAGGTTGGTTTGTGCATTACCGGCGTAAGCCAAGAAAATCTACTAGACCGCCATGTAGGAGAATCAGGCTTGTCGTTATCGGGTGGACAAAAACAGCGAATAGCTATTGCTCGGGCTTTGATAAGAACTCCCAAGCTACTGCTCATGGATGAGCCGACATCTAGTTTAGACGGTCTTGCTGAAGGAGAAATATCTGAACTTATACGAAACAGATTCCCAAATACAACTCTCTTGTATTCAGCCCACAGACTCTCTCTCATCCTTGAAGCTGATTGGATTATAGTTATTAAAGATGGAATAGTGCTCGATTCTGGTAGACACTCAGATCTTATGAATCGTTGCAAATATTATAAAAAGCTAGTCGAGGCTCAATCTCACGGTAGAGCAGAATAATCTTCGTGTGCAATAGTGCATTCAAAGTGATGTTCGCGTCGCTCAGCAACGCATTAATTCAACAAGATCTATAAGAACTTCTATGTGATTCTAGAATCCGATTTGGACCTCTCTTCTGCAGCCTTGCTTGGTTAAGATGTTGGTTATTTTGATTCGGTTTTGATTGCGTTGTGATGCAGCTTGGGATCGAATCGCCCAACGAATGGAGACCCACACTACCAATGCTGAGGGCTCTCTGGTAGCCTCCCTGTGAATTAGGCAGCCTGTGTTGAACAACGTCGACCTTGTTTAATCTAGTCTTCATGCCTTCACATGCGTAGTCCAATGTGAAAACCATAATTATTTTAAGTCTTCTATGACTTCTTAAACAATGTCAACTGATCGCGCAACTCGTCGCTTGGCTTGTTTAACTGATTAATTTCTGCTTGAGTTAACAGTATCTCAAAATATAATAGCATGCAGATCTGGGGATATACGCCAAAATGTGTGCGTTTTTTTTGGGGGGGGGGCTGAGCCCTTGTGCCAGTAAGGTTAAGGTGTGTTCGAATGTGGTGTAGGGGACTTTCGAGGGTGGCCAAAATGTGTGCGTTTTCCATGGGCTAAGCCCTTGTACCAGTATGTGTGAGCACTGTTCATAAGTGCTGTCTCAACCTCTAGCATATACCAGCCCACCAGTAGCCTCTATGCCAGGCTATAAAAAATCACACAACATACCACACAAGTATCGTAACGGCTTCTTAACCCAGTATTTCTGCCGGTTCAGACCATTCAGAAGTCACACCTACAATCACCGATCAGCACCAGTACCAACCAATCAACCACACCACTGGCAAAACTCTCTAGGAACCCATGTGCACACATTTTGGCGTATAACCCCAGATCTGTCGTAGATAGGTTACTGCTAATTTCTTATATGAGAGGGAACGGTTCGCTGGTAGTGCTTTAGAGTAATTGTTTCTGATGCATGCTTGCCCGAGCTCTTCCATTGCTTTTCGTAAAGTGCTGTTTTATATTATAACCATTGCATCTTTTCGCTGATTGCATCGTCTGCAGACTTAGCCAACAGTTTAGTTAGTGTTGCAGCTGCTATTTCTAATAATGCCATCTTTGAACCTCTCCGTTTGCGGGTTTTATTCTTTTGTTATTAATCCTGCGTGTCCTCTATAAGATCTTGACTTACTGTTGTGCAATCATAGTGTTTGTATCACATTTTCATTGGACTAACTTTCAGATAGGACCATCAATCTCGGCCTGTTCTAATTAGATGCTATGGAATACGGTTTTTCGCTTCGCTTAGATTGGATAGAGGTGTTCAGACACTATTCAGAAGCGATGAACGTCGTTTATTTTTTCAGGCAATTTTAGTTTATGTGTACTGCTTCAGGCGACCTAATGTTTACACTGCGGTATCGCCTTAGATAGTCCTGGACGGAATGGCGTATTTGTTTTAAGCTCAGCAGCAGGTCGCAGGTTCGAATCCTGTCTGGCGCACAGTTAAACCCCTGGAAACAGTAGCTTCCAGGGGTTTCTTGTTTTCTTCTTGGGCTGGTATCGACAGTAATGAGTGTTGCGTGTGGGGATTGGTGTGCTTGCTGTTCTCCTAATATATGCGTTCGAAGTTGGCAATACCGTGGTTGCACAATGCTCTGCCCAGCTGGGCATACATTGGCTTGTGCAGGGGCGGGGAACTTGGGTGATTCGGTCTGTGCTTAGAATGAGAGTAAAGACTAGGGGAGGTGGGGGCTTTGGACAACAGCGATAAGGGAGGCAAGAGCTTTCAGGACCAGCTGCTCGACTTTCTCGAAGCGATTAAGCCAGATGGTGCAGAGCAGGAGGCTTCACCAGAGTCAAGCGAACCCAAGGCTCCGTTACCCTACCGTATTTTGCCCGAGCCTGTCGAAAGCGAGACTAAGAGCAGGGCAACAGTTTGGGCCGGATTCGCATCTTTCATGCTCGAACTATGCTGCAAGATAGTATTCGCGGGTCTTGTGCCTTGGCTGACTGCCATTTGGCTGGCGCAAACCCTACCGGATGCGGGCTATCATGGCAGTGTGGCTCGTCTGGCTGATTGGTATCGGCCCACTCAGCTCTTCGGATACTGGATATTTGCAGCCCTCATCATTTACGGGATACTTCACAATATATTTGAGGATTCCAAGCATCCCGACAGAGTGCGGGGGCTAACGAGGATTGTTGTCTACTTGGCCGGTTGCTATACCATGCATCTTATGTTTACACCCCGCTGGGCCGCGATAGCAGCTGGCACAGTAGCTGCCTGCCTCATGTTTGCTGCCTATAAGGGTATAGAAAAGCTCCTGAACCGATTGTTCTAAAGGAGCGGTTCAGGAGCTAACGGAGTGCTTTACTCGTAGTTGCTTACATCGCCGTCGATTTCCGGCTGGCTATTGCCTCCGAAGAAGAGGGCGTGGCGATCACCCCGAGCGGCGTTTGCGAGGTATTGATGCACCAGTTTCATGCGTTCAATAGTGGCCTTATCTAAGGGCTGGGGGAGTTGATCAGGTTCAAACCAACCCACTTCCAAACTCTCATCGTCTCCCACAAATGGCTCGATATTGCCTTTGGGGTCGGGCTTGCACAGGTAGAGATGGTCCATATACATAGTTATGTCACCATTGGTATACGTGGTGGCCTTGTGCTGCGATTTGACCGCTACAAAGTCAGTCACAATCACATCGACACCGGTCTCTTCCTTCACCTCGCGAACCACTGTATCGGCAGGCTCTTCACCTGGCTCGTTAATGCCGTAGACGATGGCCCACTTACCTGAGTCCGCACGCTTGCCTAGGAGCAGGCGCCCATCCTCCCTTTGCACATAAGCAGTGATGCCGTTGAGCCACAAAAGGTCGTGGCCTATCGACTTGCGTAGGTCAAGCACAAATTGGGGAGTAGACATGTAATTACGTTCCTTTCAAGCAGTACACAAACACCGAAGGCGGGTTTTGAGATTAGTTTTGAGCTACAGCAGCGCGCTCAGCCATCCAAGCCTCGACTTCTTCAACGGTCTTCGGAATCTGCTTGGAAATCCACTCGGGGCCATTCTCGGTCATCAAGATGTCATCTTCAATGCGCACGCCAATACCGCGGAATTCTGGCGGCACCATCATGTCGTTTTCCTTGAAGTACAAGCCTGGCTCGATAGTGAAAATCATGCCCGGCGTAATGGCAGCGCCTTGGTAGGACTCATAGCGAGCTTCAGCGCAATCGTGCACATCCAGGCCCAAGTGGTGGGCGCAACCGCAAGCATGCCAACGGCGGTGCTGCTGGCCCTGGGGCGAAAGTGATTCTTCGACCGAGACCTTCAAAATACCCCATTCGTGCAGCTGCTCAGCCAAGACCTGCATGCAGGCATGATGGATATCTGAATAAGTGGCACCAGGCTGTGCTGCCTCAAAACCGGCAATCTGAGACCTGAGCACGGTCTCGTAAATGTCGCGCTGAATCTTACTAAACTTGCCGCCTACTGGGAAGGTGCGCGTAATGTCGGCAGTGTAGAGGGAGTTGGTTTCCACACCTGCGTCGATGAGCAGGAGTTCGCCCTCGCTTACGGTGCCGTTATTGCGCATCCAATGCAGGACTGGAGCGTGGACGCCCGAAGCAATAATCGAACCGTAGCCCACATCGTTGCCTTCTTCGCGGGCGTTGGCATTAAAAGCCCCCTCAAGCATGCGCTCTGAACGAGGCTGGCCCACCACCTGCGGCAGACGGCTCAAAATCCTGTCGAATCCGTCTTTGGTGGCAGCCACAGCCTTGCGCATCTCATTCACTTCGTAGGCATCTTTAATCATGCGAGCTTCGGAGGCGAACTCTTCAAACTGGTTGTCGAGCGCCTTGTTGTGGTCAGGACTTCCCTGGCCTTTTTCCTTACGGACTGCGTCGACTCGTGCTGTAATGGCAGGATCGGTATGGTAGAGCACTCGCAGGCGTATAGCACCCTCATCTGGCCCCACACCTTGGGTAATGGCCTGGTCAAACTCGGCAATGTTGCGCGTGGGCAGCCCTGTCATGATAGAGAGCTCTTTCAGCCCTGCTCGCGGACCAACCCAGTACTCGCCATACTGCGAAGAACGATAATAGTCGCGAGTGGACTGGTCAGCCCGAGGCGAGACAAACAATTCGGCCCGGTGGGTCTGCCCAGCTTGAGCCTCAGGAGAATCAGCAGCCAGCGGTTCGAGAACCAAGATAGCGCCCGGCTCCAAGTCCTCACCAAGCCCGGTGTAATAGGCGAAAGCAGAGTCGGGGCGGAAGGCGTAATCGCAGTCGTTGTTGCGCGTCTTATAATCACCGGCAGGAATGATGAGCCTGTCCGTAGGGAAGCGCTTGCCCAACTGGGCCAATCGGGCACCGATGTAGGCGCTCGACTCTAGGGGCTCAACGCTGCTGTCTTGCTCTCCCCAGTCTTGGGTCATGAACTCTTGGAAGCTAGCCGAATTAGGGCGCAAGGTGCGGTTGTTGACGCGATCTGCCATGTCTTGCTCGTTGATATCTACATCAGATTCGCGCGGTGTTGTGCTATCCGCCATGCCCTGCCTCCTAGAAAAACGCGAGCTCGGGTCCCGCCGGCAATCTCGCTCTTGCTAATATATTGATACTTCGTATTCTAGTGCTGGGGTCGAACTTGGGGCTTTGCTCGGGGCCGATTGTGAGCGCGCCGGACAGGGGTGCCGCATAGAATAGGGGATAGTCCTAGAATTCAAGCCAATAGCGCGGATTCACGCATGCAAGGTGGAGGCAAGAGTTTCTTTATGTCATATGAGCATCCCAACGAGCAGGGTCGCACTATCCGCGAGGTTGAGCGCGAGATTATGGCTCGGCCAACTGAGCATAATACGACCAATCTCAACTTGGACCGCATGCAGGCAATCCTCGATCTTATGGGCCATCCTGAGCAGTCCTTCCGGGTGGTGCACATTACCGGCACCAATGGCAAGGGATCTACAGCTCGCATGACCGAAGCTATTGCGCGCACCTATGGCTTGCGTACGGGCTTGTATACTTCTCCACACTTGGAGCGCGTGAACGAGCGCATCGCTATCGACGGCCAGCAGTTGAGCGACGACGATTTCGTTGATACTTACGAGCAGATTAAAGATTTAATTGCTATCGTCGATGCCAAGTCTGCCCAAGAAGGCAAGCCGGCCATGAGCTTCTTTGAGGTGCTTACGGCCATGGCAATCTGGGCTTTTGCAGATGCGCCAGTCGATGTAGCTATCGTTGAAGTGGGCATGGGCGGGCTCTGGGATGCCACTAACGTACTTACAGCCGATGCTGCCGTTATCGGGCCGATTGATTTGGACCATATGCAATGGCTAGGAAACACGGTTGAGCAGATTGCCACAGAAAAAGCCGGCATAATCAAGCCTGGTTCCACGCTCATAGTAGGAGCTCAGCCCCACGAAGACGAAGTCATGCCCATAATTGAGCAGGCGGCTCGCGAGCAGGAGGCAGCGCAAGTCTTGTGCGATGGCCAAGAGCTTGAAGTGATTTCCCGCCAATTGGCAGTCGGCGGCCAGATAGCCACCCTACGCACCCCCAACGGCACCTACGAAGATGTGCCCATTGACAAGTTTGGCGTCCACCAGGCCCACAATGCTCTGGCGGCTTTGGCTGCGGCAGAAGTAGTGATTCCGGTCAACGGCGCTCTTGACGGCGAGCTAGTGGCCGAGGCCTTGAGCCAGGTGAAGGTGCCGGGCCGTATCGAACAGGTGCGTACCTCGCCAACCATTATCATCGACGGCGGGCACAACGTGAACGCTGCCCAGTCCCTGCGCGAAGCTATCGAAGAAAACTACGATTTCGAGCAGGTCGTGGGCGTAGTGGCGATGATGCGAGACAAGCAGGTCGAAGCATACTTGGGCACACTAGAGCCTCTCCTCAGCCAGATTGTGGTCACTGAAAACTCTTGGCGTGAGCGTGTTATGCCCGCTCAAGAGCTTGAAGAGATTGCTAAGAAAGTCTTTGGGGCCGACCGCGTTTTGCGCCAAGACGCTTTGCCAGATGCCATCCAGCTGGCAGTCAATATGGTAGACGAGCAAGACGAGCTGGGCGTGGGCTACGGGCACGGTGTGCTGATTTGTGGCTCATTCGTGACCGCTGGCGACGCTCGCATACTCCTCAAAGAGCACCACAACCCCGACCTGAGTAAACCGAAGGCTGAGAGGGTCTAAATGTACTTAAAGGAGCTCACCCTGCGAGGGTTCAAATCCTTCGCATCCGCCACCACTTTGCGCTTTGAGCCAGGGATTACCGCCGTGGTAGGTCCCAATGGTTCTGGCAAGTCGAACATTGTGGACGCTTTGGCTTGGGTTATGGGTGAGCAAGGGGCCAAGGCCCTACGCGGTACTTCTATGGAAGATGTCATTTTTGCGGGCACGTCTTCCAAGCCAGCGCTGGGCCGGGCCCAGGTGAGTTTGACGATTGACAATACCGACGGCACGCTCGATATTGACTATACGGAAGTGACCATAACGCGTACCATCTTCCGCAATGGAGGATCGGAATACGCTATCAATGGCTCAGCCTGCCGCTTGCTTGACATTCAAGAGCTTCTTTCAGACACGGGCTTGGGTCAGCAGATGCATGTCATCGTGGGGCAAGGTCGACTCGACGCCATTTTGCATGCAGACCCAAGCGGGCACAGGGCTTTTATTGAGGAAGCAGCCGGCATCCTAAAACATCGCAAGCGCAAGGAGCGGGCCCTGCGTAAGCTGAGCAATACCGAGACCAACCTCTCGCGGCTCGACGATCTTTTAGGCGAGATTCACCGGCAGTTGGGGCCGCTGGGTAGGCAGGCGCGCGTCTCCCGCAGAGCTGACGGCATTGAAGTGACTCTGCGCGACGCCCAAGCCCGTATTTACGCTGAAGATGCGGTCAAGGTAACTCAATCCTTAGAAGCCACCCGCACTCAACTAGGGCAGATGCGCTCGCAGCTGAGCGAGAAGCAGAGGGCGCTGGCCCAGGTAAAAATGCGCATAGAGCAGGTCGAAGCGCTGACCCAAGAGTCCAACCCGCAAATGGCGCAGATTAACCAAATCTGGCACGATGTAACCCAGCTGCAAGAACGCTTTACTTCACTGGTATCTCTGGCCAATGAGCGCGCGCGTTCGGTTCAAGACCAGATAGGGCAAGTTAGCGTAGGGCCAGACCCGGAAATGCTGACCAAGCGGGCCGAGGAACTCGAACATCAAGGCCAAGAGCAAGCTAACATCGTAGCCCAGTCTCGCTTAGCTTTAGACCAAGCAGTGGAGGAGCGCGCTAGTCAAGAAAAACAGCTAGCCGCAGCCCGGCAGACGCTGACCGAATTACAGCAGAGCGCAAGGCAGCACGACGCTCAACTGGCAAGCCTGCGCACCTTGGTTACCCGCGAAGAATCGGCCCTAGAGCTGGCTCAAGAGCGCCTGAGAGACGGTAGCAAAGAACTTGAGTCTCTCAGTGCTCAACTTGAACAGGCGCGGGTTGAGGAGCGCGAACTCGACCTACAAGCTCAGTCGAGCGACAGCAAAGACGACCAAGAGGCCCTCGATAAGGCTGAGCAGGCCCGGACTGCGGCCAGAGAAAAGGTGAACGCTCTAGAGGATGAGCGCCGCACTCTCAACTCTCAGATTATTGCCCTGCAAGCCAAGGCAGATGCGCTGACAGACACCCTCCAATCGCGCTCGGCTGTAGACCGTTTGGCTCAAGAGGAGAGCATTCACGTATTAGGGCGGCTGGCTGATTTCATTCAGGTGGAAGACGGCTGGGAAGAGCCCATAGCCCACGCTTTGGCTGATTATTCTGGAGCCATGGTCGTCTCGAACACGGATGGCTTGGTATCGGCCCTAGACAAGGCGCATGAAGATCAGCTAGGCAAGGCTGTGGTGCTTTCCCCGCTGAACCAAGAGCCGCAGCTTCACAATTACCAAGACGAGCAGGGCAAGACGATAGCTTCGGCTGCCTCTCTGGTGAGCGTTCGCGAAGGCGCTCGCGATAAGGCTCAGGCTCAAGGGGTCTTGGCTGCGGTCCGCTGGCTCCTGGCCCGCACTGGAGCGGTAGAAAATCGCAACGAAGCCCAGAAGCTCATGGCCAGTATGGCCAATTCGGGTCAGGAAGGGGCCTGGGATGAGCTAGTAACGCGGGAGGGTGATGTCTTTACTGCTGCTGGTGCTGTGGGTGGCTCAGGGCCCGCTACGAGCGATTTGGCCTTGGTGGCCCGTCGCGATAAGGCACTGACTCAAGCGCAGGGCTTGAATAGGCAGCTAGAGAGCAAGGAAGATGAGCTCGGTCAAGCTCAAGATGCCCTCAAGCAAGCCGAAGCTAGTTTAGAAGCCGCCAAAGCCAAGCGCACAGAGTCGCGCTTGCAGGCCGAGCAAAGCAAGAAGGCTTTAGCAGCTGCGCAGGGTCAAACTCGCACGCTTGAGAGCAAACTTGAGGCCATTCGCAATCGCATCGAAGGCTTGGAAGAAGACACTAAATCGCACCAGGCCAAACTTGACGACGTACGCAATGCTGTAGAGCAGGCAGAAAACTCTAACTCCCAAGAAGTCAACGTCGACCAGCTGACGCAGCGCGCTCGTAGTTTGGAAGAAGCCTTAGATTCGGCTCGCGGTCAAGAGATGGGTGCTCAGCTCAAGTGGAATGAGGCTAAGCAGCAGTCTGAATCGCTGGTTCGCCAGGCCAAATTGCTGCGCGATCAGGCTCGGGAGGCTACCCAGCGCCGGGAGCGTGCGGCTGAACTCAACCGGCAGAGGCAAGAGCAGGTCGAGCGTCTGCGGGGGATTGCAGCCAGCGCTCAGGCAGTCTTGGGCTTGCTGGCGGGCAGTTTGGAACAGACGGTTGCCAAGCGAGATCGCATACAGTCGCAGGTCAGTAGCCACGACAGCGAGCTCAAAGAGCTCAGGGGGCAGCGCAGCGAGCTTGAGCCGCAGGTCGAGCGCTTGCGGGAGCAGGAGCACCAGCTCGACGTGGACCGAGAGCGACTGGCCACGCAGTCGGGCCAAGTGAGCCAGAAGATTAGCGACGACTTGGGCATGAGCGTCGAGGAAATTATTCGCGATTACGGACCCGAGCAGCCGGTACCTGTATTAGACGAGACCGGAGCTCCCGTGCCAGTCGAGGGGAGCGCGGGCAGCGAAGAGTCCGAGTTAGAGGACGGGCAAGAAGCCAACGTTGAGTATCGCAGCGTGCCCTACGTGCGCGAAGAGCAGATAAAACGTCTCAACAAGGCTCGCAAAGATTTGGCAGCCTTGGGTAAGGTCAACCCTTTGGCGGCAGAGGAATATGAATCGCTCAAGCAGCGCAACCAGTATCTCAACGATCAGCGTCAAGATGTGGTCCAGTCTAGAGACGATTTGATGGACTTAGTCAAGGATTTGAATCAGACTATGGTCGACGTTTTCAAATCTGCCTTCGACGACACAGCTGCCGCCTTCGAGAAGATGTTTGCCACCCTCTTTCCTGGGGGCCGTGGCCGCTTGCGTCTGGAAGATCCAGATGACCTGCTCACTACCGGCGTATTGGTAGAAGCTAGCCCGGCAGGTAAAAAGGTCCGCCAGCTCTCCTTGCTTTCTGGCGGTGAGCGCTCGCTGACTGCTCTCGCCCTGCTCTTCGCTATCTTTACTGCCCGCCCCAGCCCCTTCTATGTGATGGACGAGGTCGAGGCAGCTCTAGACGATACCAACCTGTCTCGCTTGCTGAACGCCTTTAACCAGCTGCGTGAACATGCCCAGCTCATTATCATCACCCACCAGCAGCGCACCATGTCAATCGCTGATGCCCTGTATGGCGTCACCATGCGAGCAGACGGCATCACTGCGGTTATTTCTCAGAAGCTGGCCCAGGGGCAGGAAGAGAGCCTAGACATCAGCTAAGCTCGCTGGCTTTAAGAACGAGGGGTTCGTGAACACTTATCTGCGTTCACGAACCCCTCGCTTATGTATGGCGGATTACTTGCCTTGTTGGGCCTTGGCTTGCTCAACTACTCGCTCAACCGTAAGGGCTTGAGCATCGACGATGGGCAGCTGGGGCAAAGGGAAGGTCTCATTGAGGACCGACAGTTCCGTGCAACCCAGCAAAACGGCATCGCAATCGTAGTCAGTCAAGAGCTCTTGGACAACGCTCTCATAGTGCAAGCGGTCGAGTTTGCCCGATTTTACATCTTGATAAATCAGTTCGTTGACTCGCTCTTGCATCAGTTGTTCAGGTTCGACCAGCTGATAGCCCGCTTCTTGGGCAAGGGTGCGGTAAATGCCAGCATCGCGCGTGCCCTCAGTGCCCATAAAACCTAAGCGTGGGTGAGTGCTGGCGGGGAAGTGCTGGCTGGCCCACTCGATTGCCGTGCGGGGCATGTGCACAATGGGTACTGGCGTCAAGGCTTGGAGCCGGTCGTAGAAATAGTGGGCTGTATTGCAGGCAATAACGATAGATGAGGCCCCCAGAGCTGAGGCCTGTTCAACGTCTTGCGCCAAGCTGGGGAAGGGATTTGGCTGCGTGCGGTCAGCGATAAATGCTGTGCGGTCAGGCACGTCCGCATCGTTGAAAACCAGGTAGCTAAGAAACTCTTGATCGCTCTTGGCGCCGGTAGCTCGGTCAAGCGTGCGCACAAAGCTCTCAGTTGCCAGGGTTCCCATGCCGCCGAGGATGGCAAAAAAGTTCTGCATTACAAGTCCCCTTTCCTCCTAAAGTACTGCTGGTAGCGCTTCTTATAAATATTGAACATATGCCGAATCATCAGCCAGCGCAAGGGGGACTTGTCTTTGGAGTATTCCAGGGTTGTGCCCCAATCGCCTTGCCGGAGCATAGCTAAGCCGCGAGTTTTGTCGGCTCCCTCTTCCACATAATCGCGGAAAATGGATTTTGGAATTTCCATCCACAGCTTGGAGCCGCGAGCGTAGAGCGTTCTACCGTCGAACGGCGTGTCTTGTACGAGATCGTCTACAAAGTAGCGGGCCAGATTCGCTCCGTTTAAGGTCACAAAATAGGAGGAGCGGCCCTGTCGTAAGTTGATTTCAAAGAGCTTGTAGGAGCCATCGCGCTCGTCGTATTTCATATCGAAATTGGCTACACCGCAGTAGTCGATGTCTTCTAAAAATTCCTTGATAGGCTCAAAAATATCCTCATTGTAATCGGGGATAATCGCTGCGTAATTGCCCACAGCCTCAGGTGTGGGATCTTCCAAAAGCGGGTGCCCCAAAAACATCATGCGCACACGGTGATGCTGGTCTACGTATGCGTTGAGCACGCGCATGTGTGAGTCGTCGCCGGGGATAAAGTCTTGAATCACCATCTCGCCGTTGTATCCGGCCTCGTAAGAGCGGCGAATCATCGTCTCCAGCTCGCTAGGATCCTCAAAAATGAAGGCTTTTTTGCGGCCAGGGAAATCAACCGAGAGCCAAGCGTCGGAATCCGCAGCTTTCATGGCCACCGGATAGGCAAAGGGCAGGTTCTTGTACTCCCCGCGCTGAACTCCCTCGGCATCTATCGCAACTGTGGCTGGATGGGGTAGACGGTAGCGCTCACACAGCTGGTAGAAGGAAGATTTGATAGAGAGTTCGCGGTTGAGCTCGGGGCCAATGACGTTGAATACGTAGTAGGGCTCTAGACGCTCGCGGGCACCGGCCAGCAGGTTAGCGTAAGAGTCGCCGCAGGGGATGAGCACGAGCTTGGCATCGGTCTGCTTGGATTGGAAGTCCTTTGCAAACTCGATGAGCGTGTTTACGAACACGTCAGGCCTGCCGAAGTTAGGCACTACCCGCACGTCTACGATGTGGCTGTACTTGGTGGGGCTCAACTGAAAGTGTGCAAAAGCGATAGAGACGATGCCGTACTCTTCGTGGAAGGCGCGCGCCATGCCGTAAGCATTGATGTCAGAGCCGAGAATGACTGGTTGAAAGCTGCTCATGCCTCTTCCTTTCCCTTGGTCTGTGCGATTAGGCGGGCAATGACTTGGTCGTCGCCATCGTAGGCCACATGCTTGCCGTCGCGCTTAATCCAGCGCTCATTGCCCTTACCAATCACCGCTATGACATCGAAGCGCTCGGGGTGGGCTTGGGCGGCATCGAAGGCCTGCTCAATGGCCTCGCTTCGGTCTAGAATGATACTGGCATCGACTGCTGGATTGCTTACATAGCCCAGCATTTCTTGGCAAATGTCGGCGGTGGGGTCGTCGGCTGATTCGGTGTCTTCTTCGGTCAAGATAATGCGATTGGCCCGAGTCTGAGCAGCCTCGACTATTTCGCGCCTGCGGTCCAGTGCCTTGCCGCCAGCTGAGCCAGTCACCAAGGTGATATATGGCTTACGCTCGCCATAGGTTTGCTTGACAAAGTCCAGTATTGCCGCAGTCGACGCGAAATTGTGGGCGTAGTCGACGTATGCCACCATACCCTCGCCCTCGAAGCGTTCCATTCGCCCGTCAATGTGTATCTTGGCAAGAGCTGCTAAGGCTTGCTCGTCAACGGTAAGGCCGAGACTGGAGATAATAGCAAAAGCTGCGGCCGCATTGGCTCCGTTGAAGCGCCCATCCATGGCCAAATCGACAGCACCAACTTCACGCCCCTCGTGTATGAGCTCATAGCTATTGCTATCGGGGTTGTTCTGCTGGGGTAGAGCAACCCAGTCTGCTTCAGTGCTGACCGCATCTCGTACAGCGAACGTGTGTACAGGAATACCTGCAAGCTGTGCATCTTGCTTCACTAAAGCTGCGTAAGCCTGGTCTTCGCCCAAGATGAGCTGCCGGCTGTTGTAAGTAATCTGTCGTTTGCAGTACAAGTAATCTTCGAAAGTCGGGTGCTCCACTGGGCTGATGTGGTCGGGGGAGACGTTCAAAAAAGCGCCCACGTCGAAGGTAAGACCATAGACTCTATCGACCTTATAGGCCTGAGAAGAGACCTCCATTACAAGGTATTGCATGCCATTATCGATTGCCTGACGCATCATGCGGAAGAGGTCAAGAGATTCGGGTGTGGTCAGTTCTGATTCCACGTAGGTTTTGCCGTCCAAGCAATTATCGACCGAAGAGAGCAGGGCCGCCTTGCCGCCAGAAGCAGCATTGACTATTGCCTGCGTGTAGTAAGCGCTAGTCGTTTTGCCTTTAGTTCCAGTAATGCCTGCGATTTTCAACTCGTCTTGGGGCCGCCCGTAAAATTCGGCAGAGATAAGACTCATGGCTTGGCGCACGTTGTTAACAATGATGCCGGTGGCCTGAGTGTAGTCAGAAAAGTCCTGCTCGGCTACGTAAGCCCCTAAGCCAGTTTGGTCAATGCTTTCCAAGAATCGGGTTTCAAAGCGCCCTTTGCAAAAGAGCAAGCCGCCAGCTTGGACTTGCCTGCTGTCGTAGGTGATTGCACTGTAGCTTGCATCCAGCAGTTCGGGGCTCAAGCTGCTGGCGTCAATCGCCCAACCCTGAGGGGTAATGACCTCACGTAAAAGCTGGTGATCGCGCAATATGTTGAGCGCTGTACGCAAACTGACCGTCATACTCGTTGATGTCCTCCTCATTCGGCATGTCAGTCACAGTGTACAGCGCCCTAGAGCACAACAGCGTGGCCACTTGTTGGTCTTAACGCAACCTTGACTCAACACGACCTCTCGCAGCTGCTGATCCTTCGTTTACAACCATTGCGTGCTCAGCATATGGCGAGTTTTGCCGTTAGCTTGGGCCCACTGCATATATGACGTTGCCCAGTCTCCATGAGCCTTGCGCTCCCATTCCATGAGCTCGCCCAAGCTGATGCGAGCCACCTGCGGGTAGAGCGTGGTCATGGGCTTTATCAAGTCGACTGCCGCTATAGTGTCTGCGGTAGCGTTGTGGAAGTTGCCATGGGGGAGAACTCCGTAGTATTCGGTGGTGTATTCCAAAGAGCGCCTACCGCGGCGGTTCGAAATGGCGCGGTCAATCACTAGCGGATCTACTACGAGCATGTCGGCAGAGTCGAACGGCTGCATCTGATCGGCGCACCAGCGGCTCACATCGCCGTTAATCATGTCGATATCGAAGGGAGCGTTGTACGCTAAGAGAGGAATGCGCTTGGTTTGTGCTTGAGCGATGAGGCCGGCAATTTCTGCGATTGCTTCGGCAGGCTCGGCTCCGTTTTCGAGCAAGAACTCGTTGGTAAATCCGTTGACCTTGCTGGCTCCGGCAGATATATGACGGTGAGGGTTGATTACCCACTCTGCTACGGCATCGCCCTCATAACCCAGTTCAGGGTTGCGCAAGACTAGGCAAGCGGAAACGATGGCATCTGTGCCAGGGTGTATTCCTGTGGTCTCCGTATCCAGCCCCAACAACCAAGAATTTGCTAACGTCGTCTCATCATTTTGAGACGGAGCAGCAGCAAGAGCTTCTTGGAAGGGCGTAAGCGTGTCGGACATTCTTCTATTCTCCTCTTTCGGGTGACAACACCCACTCGTAACTCATAGTGTCCACGTCAGTGCGACAATAGAGTTGTGGCGAAAAAAAATGAGCTGGATGAGCGCAGGAAGCGCTTCGAGCAACTCGCTATGCCCGCAGTCGATGTGCTGTACCGCCAGGCCATGAAGTTAACCAACAATCCACAAGATGCGCAGGATTTAGTGCAAGATACGTTCGAACGCGGATTTAAGGCATTCGATCGCTTTGAACCCGGTAGCAACTTTGAAGCTTGGATGACCACGATAGAGCGTAACGCTTTCTTTAAC
The DNA here is from genome assembly GCF_033095945.1 of Bombiscardovia apis. Lineage (NCBI taxonomy): Bacteria > Bacillati > Actinomycetota > Actinomycetes > Bifidobacteriales > Bifidobacteriaceae > Bombiscardovia > Bombiscardovia apis. Next base: position 1,208,829 of record NZ_AP026800.1, on the reverse strand, counting down.
CAGTACCACAAAGCCAAGCGCCGCCCCCAACGTGCGAATGACTCTACTGGCGAATATAACGACTGGGACATTTATTCTGCTTCTGAGCATACTCCAGAGGGCTTAAAATCTGCCGAGCAGGAGTATCTAGAGGCTTTTGCTCCCGAAGAAATTATGGCTGCCCTCAATAAGTTAAGTCCCGAACGGCGGCGTGTCTTTATAGATGCGGCTATCGACGGCAAATCCTACCAACAAGTAGCCGATGAACAAGGAATCAAAATCGGCACGGTGATGAGTCGACTTAATCGTGCTCGGGCCCAACTGAGAGAAGAACTGCAAAAATACGCAAGAGATCGCGGCTACGGCATAGATAGTGCTAATGTTAATGACTCTAAGGCTACGGCAGTGAAGCGTCAATCGGTAAAAGACCGACCACGGGGAAATGCTGAGTCCAATCCCGATTAGGGATATTGGTGCTCGCCTTAAGCGGAAATAGTAGCTTTGTGGTGCTAATAGGTTTTACCATAACACTATTGGGTAGTTGAATAGGAGAGGTTACGTAGATGAGTACTCGCATTGAGATGAGTCACTATGCCTGTAACGACGGACAGGTGAATGTCTCTCATGCCAGCCTGCATATCTCACGAACCCCCCATTCTGCCCCTGTCCAAGTAGGCGATTGTTTCGATCTCCAAAGTAGCTGTGATGAAGCCGAGCGGCGAGTAATTGAGCAATTGCGTACCTACTTGCGCCCTGAATGCGCTCCTGCTTGCTTAATTGAGCGTCTTCAACGGATGTTTGACCAACTTGAAGGTGCTGACAGCACCGACGAAACTGCTGCAAGCAAGGCTGTGTAAGTGTAGTTTTATTATCTGTGCTTTGCTCTTATTGAGCATATAAGAATGCCCGCTTTGCCAAGTGCTGGACTTGGTGAGCGGGCATACGTGTATCTCGTGCTCTGAGAGCTCAGGATCAGGTGTTTGGCCTTTTGCCGTGGTTGGCAGCCTTCTTGCGGCGATCCCTACGCTTACGTCCGCGCATGCCCATGATGGACTCCTTTGCTTCTTTTACGAATAAGCCTCAAGTCATTATCACACATCCACGCGACCGGGTGCGCTCGATGTGCGATATGTGGCCAGCTGAACTCTATATGCGCTCGGCCCGGTAGCCTACTTGGCTGCTGTAGGACTGACCAGGTTCGATAACTACCAAGTCCTTTCCGGTGCGCAAAGCGTTGGCATAGGCAGTCATCGGTTCAACTGCCACACCTGCCGGGCGGAAGGAGGCATCGAAGCCGGTTCCAGTGCACACCTGCCAGGCCTTAATGCTTTCATCTGCCCACAGATTGATGCGAATGCCGTCGGGGCGGGTAAAGACTGCTGTGGAGCGGCCTTGAGCATCACGGGTAGGATTGCACCAAGCATCGTCGAATGAGCGACCTGAGAGGCTGGGCCCATCTTGGAGGTCAAACTTACCCTCAGCTTTTTCCTCACCGGTGGGAATAAGTCGGTCATTGACGCTTACATGCGTGGGGCAGGGGATGAGCAGCGAGCATGCCTCATTATCGGCTTCTATGGCATCTCCACGGCTCTCTTTCCCGTTAGATAGCCAAGGATGAATGCCGAAAGCCCAAGGGGCGTTTTGCTGGCCCTGGTTGCGGGCGCGGGTGGTCATGGTTAATCCCTGCTCGTCTAGCTGGTAGGTCACGCTCACCAGCAAATCGAAGGGGTAGTACTTGATGGCGGGAGTGCGCCAAGTGAGAGTGACGCTGGACTCGGTCAAGCTCTCCAGTTGCCAGTAGTAGCGGTATCCGTAGCCATGGATAGCATTGCGTCGCTCATGCTCATCGATAGGCAGCTGGTAACTGCGCCCCTCAAAGCTGTATTCGCCGTCTTCAACGCGGTTGGGGAAGGGTACCAATACGTTGCCGTTCGAGCAGGGAATGAGCTCGTCAGCCTCAAATGAGGCAATCAAATCTTGATCCTGATAGCGCAAGCTGCGCAAGGTAGCTCCCAGCTGTGTAACAACAGCGCGGTAATCGCCGAACTCGATCGTGTACTGCTGCCCGGTGCGCGGCGTTACTGCACCGGTTTGTGTAGCATCATTGCTCATGATTGACTCCCAAAAGCTAGTGGTTTGTTATCGTTCACATTCTACTGCCAGCCGCCAACTGAGTGCCGGCAATGCTGCTATCCCCAAGTTGGTATCTCGCGACTGAGTTTTGTTGAGGCTTGCGGTGTTTTGTGCTGAGAGCGCTTGCATGCACTTGTATAGTGGTGTTCATAGGAAGAGCGTTGGAGGGGAGTGGCCATGGGAGCGTTGAACGCTTGGCTATTGGCCGCACTCTCTTCGGGCTGGGGACTGTGGGCTTTAGGGCTCGCAGCATTTTTTGACGCGCTTATTATTCCTATTCCCACAGAGCTGCTGGTGCTGACGGCGGCTTCAGCCTTTCGCGCTCAGGGCCAGCCCTTGCCTCTGGCGGTTTTCTTAGTGTGCGCACTGTCGTTCATGGCTGGAGACGCTGCTACGTATTGGCTGGGGCGAGCTGTGCCACTCAGCAAGATAGTATTTTTCCAAGGCTCACTTGGCAAGACTGTCATCTCTTGGGCCCACCGCTCTTTTGAATACGGCGGCGGCTTCTTTACCATTGCCTCCCGGTTCGTGCCCTCGGGGCGTACGGTGATTAACCTAACTGCCGGCGCAGCCCACTATCCGCTCAGCTGCTACTTGCCCCTCTCCGCGCTCGCCGGCCTTCTGTGGTCCATCTACATGTGGACTTTGGGTTATCTTGCTGCCGGCTGGCTGAGCAATAATCCTCTTGCTGTGATGGTTATCGGCTTCGTTGTAGGGATGATAGTTGGTAGCCTGTGCGATGTCTTGATGAAAGTAGTGGCTAAGCATCATTGAGCTTGCAACAAAGACCTTTGAACTTGGTAGGGAAATTGCCAAGATATAAGAAAAGGGCTCAACCACGCTGTTGCCAGCAGGTTGAGCCCTTGCAAACTGTAACTAGTGTGACCTAGTTATGCTTACTCGCCAATCTCAGCGAAGTAGAGCAGGGTGCGGATCATGTTGGAGGTGAAACCGTTCTCGTTGTCGTAGAAGGAGACGGTGCGGACCAGCTGATCGTCGCCGGCGTTGTTCACGTCGGTCTGAGTGGCATCGAAGACACCGCCGTGGGTGTCGCCAATGATGTCGGAGGAGACGATGCCGTCTTCGTTGTAACCGAAGTAATCGGTGTCGGAGAAGGCTTCTTTGAAGGCTGCGTTGATTTCCTCAGCGGTGACCTTCTTGTTCAAGACGGAGGTCAGCTCGGTGACGGAGCCATCGGGAACAGCTACGCGCTGAGCGTGGCCCTGGAGCTTGCCGTCCACGGAAGGCACAACGCGGCCGATTGCCTTGGCGGCGCCGGTGGAGTGCTCAATGGTGTTGATGGCAGCTGCGCGGTTGGCGCGGCCGTTCTTGCCACGGGGGCCGTCGAGCAGCATCTGGGTACCGGTGTAGGCGTGGATGGTGGTCATGAAGCCAATGCGGATGCCGAACTTGTCGTCAAGCAGCTTGACCATGGCAGCCAGGGAGCCGGTGGTGCAGGAGCCAGCGGAAATAATCTTATCCGAAGGCTTCAAAATTTCGTGGTTGACACCGTAAACCACGGTGGGGGTGGTCTCGTCCTTGGCAGGAGCAGAGATCAGAACCTTCTTGGCTCCAGCGTTCAGGTGGGCCTGAGACTTCTCAGCGGAAGTGTAGAAGCCGGTGCACTCCAGTACGTAGTCAACGCCGTCGTTCTTGACCCAAGGAATGTTGTTAGCATCCTTCTCGGCATAGACGGTGTATTCCTTGCCGTCTACGATGATGGCGGTATCGGTGGAGGAGACCTCAACCGGGGTGCCGTCGTCGTGACGGAAGGGACCCTGGGTGCTGTCGTACTTGAGCAGGTAGGCCAGCATCGAAGGCGTGGTCAGATCGTTGATGGCTGCGACCTCAATGTTTGAAGCATCGCCGCCGCGCTGCTGCAGCTCGAAAATACGACGGAAAGCCAGGCGACCGATACGACCGAAGCCGTTGATACCAATCTTTACTGTCATTTATACTCCCTCATAGGCTGGCCGCTTGCTGCGTGCCGACGGCACGATTACTTACGGCCTTTTTATGTAACACGTCATATTCTAGTGCGCCGCCTGTACTTCGAACAAACACAATAACGCCCTCAGCGTCAAGGAAAACGCACAATTCTGTTGAGCAAAAAAGTGGTACTTTTTGTGCTAAAACGCTTATTTTCCGTTCGGCTCAGTGTTCGCATGTTCCTCCCAATCATCCAGACGGAAGCCCACTAACGCTTGCTCACCCACAACTAAAATAGGGCGCTTAACCAACATGCCGTCAGTTGCCAGTAAGCGCAAAGCTTCGTCGCCACTGAGAGCATCCGGGCGCTTCTCAGGAGGCAATTGCCGGTATGACATGCCCGAAGTGTTGAAGAATCGCTTGACAGGTAGTCCGCTCAGCTCAAACCAACGCTTGAGTTCCTCATAGGTCGGGTTGTCTGTCTTGATGTCACGCTCGGTATAAGCAACCTTGTGTTCGTCGAGCCAAGTGCGTGCTTTGGCGCAAGTGGAGCAGCGCGGATAGCATACAAAAAGAGCTTGTTCGGGCGAAGAGAGAGTCATGTGTGTACCTTTCAATGGTTCGGCAGTGGGTGTATTGCCGGAGTCTGGAAGCGAGTCATTGCTCAGAGCTGCTAGGAGTGGTTCGTGCTGCCCGTAAGTGGGTCGAGACGTGCTCGTCTAAGTGTCCGAGGCTGGGCACTGCTGGCTGCTGACTGTGCCAGATTGGCTCGGGAGCGCACAGCGGGTAAGTAACAATGAGCGTGCCCTGCTCCACGCTGACTTGGGCCGGCTGGTTGCTGATGAATTCGTTGCTCACCCCAGATCCTTCACTCATAACCATATCCATGCTGGCATGGTCAAGCTCATATTTGAATCCTTGCTCACTGACTCCACGCGCGCAATCTGAAGCTGAAAAAGCAGAGAACATAGTGCCTGCTGTGCAATCCCAAGCAGGGAAGGAGAGTCTGCCTTTGCAGATAGCGCTGACTGCAGTGCCCTCGCCGTGAAGCACCCCTACTCCGCCTGATTGCGCCAGCAAACACAGGGTCGCTACGTTGGCGATTGAGTGGTCGATACGCCCGCCGAGCCCACCATATATATGAAAGCGTCTGTAGCCGTGTTCCCAGCCAAGTTTGAGGGCGGCCATCATATCGGTGTCGTCTTTTTCTGCGGGCAGTGCAATATGACTGCCATCGATGGCAGGAGCGGCAGTAATGGAGTCGAAGTCGCCCACTGTTATATCCGGAAGGAGTCCGGCTTGGCGTGCATGGTCAGCCCCACCATCTGCGGCTATGAGAAAGTCATGCGCAGGAAGAGGTGTGCTCTCGTCATAGTAATGCCCAGCCCCAAAAATGAGGCAGGTCTTGTCTGCTGCCCGGCCCTCGTCCATGTGGCCCCACCTTTCTTGCCGCTCAGGCGACTTACATACGGTGCTTTTAGACTAGCCGTATGTGCCCACGGAGGAAAGCCCGCCCAAGCACTTGCTGAGAGTGCAAGAGGGAATAGTCTAGAAAGCGCAGCAGTTGCATACAGTACTTATTGATACATGCATACAAGGGAACGAGGGGCAGTATGGGCAGCAATCAGGAGCGACAACTCGAATCGGTATACATGGCAGGTGGCTGTTTCTGGGGTCTTGAGCGCTATATGCAAGGCGTTTCTGGCGTGCGTTCCACGTCAGTTGGTTATGCTCAATCTCAGCTGGAGCGGCCCTCCTACGAGCAAGTGTGCTCCGGGCGCACGGACGCGGTCGAAGCTGTAGAAGTAATATATGACCCGCAAATGGTGAGTTTGCGCACGCTAGTTTTGCTCTTCCTTGACGTTATTGACCCCTATTCGCTCAATAGGCAGGGCAACGATAAGGGGCGCCAGTATCGTTCGGGTCTGTACTGGGAGCCAGGCTACCGCGCTGACCAAGAGCCGGTATTCCTCAGGGCTCTTTCGGAACTCGCCCAGCGCAGCGGCAAGGAGCCAGTTGTAGAAGTTGAGGAGTTGAAGAACTTCTACAAAGCCGAAGAATCCCACCAAGACTATTTGCAAAAGCACCCTAACGGCTACTGCCATATATCGGCTGAGAAGATTGAGGGCGTGGCCAGTAGGCAGCGCTTTATCGAGCAAATTTGGGCCTTGGATCCGCTCCAATACGAGGTGACCCAGGAGGCCGCCACCGAGCGACCCTTTGAGAATGCTTACGATGCCAACTTCCGACCTGGCATTTACGTGGATCGGGTGAGCGGGCAGCCCCTGTTTTCTTCGACTGATAAGTTCGACGCAGGCTGCGGTTGGCCGTCGTTCTCCAAGCCCATCGACCCCAACACCCTCAAAGAGCGCACCGATTACAAGCTCTTCGGTCGCCCCCGGGTCGAAGTGCGCACCGCAATCAGCGATTCCCACCTGGGCCACGTCTTCACCGACGGTCCCAAGGAGCGAGGCGGCCTACGCTACTGCATGAACTCAGCCTCCCTACGCTTCATCCCCAAAGAAGACATGGAAGCCCAAGGCTACGGCGACTACTTGCCCCTGGTTGACGGCCAGGCCTAATTAAATTACCTGCACGGCAGGGCAAAGTGTCAGTGGGTTTACTGGCGCTTTGCTTGGGGGCTGCCATCCATAAAGAAACCAGCTCGTTGCACTTATACCTTGAGTGCGGGGTATGTTTCTTGTTCAGTATATTGCCGTAGGCTAGTTCGTACTGGTACTAATAGACACAAGGTAAAACTTAAGATAAGCGCAGGCTAGCAGACGGCGGATAGAATGGAGCGGATTATGAGAAAAGTACTTAATATACTGTCAGTATGTGTATTGCTGGCTACGTCCTTCTTATTCGTCTTCTGCGTTCATGAGAGTATGACGGACGGTCGTACTTTGCAGGCTGAGCCGAACCTAGGCGATATGTCGGGGCAGTTGTCTGGAGATTTGTCTGATTTGGGCGATGGCTTTTGGACCAAAGAGAAGATGGAAAATGTCAAGGGCGCATAGATTCTCAGGGCGGACCGGAAGCTAATAGTTCTAAACTGCAAGGCCAGAAGCCGGACTGAGTCTGGGGCTGGTCTTGGGCGGGTGCTGATAAGTCCTAGGGGCTGTGGTAGAGTGCTTAGAGCTTGAGCAATCAAGAAAGCGGAACTTCCCACCTGGAAGCCTCTTATGGCTTCGGGTTGTACAGAGCAGAGTGTGTATTAGATTCTGCTGGCCAGCGGTAAGCGTGAGTTTATTGCGGCTCTAGCTTGCGTCAGTAGGCTAGTCTGACCTTCGGAAGCTTCGCATACACGAAGTATAAGAAGGAGTCATCATTAGCGACGAACCACGGATTAACGACGAGATACGCACCCCACAGGTACGTCTGATCGGTCCGAACGGTGAACAGGTGGGGATTATTGCTACGTCAGTGGCCCTTAACCTGGCTAAGGAAGCTAGCCTCGACCTAGTTGAGGTGGCTGCCCAGGCGAAGCCCCCAGTGGCCAAGCTCATCGATTACGGTAAGTTTAAGTACACCGAAAAGGTCAAAGCTCGCCAAGCCCGTCGTAATCAAACGACGGCTGAAATTAAGGAAATCCGATTCCGCTTAAAGATTGACGAGCATGACTTCCAGGTCAAGAAGGGGCATGTTGAGCGCTTCTTGAACTCTGGAGACAAGGTCAAGGTCACCATCATGCTGCGTGGTCGCGAGCAGTACCGCCCAATCGGCGGTGTTGAACTCTTGCGTCGACTGGCAGATGAAGTCGCTGAATTGGGCAGTGTTGAGTTTGCTCCTAAGCAGGAAGGGCGCAATATTATTATGACGCTCGCTCCTAAGGGCAAGAAAGTACAAACACAGTCCGAGCAGCGCCGTCGTGGCGACCAGGCCCGTGCTGAGCGTCAAGCGCGTCAGGCCGCTCGTCTTGCAGCTAAGCAGGAAGGCGAGAGCGTCAAGCTTGAAGCCGAGCAGGAGGCGCAGCGCGAAGTTGAACGCATCGACGCTGAGCCTGCCGTAGCAAAGACTTCCACGAAGAAGACAATATCCAAGGAGGGCAGCAATGCCGAAGATGAAAAGTAATTCAGCCGCTTCTAAGCGCGTCCGTGTCACCGGCTCGGGCAAGCTCATGCAGGCTGGAACCAGCATGCGCCACAATCTTGAGCACAAGTCGGCTCGCAAGCGTCGCGCCCTCTCGCGTGATGCAGTGCTCGCACCAAGCCAGGCCAAGAACATCAAGAAGATGCTGAGCAAGTAAGCCTTTTGGTTTGTTGCACCATCAACTGGTTACGTCTGCAAGATTTTTTAGAAAGCTGAGGAATTTCAAATGGCACGTGTCAAGAGGGCAGTGAACGCCCACAAGAAGCGCAGGGTCGTACTAGAGAGGGCTTCTGGCTACCGTGGTCAGCGTTCGCGTCTCTACCGTAAGGCCAAGGAACAGCTCCTACACTCCTTTAACTACAACTACCGCGACCGCAAGGCTCGCAAGGGTGATTTCCGTAAGCTGTGGATTCAGCGTATTAACGCTGCCTGCCGCGCACAGGGCATCACTTACAACCGCTTCATCCAGGGTCTGCGTCTGGCCGGCATTGAGCTCGACCGTCGCGCACTGGCTGAGTTGGCTGTTTCCGACATCGAGACTTTCAACTCCATCGTTGAGGAAGCCAAGAAGGCTCTGCCTGCCGATGTGAACGCTCCGCTTGCTGCCTGAGTTTGTCTGATAGTAGCCAAGTTTGGCTGCTGTTGCTTAAAAAGACCCTGCCTAGTGCGGGGTCTTTTTGTATAGTATGGTCAGCC